>NZ_PVLV01000137.1 GCF_002982015.1 Streptomyces solincola
GTTCCGCGGGGCCTGCGGCGCCGTGACCGGCCGCCCCCGCCCACCCCATCCGGTGCACCGCCGCCAGCGGAGCCGCGCGAGCGGCCCCGCCCCACAGACCGGAAACGAGCATGACTCTCACCACTGACAAGCCACCGGCCGCCCCGGCCGCCGGGAAACCGGGCGCCTCCACCGGGAGGGCCGGGGACAGGATCTTCCTCGGCCTGTCCCGCGGCTCCGGCATCCTGGTGCTGGTGATCATGGCGTCCATCGCCGTGTTCCTCACCTACCGCGCCTCCCTCGCCCTCGCCGAGAACGAGGGCAACTTCCTCACCACCTTCGGCTGGAACCCCACCGGCAACCCGCCCGAGTTCGGCATCGCCGTGCTGCTCTTCGGCACCGTCGTCAGCTCGGTCGTCGCCATGGTGATCGCCGTTCCGATCGCCGTCGGCATCGCGCTGTTCATCTCGCACTACGCCCCGCGCCGACTGGCCGCGCCGCTGGCGTACGTGGTGGACCTGCTGGCCGCCGTGCCGTCGATCATCTACGGCATCTGGGGCGCCCTCTTCCTCGTCCCGTACCTGGAGGGGCTCAACCTCTGGCTGGACCAGTTCCTCGGCTGGACCTACGTCTTCGAGAAGACCCAGGTCGGCATCGCCCGCTCGCTGTTCACCGTGGGCATCCTGCTGGCGATCATGATCCTGCCCATCGTGACCAGCGTCTCCCGCGAGGTCTTCCTCCAGGTGCCGCGGATGAACGAGGAGGCCGCCCTGGCCCTGGGCGCCACCCGCTGGGAGGTGATCCGGATGGCGGTGCTGCCCTTCGGCCGCTCCGGCGTGATCTCCGCCTCGATGCTGGGCCTGGGCCGCGCGCTCGGCGAGACCATGGCCGTGGCCACGGTCCTCTCCCCCAACTTCCTCATCTCGCTGCACCTGCTCGACCCGGGCGGCGGCACCTTCGCGCAGAACATCGCCGCGAAGTTCGACGAGGCCAACCAGCTCGGACGGGACGCGCTGATCGCCTCCGGCCTGGTGCTCTTCGTCCTCACCCTGCTGGTCAACGGCGCGGCCCGCCTGATCATCGCGCGCCGCAAGGAGTACTCGGGGGCGAACGCCTGATGAGCCACGCTGTCCAGGACGCACCCGTCCGCACCTCCCCCCGCGGCAGCCTCAGCCGCCGCGGCCTGCCGCGCTGGGCTCCGGCCGGCTTCGCCGCCGCCGCGATCGTCCTCGGCGTCGGCACCGGCCTGGCCGCCGGGCTGCACAGCCGGGTCCAGTGGGGCCTGATATCCGCCCTCCTGTTCGTCGTCATCTCCTACGTGGTGACCTCCGCCGTGGAGAACCGGCGCCAGGCCCGCGACCGCCTGGCCACCAGCGCCGTGTGGGTCTGCTTCCTCCTCGCCGTGGTGCCGCTGCTCTCGCTGATCTGGACCACGGTCAGCCGCGGCGCCAAGGTCGTCGACGGCTACTTCCTGACCCACTCCATGGCGGGGGTCGTCGGCTTCGAACCGGGCGGCGGCGTCTACCACGCGCTGCTCGGCACCCTGGAGCAGGTGGGCCTGGCGACCGCGATCGCCGCCCCGATCGGCCTGCTGACCGCCGTCTACCTGGTCGAGTACGGCCGGGGCGCGCTGGCCCGCGCCGTCACCTTCTTCGTCGACGTGATGACCGGCATCCCCTCGATCGTGGCCGGCCTGTTCATCCTCTCCATCATGCTGATCGCGGGCATCGGCCCGTCCGGCCTGATGGGCGCGCTGGCGCTGACGATCCTGATGGTCCCGGTGGTCGTCCGCTCCACCGAGGAGATGCTCAAGCTCGTGCCCAACGAGCTGCGCGAGGCCGCCCTCGCCCTGGGCGTGCCCAAGTGGCGGGTGATCCTGAAGGTGGTGCTGCCCACCGCGATCGGCGGCATCACCACCGGTGTGATGCTCGCCATCGCGCGCGTCGCCGGCGAGACCGCCCCGATCCTGCTGCTGGTCTTCGGCAGCCAGATGATCAACGCCAACCCCTTCGACGGACCGCAGTCGTCGCTGCCCTTCTACATCTGGGACCAGTACAAGGTCGGCAGCGACGCCTCCTACGACCGGGCCTGGGGCGCCGCCCTGGTGCTGATCGCGTTCGTCATGATCCTCAATCTGGTGGCCCGCGGCATCGCCCGCTGGAAGGCCCCGAAGACCAGCCGCTGACCCGGCACCCGGAAGTAGTGATTGATATGGCCAAGCGCATCGACGTCAGCGGACTGTCCGCTTACTACGGCTCCCACAAGGCGATCGACGACATCTCGATGACCGTCGAGCCCCGCTCCGTGACGGCCTTCATCGGCCCCTCCGGCTGCGGCAAGTCCACCTTCCTGCGCACCCTGAACCGCATGCACGAGGTCACCCCCGGCGGCCGCGTCGAGGGCAAGGTGATGCTGGACGACGAGAACCTCTACGGCTCCGGGGTCGACCCGGTCGCCGTGCGCCGCACGGTCGGCATGGTGTTCCAGCGGCCGAACCCGTTCCCCACCATGTCGATCTTCGACAACGTGGCGGCCGGGCTGCGGCTGAACGGCTCGTACAAGAAGAACGAGCTGACCGCCGTGGTGGAGCGCTCGCTGCGCGGCGCGAACCTGTGGGACGAGGTCAAGGACCGGCTGAACAAGCCCGGCTCGGGCCTGTCCGGCGGCCAGCAGCAGCGGCTGTGCATCGCCCGCGCCATCGCGGTCGAGCCGGACGTGCTGCTGATGGACGAGCCCTGCTCGGCGCTGGACCCGATCTCCACGCTCGCCATCGAGGACCTGATCAGCGAGCTGAAGGAGCGGTTCACGATCGTCATCGTGACCCACAACATGCAGCAGGCGGCCCGCGTGTCGGACCGGACCGCCTTCTTCAACCTGGCGGCCGTGGGGCAGCCGGGCAAGCTGGTGGAGATCGACGAGACCGACCGGATCTTCTCCAACCCCTCGGTGCAGGCGACCGAGGACTACATCTCGGGCCGCTTCGGCTGACCGGCCCCGCCCCGCTCCCGGGCCCGCGGTACGCCGCCGGGACCGGGACCAGGCGCCCTGCGGTGCTGCATGGCGGTGCCACCGCACGGCCGAGGGCCCGCCGCCCCGGGTGTTCACCCGGGGCGGCGGGCCCCCTTTCCTGCTTCCGGGCTCGGCGCTCAGCGCTCAGCCGAAGAGCAGCTTCACCCCGTAGAAGCTCAGCGCGGCCACCAGGGCGGCGGCCGGCATGGTGATGAACCAGCCGAGGATGATGTTCTTGGCGACGCCCCAGCGGACCGCGTTGACCCGCTTGGTCGCGCCGACGCCCATGATCGCCGAGGTGATGACGTGGGTGGTGGAGATCGGCGCGTGGAAGATGAACGCCGAGCCGAACATGATCGAGGCGCCGGTGGTCTCCGCGGCGAACCCCTGCGGCGGGTCCAGCTCGATGATCTTGCGGCCGAGGGTCCGCATGATGCGCCACCCGCCGGCGTAGGTGCCCAGCGACAGCATCACCGCACAGGCGATCTTGACCCAGATCGGGATGGCGTCGCCCGCGTCCTGGACGTCGGCGATGACCAGCGCCATCACCACGATGCCCATGGTCTTCTGGGCGTCCTGGAGGCCGTGGCCCAGCGCCATGCCGGCCGCCGAGACGGTCTGCGCTATCCGGAAGCCGCGCTTGGCCTTGTGCGGGTTGGCCTTGCGGAACATCCACAGGATCGCGCACATCACCAGGTAGCCGACCAGCAGGCCGATCACCGGCGAGACGAACATCGGGATGACGATCTTGTCCAGCACGCCGGTCCAGATGACCTCCGTGCCGCCGGCGAGCGCCGCGCCGACCATGCCGCCGAACAGCGCGTGCGAGGACGACGAGGGCAGCCCGAAGTACCAGGTGATCAGGTTCCAGACGATCGCGCCCACCAGCGCGGCGAACAGGATCCCCATCCCGTTGCGCCCGTGCGGCGTCTCGATCAGGCCCTCGCTGACGGTCTTGGCGACCCCGCTGCCGAGGAAGGCGCCGGCGAGGTTCATCACCGCGGCCATGGCCAGCGCGGCCCGCGGGGTCAGCGCCCGGGTGGAGACGGAGGTGGCGATGGCGTTCGCCGAGTCGTGGAAGCCGTTGGTGTAGGTGAAGCCGAGCGCGACGCCGATGGTCACGACCAGCGCGAAGGTGTCCACGAAGCTCAGGACTCCTTGACCGCGATGGTCTCCACCGTGTTCGCGACGTGCTCGAAGGCGTCGGCGGCCTCTTCCAGCACGTCCACGATCTGCTTGAGCTTCAGCACCTCCATGGCGTCGTACTTGCCGTTGAAGAGGTGGGCCAGCAGCTTGCGGTGGATCTGGTCGGCCTGGTTCTCCAGCCGGTTGACCTCGATCCAGTACTCGGTGAGGTTGTCCATGGTCCGCAGGTGCGGCATGGCCTCGGCGGTCAGCTCGGCCGCCCGCGAGAGCACCTCGATCTGCTGCTCGACGCCCTTGGGGAGTTCCTTGACGTTGTAGAGGACGACCAGGTCGACCGCCTCCTCCATGAAGTCCATGATGTCGTCGAGCGACGAGGCGAGGGCGTAGATGTCCTCGCGGTCGAACGGCGTGATGAAGGAGGAGTTCAACTGGTGGAAGATCGCGTGGGTCGCGTCGTCCCCCGCGTGCTCCGCCGCCCGCATCCGCTCCGCGATCTCGGCCCGTGCGGAGGAGTCCGCTCCGAGCAGTTCCATCAGGAGCTTGGAGCCCGTGACGATGTTGTCCGCGGACGCGGAGAACATGTCGTAGAAGCTCGTCTCCCTGGGGGTCAGACGAAAGCGCACAGAGGGTCCTCGGGGTGCATGGGTTTCGGTCAGGCTGATGCTAGGCGCATCATCCGGCCACGGCTAACCGGCGTTCTTCAGTGTCGCCCATCGGGCACAGTGAACAGAACCGCCCCCCGGCCACCTTTTGCGACCGGCCGGTACCATATACCCACGAGGGGTATCAGAACCCTTATCCGACAACGGGAGGACGCCATGACGAGCACCGAGGCCGCCGGCCTTCCGGCCGACTCCGGCGCCGGCGCCGTGACGGGCGGTGCGGACCCGGTGACCGACCAGGCGCCCGTCACCGACCACGACCGCGGGGTGCACGGCTACCACAAGCAGAAGGACGAGCACCTGAAGCGGCTGCGCCGCATCGAGGGCCAGATCCGGGGCCTCCAGCGGATGGTCGACGAGGACGTCTACTGCATCGACATACTCACCCAGGTCTCCGCGTCCACGAAGGCGCTCCAGTCCTTCGCGCTGCGGTTGCTGGAGGAGCACCTGCGGCACTGCGTCGCCGACGCGGCGGTCAAGGGCGGCGACGAGATCGACGCCAAGGTCGAGGAGGCCACCAAGGCCATCGCCCGCATGCTCCGCACCTGAGCCGCCACCGCGCTGCCGTCCGGCGCGGCCGTCACGGCCGTCACGGCCGTAGGCGCCGCTCGCCACCGGGTATGGCCGAAAAACGCCCGTCGTGACGCCCGTCGTGACGCCCGTCGTGACGCCCGTCGTGACGCCCGCCGTGACGCCCGCCGTGACGCCCGCCGTGACGCCCGCCGTGACGCCCGCCGAGCCGGCCCCGTCCGGGACCGCCCGACGGGCGTCGCCGTGTCCGGCCCGCGCCCAGGTCTTCAGGGCGTCGCGGGGCCGCGTCCCGCCGGCACGACGTTCAGCACCTCGTCGATGAGCGCGGCGCTCAGCTTGTCGCCGTCCGATCCGGACGCGGCGATCATCAGCTCGCCGCACAGCTCGATCTCGGCGAGGGCGACGCAGTCCTGGACGGTCATCGGGCTGGGCGGTGCCACGCACATCACCTCTTCCTGGAGAAGCGTTCCCGGTCGCGGTCACGGTCGGGTAGCGGACGCGGTCGCAGTCGCGGTCCGCGCCCCCGTCGCCGCCGTCTCGCTGCCCTTCCGGCTCTCCAGCGTAGGGAGCCCGGCACGCGCCGCGCATGACACGTCCGGACCATTCTTCCGACCACCCGACCCCGCCCGGACGGGGTCGTGAAGCTACATCCCGACCTTCCCCGTGTAGATGTCCCGGGCCGGCGGCAGCACCACGGTGACCGGCGCGCCGAACTCGTACAGCAGCGTGGTGGAGGCGACCGCCACCGTGCGCCCCTCGTTGACGAAGCTGAACTGGTGGCGCACCTTGCGCAGCCGCCCCTCCCGGTCGAGGTAGACGTCGAACGGCACGCTGTCCTCGGTGAACCCTTTCGCCGCCGCCGCGAGCACCGCGCGCAGCCCCGGGGAGGCGGCCCGGGCGGCGTGCCCGAGGTCGGCGACGCCCTGGTAGTGGGTGACCGGCACCCCGGCCAGCTCCTCCTCGCCGACGTGGCGGACGCTCCGCGCGCCGCGCAGCAGTTCGGCGGCGGCCCCCGGGTCGGTGGCCCCGCCGGTGACGAGGTTGCCGTCGGACAGCCCGGCGGTGTCCACCCGCACCCACTTGTCGGCTGGCACCCCCGCGCCCCGGTTCTTCATGTACAGCGCGCCGGGGGCGAGCAGTTCGGTGATGGGGCGGTGCCCCTCCGCGCCGGACGGGTCGCGCGGCAGCACCACCTTCAGCCGCCCGCGGCCCCGTACGAAGTCGTAGGCGCCCTCGCCCCGGATGGTGACCCGGGTCCCGCCGGTCGCCATCTCCATCGACGTACGCGCCTTGGAGGTGACCGAGCGGGCCAGCACGTCGGGGGCGGTGCGCACGGCCCGGGCCGGGTCCGGGGCGGGCGAGGCGTCCGCCGCCGCGGAGCATCCGGTCGCCGTCATCGCCCCCATCACGGCGGCGGTGACGGCGGCCGCGCCGCCTCCGCGCCTGCGCTGCTGCACCATCGCCTGCCGACCCCCAACGCTGTGCCGCTGCCGAAGCCTGACGCCGTACCCGCGAGCGGGGGTCTGCCGTGTCCGCGCCGCGCCCGGGTGTCCCGGAGCCGGTGGCGCCGACCTCCGCTCCCCTCGTTCAACGACCGCCCCGGCGGCCCGTCACGCGCCCTCGCCTCCCCGGTACGGTGGAGCCGTGCCCGCGCATGAACCGCCCGCCGCCCCTGACGTCCCGTCCGCCACCGGCCACACCGCCACCGCGGTCGAGCACGGGGCGTTCTCCGTCGCCCGGTGCGGCTGCGGCTGGCAGGGTCCGGCCCGCCGCTCACGCGACCGCGCCCGCGCCGACGCCGCCGCGCACTCGGCGCGGGCCGAGGCGGAGGCGGGCGTACCCCCGCAGCGCCCGCCCGCGCACTGAGGCCGGGCGGGGCGCCACCGGTCCGGGGTCAGGCCGCGAGCCCGTTCTCGTCCGGGTCGGCGCCGGCTCCCGTGCCCGGCGCGGGCAGCGGCGCCTGCTCGGGCACGGCCGCCGGGGCCTGCGCGCGCCGGCCGTCGTCGGCGCGGCGGGAGCGCACCAGCCCGCCGAGCCGCCCGGACCGGGCGACCGCCGCGACCAGCGGGGTGAGCAGGGCGAGGGCGACCGGGGCGAGCAGCAGCGCCACCGCCGTACCGAGCGCGAGGCCGCCGATCACGTCGGTGGGGTAGTGCACGCCGAGGTAGACCCGGCAGAAGCCCTCGGCCAGCGCCAGGCCGATGGCGGCCAGCCCGTAGCGGCGGTGGGCGACGAACAGCGCGGCGGCCACGGCCATGGCGAGCGTGGCGTGGTCGCTGACGAAGGAGTAGTCGCTCTTGCCCGGGACCAGGACGTCCAGGCCCTGGTGGTCCAGGAAGGGCCGGGGGCGCTCGACGAAGCCCCGGATGGGGATGTTGACCAGCAGGGCGACGCCGGCCGCGAGCGGGGCCCAGACGATCCCGGCGACGGCGGCGACGGAGTCCTCGGCGGCGCCGCGCCGGCGCACGCTCCACCAGCAGCCCAGCACCAGCAGCACCAGGGCGATGAGGATGCCGTACTCGCCGGTGAACGCCATGGCATGGTCGAACCAGGAAGGGGTGGAGCCGGCCAGGCCGTTGATGTCGTAGAGCAGGCCGACATCGGGGTTCGACCCGTCCGACGCGAGTCCAGCCATCTGCCGCGGCCCCTTGCTCTCGTGTCCCGTGACGCCCTCGCGGCCCGTGACGCACTGTCTGCCGGTGGCGGCCAAGCCACCTGTGTGCGGCGGCCGTGAGCCGCCGCACCCGTGGACAAGAGAACGACCTCCGCGGGGGAGAGGTTCCACTCTCCACGGAACGATCACCATGACGTTATCGAAGAGTGATGCGTCTTCGCAGCTCAGGCGCTCCCCGGCAGGTCCCTGGGCAACGCTTTCGCGCCATCTTCGGTCACCCGGGTGGCCCCGAAGTAGTCCGGTGTGTCGATCTTGTCGAAGCGGATCACGGCCCCGGTGAAGGGTGCGTTGATCATGTATCCGCCGCCCACGTAGATGCCGACGTGCCGGATCGCCCGGCTGTTCGTCAGGTCGTCGGAGAAGAAGACCAGATCGCCCGGCAGCAGCTCCTCGCGCGAGGGGTGCGGTCCGGCGTTGTACTGGTCGTTCGCCACCCGCGGCAGCTCGATCCCGACGGTCCGGTACGCGGCCTGGGTGAGCCCGGAGCAGTCGAACCGGCCCTGCTGCTCGGGGGTGCCGTTGCCGCCCCACAGATAGGGGGTGCCGAGCTTGGACTGGGCGAAGGAGATGGCCGCGGCCGCCTGCCGGGAGGGCTCGATCCGGCCGACCGGGCGGGCGAAGCTCTTCTCCAGGCTGCGGATGATCCGGACGTAGTTGCGGGTCTCGCTGATGGCCGGGACGCCGCCGGCCCTTATCACCCGGTACGCGCCGGCGTTGTAGGCGGCGAGCATGTTGCTGGTGGCGTCGCCGGGAACGTCCTTGACGTACTTCGCCAGTTCGCAGTCGTACGAGGCCGCCGACGGGATCGCGTCGGCCGGGTCCCAGATGTCCCGGTCGCCGTCGCTGTCGCCGTCCACCCCGTGCGCCGCCCAGGTGCCGGGGATGAACTGGGCGATGCCGCGGGCGTCGGCCGGGCTGACCGCCCGCGGGTTCCAGCCGCTCTCCTGGTAGAGCTGGGCGGCCAGCAGCGCCGGGTTGATCGCCGGGCAGAGGTTGCCCCACTTCTGCACCAGTGGCTGGTACGCGGCCGGGACCGCGCCCTTGGCCAGGCCCACCGCTCCGGCGACGCCCGCCCCCGCCCCGCCGAGCAGCCCGGCGGCGGCGGTGTAGGTGCCGACCACGAGCAGCGCGACGAAGCTCAGGCAGACGCCGACCGACACCCCGGTCACCATCAACGCCTTACGCACCGTCAACCACCCCTATACGGCGGGGCCGTGCGCCCCGGCGCCAGTGTAGGTTCCACCGGCCCGCCCGAGGAGGCGCACGGCGAGGCACGGCGCGAAGTGTCCGCCACTCCCCCTTACGGC
>NZ_PVLV01000138.1 GCF_002982015.1 Streptomyces solincola
GAAGTCGGCGGCGCTGGTCCGGGTGGGTGGGGTGGCCTGGGAGCGGGGTGAGCCGGCGGACGCGCTGGCCTGGTGCGAGGCGGCGCTGCGGCTGACGCCGAGCGAGCCGTCGGCGCTGGCCGGGCGGGCGCGGGCGCTGGCCTCGCTGGGCCGGGGCGAGGAGGCGGCGGCCGGGTACGCGGCGGCGGTGAAGGCGCGTCCGCTGCCGGTGTACGTCCTGGCGGCGGCCGAACTGGCGCGGGCGCGCGGGGACGAGGAGGGCGCGGAGGCGTACGGGGAGCTGCTGCGGGCGGAGGTGGCGCGGCGGTCCGCGCACGGGGTGGACGAGGCGGTGGCGGCGGCCCGGTGGCAGACGGAGAACGGGGAGGCGGAGGAGGCGGCGGCGGCGCTGATGGAGCGCTGGTGGGTGCGGCGGCACCGCTCGCCCGAGGTGGCGGACGCGCTGGGCTGGGCGCTGTTCCGGGCGGGGCGGGAGCGGGACGCGCTGCCGTACGCGCGCCGGGCGCACGAGCGGGGGCCGCGCAGCGCGGTCCTGGCGTACCGCCGGGGGCGGATCGAGCGGGCGCTGGGGCTGACCGGCCCGGCTCGCCGCCATCTGGCGGAGGCGCTGCGGACCAATCCGTACTTCTCGCCGCTGGACGCCCCGGCGGCCCGGGAGTCCCTGGAGGAGATGGGCGAACCGGCGGACGGCGGCCCCCGGGACGTGTACGGCTCCGGCATCCCGCAGAGCCCGGGCGGCCGCCCGCCGAAGCCTCCGGTGAAGGCCCCGAAGAAGGGGGCCCCGGAGAAGGCGGCGGGGACGGCCCCGGAGAAGACCGCGCGCTGAGGGCCGGGCGCACGGGAGGGGTGGCCGCGCCCCCCGTACGGTCGCGGCCACCCGGTCCGCTCCCCGTACGGTCGCGGCCGGCGGTCCGCTCACCGCCGCACGACGGCCGGCGGGTGCGCACGTCGTTGGGCGCGCCCGCCGGCCGGCCGGTTCCCCGTGGGGGGAGATCAGAGGTTGCCGCGCTTCTCCTGCTCGCGCTCGATGGCCTCGAACAGGGCCTTGAAGTTGCCCTTGCCGAAGCCCATGGAGCCGTGGCGCTCGATCATCTCGAAGAAGACGGTCGGGCGGTCCTGGACCGGCTTGGTGAAGATCTGCAGCAGGTAGCCGTCCTCGTCGCGGTCGACCAGGATCTTCAGCTCGCGCAGGGTCTCCACCGGCACCCGGGTCTCGCCGGCCCACTCGCCGAGGGTGTCGTAGTACGAGTCGGGGGTGTCGAGGAACTTCACGCCCGCGGCGCGCATGCTGCGCACGGTGGCGACGATGTCGTTGGTGGCGAGCGCGATGTGCTGGACGCCGGCCTCGCCGTAGAACTCCAGGTACTCGTCGATCTGCGACTTCTTCTTCGCGATCGCCGGCTCGTTGATCGGGAACTTCACCTTCAGGGTGCCGTCCGCGACGACCTTGGACATGAGCGCGGAGTACTCGGTGGCGATGTCGTCGCCCACGAACTCCTTCATGTTGGTGAAGCCCATGACCTTGTTGTAGAAGCCGACCCACTCGTTCATCCGGCCGAGTTCGACGTTGCCCACGCAGTGGTCGATGGCCTGGAAGGTGCGCTTGGCCGGCGGCTCGACGATCGGGTCGGCGGCGACGTAGCCGGGCAGGTAGGGGCCGTCGTAGCCGGTGCGCTCGACGAGCGTGTGCCGGGTCTTGCCGTAGGTGGCGATCGCGGCGAGGACGACGGTGCCGTGCTCGTCCTTGACCTCGTGCGGCTCTTCGAGGCCGGTGGCGCCCTGCTCGACGGCGTAGGCGTACGCCTTGCGGGCGTCCGGCACCTCGATGGCGAGGTCCACCACGCCGTCGCCGTGCGCGGCGACGTGGTCGGCGAGGAAGCGGCCGCGGTCGGTGGCGACCTTGATGACGGAGGTGAAGACGAACCGGGCCGCGCCGTTGGTGAGCACGTAGCTGGCGGTCTCGCGGGTGCCGTTCTCCGGTCCGGAGTAGGCGACCAGCTTCATGCCGAAGGCCGTGGAGTAGTAGTGCGCGGCCTGCTTGGCGTTGCCGACGGCGAAGACGACCGCGTCCATTCCCTTCACCGGGAAGGGGTCGGCCTGCCGAGCGGTGTGGGGCGTGGAGGAGAGGGTCTCTGTCATGGCGGCAGGTTCCCGCCGTTTGGCAAGGTGCGCAATAGTTCGCGCGATCACTGGTCAGTCTGTCCAGTCGGGGTGCACGATGGTCGGCACTTCTGTACAGGATGACTACCGGGAGACGGACATGGCGATCGATCATCTGGACGGCCGGCTCATCGCCCTGCTGGCCCGCGAGCCGCGGATCGGCGTCCTGGAGGCGTCCCGGCGGCTCGGGGTGGCGCGGGGGACGGTGCAGGCGCGGCTGGACCGGCTCCAGTCGCAGGGCGTGATCCGCGGCTTCGGCCCGGACGTGGATCCGGCGGCGCTGGGCTATCCGGTGACCGCGTTCGCCACCCTGGAGATCAAGCAGGGCCAGGGCCGGGACGTACGCGAGCACCTGGCGGGCGTGCCGGAGGTGCTGGAGCTGCACACCACGACCGGCACCGGGGACATGCTCTGCCGGCTGGTCGCCCGCTCCAACGCGGACCTCCAGCGGGTCATCGACCGGGTGGTGGGCTTCGCCGGGATCGTGCGGGCCTCCACGGCGATCGTGATGGAGAACCCGGTGCCGCTGCGGATCATCCCGCTGGTGGAGCAGGCGTCGGGAGAGTAGGCGTCGGGAGAGTAGGCGCGGCTCCGCACGGGCGGCGGTTTCCGGCCAGTGCGGGACGCAGGCGGCCCGGTCAGCAGCTCGGGACGGCCTTGCCCTGCTCCAGCGCGGTCAGCGACGCCACCGCGTCCTTGAGGGCGGTGACCGGCACCAGCCTCATCCCGGCCGGGAGCTCGGCCTCGGCCTGGGCGCACTCGGCCTTCGGGACGAGGAAGACGGTCGCGCCGTCGCGGCGGGCGGCCTGGGTCTTCAGGGAGACCCCGCCGACGGCGCCGACCGTGCCGTCGGCGGCGACCGTGCCCGTACCGGCGATGGTGCGGCCGCCGGTCAGGTCGCCGCCGGAGCCGTCGCCGCGGATCTTGTCCACGATGCCGAGGGCGAAGAACAGCCCGGCGCTCGGGCCGCCGACGTCGGCCAGCCGCAGGTCCACCTTCACCTGCTGGGGGCTGCGGCCGAGGTAGCCGAGGGCGGCGGTGACGGCGCTGTTCTGGGACTGCTCCATCTGGCCGAGGTTGCGCTTCTCGATCTCGGCCTCGCTCTGGCCGGGCGGGTAGACCGAGCCCCTGGGCAGCACGGCCCGGTCGGTGCGGAACCAGCCGTCGACCACGTCCCCGAGGTCCACGTCGGCGTCCGGGCCGGTGGCCAGGATCGTGGTCATCAGCAGACGGCCGTCGGTGCGGCGCACCGGGGCGCCGGAGATGGTGATCACCGGCTCGCCCCGGTGCTCGCCGAGCACGTCGCTGGTCGTGCCCGGCTGCGCCACGGTGAACGGCAGCGGCGCCAGCCCGGCGACGAGCAGCAGCGCCAGCAGGGGCAGGGCGCACAGGACGAGGGCGCGGGCGCGCGGGAGACGGGAGAGCCAGGAGGACACCCGGCCAATCTATCGGGCGGTCAGCGCAGGGCGTCGGCGACCTCGCGGGCGGCGTCCATGACGCGGGGGCCGACCCGCTCGGGCACGGCGTCGGCGAGCATGACCACGCCGACGCTGCCCTCGACGCCGGTGACCCCGAGCAGCGGGGCGGCCGCGCCGCTCGCGCCGGCCTCCAGTTCGCCGTGGGTGAGGGTGTAGCCGGGGTCGTCCGGGAGGGCCTGGCGGGCGGCGAGGATGGCGCGGCCGGCGGCGCCCCGGTCCAGCGGGTGGCGGAAGCCGGCCCGGTAGGCCACGTGGTAGTCGGTCCAGGTCGGCTCGACCACGGCGACGGCGAGCGCGTCGGCGCCGTCGACCAGGGTGAGGTGGGCGGTGGCCCCTATGTCCTCGGCCAGCGCGCGCAGCGCGGGCAGCGCGGCCTCGCGTACGAGCGGATGGACCTGGCGGCCCAGGCGCAGCACGCCCAGGCCGACGCGGGCCCGGCCGCCGAGGTCGCGGCGGACCAGGGCGTGCTGCTCCAGGGTGGCGAGCAGTCGGTAGACGACGGTCCGGTTGACTCCGAGCCGGTTGGACAGCTCGGTCACGGTGAGACCGTGGTCGGTGTCGGCGAGCAGCTTGAGGACACGCAGTCCCCGGTCGAGCGTCTGGGATGTCTCCGCGGTCACGACGCCCTCTCTTCAGGTGAGTGACGGCGGGTGCTCTCCGGCGGTGGGGTCGCCGGTCCCGTCGGCGACGCGCGGAGAGGCCGCCGGCAGGCCAAGGCGCACCGGCTGCGCTCCGCGGCGGCGCTGCCACGGGGCGTTTCTTTGCGATTGGCGGGAATGTAGCGAGCGACTCCGCTGAGCGGAAGACCTCGTCCAGAATCCGGGCGCGATCAGCCGGACCAGGCCGGTTCGCGTCCCTCCGCTGGCCCGATCATGTCCGTCGTCGGCCGGTGCGTCTCAGCGCATGCGGGTGGCCCACTCCTGGACCTTCTTGATCCGTTCGCGGATCTGGCCGGCGGTGGCCTCGGCGCTGGGCGGGCCGCCGCAGACGCGGCGCAGCTCGGTGTGGATCACACCGTGCGGCTTGCCGGACTGGTGGACGTAGGCGCCGACCATGGTGTTCAACTGCTTGCGCAGCTCCAGCAGTTCCTTGTGGGAGATCACCGGGCGGCGTTCGGCGGGCAGTTCGAGGAGGTCGGCCTCCTCGGCGGGCTTCTGCTTGCTGTGCGCGATCTGGCGGGCCTGGCGTTTGCGCAGCAGGAGCTGGACCTGGTCGGGTTCCAGGAGGCCGGGGATGCCGAGGTAGTCCTGCTCCTCGGCGCTGCCGGGGTGGGCCTGCATGCCGAACTCGGCCCCGTCGTAGAGCACCCGGTCGAAGACGGCGTCGGACTCCAGCGCCTCGAAGGGCAGCGCGTCCTGCTCGCCGGTGTCCTCGTCCTCCTCCCGGTTGGCCTCGGCCATCTCCTTCTCGGACTCCGCGTACGGGTCCTCCTCGCCGGCCTTCTTCGGCTTGTCGAGGGCGTGGTCGCGCTCGACCTCCATCTCGTTGGCGAAGGTGAGGAGGTTGGGGATGGTGGGGAGGAAGACGGAGGCGGTCTCGCCGCGGCGGCGTGAGCGGACGAAGCGGCCGACGGCCTGGGCGAAGAACAGGGGCGTGGAGATGGTCGTGGCGTAGACGCCGACGGCCAGGCGCGGGACGTCGACGCCCTCGGACACCATCCGGACGGCGACCATCCAGCGGTCGTCGCCCTCGCTGAACTCGTCGATCCGCTTGGACGCGCCGGCGTCGTCGGAGAGCACGACGGTGGCCCTGGCGCCGGTGATCTCGCGGATCAGCTTGGCGTAGGCGCGGGCGGAGTCCTGGTCGGAGGCGATGACCAGGCCGCCGGCGTCCGGGATGGCCTTGCGGACCTCGGTGAGCCGGGTGTCGGCGGCGCGCAGCACGTTGGGCATCCAGTCGCCGCGCGGGTCCAGCGCGGTGCGCCAGGCCTGGGAGACGGCGTCCTTGGTCATCGGCTCGCCGAGCCGGGCGGCGATCTCGTCGCCGGCCTTGGTGCGCCAGCGCATGTTGCCGCTGTAGCTGAGGAAGATCACCGGGCGGACGACGCCGTCGCCGAGCGCGTTGCCGTAGCCGTACGTGTAGTCGGCGGAGGAGCGCCGGATGCCGTCGTCGCCCTCCTCGTAGCTGACGAAGGGGATGGGGTTGGTGTCCGAGCGGAACGGGGTGCCGGTGAGCGCGAGGCGGCGGGTGGCCGGCTCGAACGCCTCCAGGCACGCCTCACCCCAGGACTTGGAGTCGCCGGCGTGGTGGATCTCGTCCAGGATGACGAGGGTCTTGCGCTGCTCGCTGCGGTTGCGGTGCAGCATGGGGCGCACGCCGACGCCGGCGTAGGTGACGGCGACGCCGTGGTACTCCCTGCTCAGCGGGCCGGCGCTGTAGTCCGGGTCCAGCTTGATCCCTATCCGCGCGGCGGCGGCCGCCCACTGCTTCTTCAGGTGCTCGGTGGGCGCGACCACGGTGACCTGCTGCACCACGTGGTGGTGCAGCAGCCAGGAGGCCAGCGTCAGCGCGAACGTGGTCTTCCCGGCGCCGGGGGTGGCCACCGCGAGGAAGTCGCGCGGCTGTTCCTGGAGGTAGCGGTCCATGGCGCCCTGCTGCCAGGCGCGGAGCTTGCTGGCGGTGCCCCAGGGGGCGCGGCCGGGGAAGGCGGGCGAGAGGTGGTGGGAGGCGGTGGTGGTCACGATCTGACGGCGCTGCCCCTCGGTCACGGCGTTACGTACGACAACCGGGCCACCCTACCGGTGGACCGCCCGCCGTCCGGGCGAACGCCGCGAGGGGGCGGGCGGATGCGAGATGGGTCACAGCCGGCTCGGAACGCGCTCAGTACGCCAGAGCGCGCAGCCGCGCCCCCGACGCGTTGCGCGTGCCCTCTGCGAGCGCGTCCGACCGCGGGACGACCGCGAGCCCCTACTCCCGCAGCCGGGTCGCCACCCATGCGCCGGCGAGGGCCACCGCGGCCATCGGGACGAAGACCGCGGCGAAGGCGACCGGGTGGGAGGGGGCGGCGGTGGCCGCGGCTCCGTGGGCGGTGGTGGCGAGGAGGCGGCCGCCGAGGGCGGCGAAGGCGGCGCCGCCGGCGGTGAGGAGGAGGACATTGGACAGGCCGTCGGAGATCTGGAGGGCGGCCGAGTTGGTGCCCGCCTCGTGCGGCGCGGACAGCTTCAGCAGCAGCACGCTGGTGGAGGCGATCACCAGACCCATGCCCAGGCAGCCGAACGCCCAGGCCACCGCGACGGTCCAGACCGGGACGGCCGGGATCAGGACGGTGGGCGCGGTGAGGATCGCGGCCGCGACCAGCAGCATGCCGAGGACGACCAGGCGCTCGCGGTAGGGCTCCACCCGGGGCCGGGACTGGACCCAGGAGCCGAACGCCCAGGTCGCCCCGCCCACCGCCAGGGACAGCCCGGCCAGCGTGGGGCTCAGCCCGCGCTGGGTGACCAGCATCAGCGGCACGAAGGACTCCGCCGCGATGAAGGAGCCGGCCGCGACGCCGCGCAGCAGCACCACGGAGGGCAGGCCGCGGGCGGCCCGGAAGGTGCCGGCCGGCAGCAGCCCGAGCGCGGCGGGGACGAGCAGCGCCGCGCCCGCGAGCGCCAGGACCGCCGACAGCGGACGCAGGTCCTGCCCCGCGTACTGGAACAGCCCCGCGCCCAGCGAGATCGCGAGCGCCAGGCGGATGCGGCGCCGGTCGAAGGGCGGCGGGGCCGCTGGGTCGGCCGGGCCCGAGGCCATCCGCCGGATCGCGGGCAGCGCGAGCGCGAGCGGCAGGACGACGAGCACCGGGATGCCGGCGAACACCCAGCGCCAGCCCAGGGTCTCGGTGACCGTGCCGGCGATCAGCGGCCCCACCACCGAGGGCACCACCCAGCTCGCCGCGAACGCCGCCATGATCGAGGGCCGCAGATGCTCCGCGTACGCCCGGCCGATCACCACGTACAGCGCGACGATCACCAGCCCGCCGCCCAGCCCCTGCACCGCCCGTCCCAGGATGAACGCCAGCATCGAGCCGGCCGTGCCGGACAGCAGCAGCCCCGCCCCGAACGCGCTGATCCCGGTCGCCAGCGGCGCCAGCGGCCCGGACCGGTCCGACCACTGCCCGGACAGCACCATCGCCAGCAGGCTGGTGGTGAAGTACGCGGAGAAGGCGAACGCGTACAGCGGGATGCCGTCCAGCTCGCGCGCCGCCACCGGCATCGCGGTCCCGACGGCGGTCGCCTCGAAGGCGATGAGCAGGACGACCGAGACGGTGCCGATGCTCAGGGCCCGGTGCGCCTTGTCCAGCACGCCCTCGGTGCGGAGGGAGACCCGGGAGTCGCCGTCGGGGCGGTGATCGGTAGCGGCCATGGCCGTCAGCGTAAGGTCCGTAAGCGTATTCCGCCCCTGTCGGGAGGCGGGCGGTGACTGGTCCCTTGGACCTACGACCCCGCGCCGGTTCGTGAACGGCCTGTGGCAGTCGCGTTGCGGGTGGGACGGAGGCGTTGAGCCGGGCCCCGGGGCTCGCCTACGGTCAGGGAGCCGAGAGGCGCAGGACCGCGTGCCCGAGTGGTTCAGGGGCTTGACTGCAACTCAAGTTACACCGGTTCGAATCCGGTCGCGGTCTCGGAGAGGGAAGTGCGAGGGGCGTGGACCCGTGACGGGTCCACGCCCCTCGGGCGTTGCCGGGCGGTCCTACCCCCGCGGCGCCGCGACCGCCGCCTGGGGGCGGATGGGGAGGCGGTTGACCGGGCGGCCGGTGGCGGCGCGGACGGCGGCGGCGACCGCGGCGGGCGAGGTCACGACCGGCACCGCGCTCGCGGGCTTCGCCCCGAACGGGGCGACCACGTCCCGCTCCTCGACCAGCTTGACGATCCGCACGTCCGGGGCGTCCAGCGCGGTGGGCAGCGGGTAGCCGGTGAGGTCGGGGTGGCGGACCAGGCCGCGCGGGGTGCGGAGGTTCTCGGTGAGCGCCGCGCCGACGCCCATGGTGACGCCGGCCTCGATCCGGGCGGCGAGCTGCGCCGGGTTGAGCACGCGGCCCACGTCCTGGGCGACCGCCATCTCCACCACCCGGACGGAGCCCAGTTCGACGTCCACGTCGACGACCGCGCGGATCGCGCAGAAGGCGAGGCCCACGAAGGCGTCGCCCTGGCCGCCGGCGTCCAGCGGCTCGGTGGGGTGCGGGCGGCACTGGGCGGTGGCCCACAGCTCCTTGCCCTCCAGCGTCTCCATCACCGTGGTGGACAGCACCCCGTCGTACGAGGTGATCTTGCCGTCGGTGATCTGGAGCAGCTCGGTGGACATCCCGAACTTGTGGGCCAGCGGCTGGAGCAACTGGGTGCGGACCATCTTGGCGGCCCGCTCCACCGCGCCGCCGGAGACCCAGGTGTGCCGGCCGTGCGCGGCGGGCCCGGCCGGCGGCTGGTCGGTGTCGACGGGCGCCACGTGCACCTCGTCGATGCCCAGGGTGTCCTGCACGATCTGCCGGGCCAGCGTGGTGAAGCCCTGCCCGGTCTCGACGGCCGCGCACAGCACCGTCGCCCGGCCGTCGTGCACCTTGACCGTGGCGGTGGACACCTCGTCGGCGCCCTCCGCGCCCAGCATGTGCACCATGCCGAGGGCGTAGCCGACGCCCCGGCGCACCGCGCCCGGTTCGCCCGCGCCCTCGGGACCGCCGGGCAGCAGCCAGTCGTCCTCGGGTGTGTCCTTGGGGAGGGCGGGGAGGGGGGCGTCGCGGACCGCGACGAGGAGTTCGGCGACCGGTGCGGGGCAGGTCACGGTCTGGCCGGTGGGCAGGATGTCACCGGTGGCGAGGGCGTTGCGGAGCCGCAACTCGGCCGGGTCGACGCCGAGTTCGAGCGCCAGCTTGTCCATCTGGGCCTCGTAGGCGGCGCACACCTGAAGCGCGCCCTCGCCGCGGACGTGCCCGGACGGCGGGTTGTTGGTGCGCACCGCCCAGCCTTCGACGAAGGCGTGCGGGACGACGTAGGGGCCGCAGGCGAAGGAGACGGCGGCGGCCAGCGACTCGGCGGAGGAGTCCGCGTAGGCGCCCGCGTCCAGCAGGATCTGCGCCTCCACCTTGACCAACCGCCCCTCGGCGTCGGCGTGGTGGCGGTAGCGCAGCAGGGTGGGGTGGCGGTGGGCGTGCCCGAGGAAGGACTCCTCGCGGGTGGCGGCCAGCTTCACCGGGCAGCCGGTGCGCAGCGCGAGCAGGCCGAGGGGGATCTGGAAGCCGGGGTCCTCGCGGTCGCCGGTGGCGCCGGGCACCCCGGTGACGACGACCTTGACCTGGTCGGGGGCGAGCCCGAAGCAGGCGGCCGCCAGGTCCCGGTCGGTGTGCGGGTCGGTGGAGGCGGTGTACAGGTCGACCCCGCCGTCCGGGCGCGGCACGGCGAGCCCGGCCTCCGCGCCGATGGGCGCCGGGTCCTGGCGGCCGATCCGGTACAGCCCCTCGACCACGACCTCGCCGGCCGCCTCCGGGTCGCCGTAGCGCAGCGGGATGTGCCGGATCAGGTTGCCGTCGGGGTGCAGCGGTTCGGCGGCGAACGCCTTCTCCGGGTCGGTGACCGGCTCCAGCACCTCGTACTCGACGGCGATGGCGGCGGCGGCCAGCCGGGCGGTGTCCGGGTGGTCGGCGGCGACCGCGGCGATCGCCTCCCCGTGGTGGCGGACCAGCTCGTGCGCGAACACCGGCCGGTCGGCGACCTTCCGGCCGTACGAGGGGTCGCCCGGCACGTCGGCGTGGGTGACGACGGCCCGTACGCCGGGCATGGCGGCGGCGGCCGAGGTGTCCACGGACACGATCCGGGCGTGCGGGTGCGGGGAGCGCAGCAGCGCCGCCCACAGCAGGCCCTCGGCCCACAGGTCGGCGGCGTAGGGGAAGGTGCCGGCGGCCTTGGCGGGCGCGTCGGCGGACGGGAGGGAGGCGCCGAGGCCGTGCACGGGTGCGTCCGGCCGGGTGCCCTGGAGGGAGTCGAGCGCCGGGATGGCGGTCGCCGCGTCGTTGCTCACGCCCTGTCTCCGTGGATGCTCACGCCGTGCCTCCGTCGTGCGGGTGGGGGATCTGGTGCGGGATGCGCGGCTGCCCGTCGCCCGGGGCGGCGGCGTCGGCGCGGGCGGCCCGCTCGGCCTCGGCCGCCTCGGCCGCGGCGGCGGCGCTCGCCCCGCGCTCGGCGACCACCTCGCGTACGGCGTCGAGCACGCCCCGGTAGCCGGAGCAGCGGCAGAGGTTGCCGCACAGCGCCTTGCGGGTCTCCAGCTCGCTGGGGGCGTGGTTGCCCTCCAGCAGGTCGTGCACGGTCATCGCCATGCCGGGGATGCAGAAGCCGCACTGCACGGCCCCGCACCGGGCCAGCGCCCGCTGCACGTCGGAGGGTTCGCCGTGCTCGGCCAGGCCCTCGACGGTGGTGACGTCGCTGCCGGCCGCGGTGGCCGCGGGCACCAGGCAGGAGGCCACCAGGCGTCCGTCCACCTGGACGTTGCACGCCCCGCACTCGCCCTGCGAGCAGCCGTCCTTGGCCCCGGCCAGGCCCAGCCGCTCGCGCAGCACGTACAGCAGGGACTCGCCGATCCAGGCGTCGGCCACCGGCCGGTCGGCCCCGTTGACCCGCAGGACGTAGGAGATGTGCGGGTGCTCGTCACCGGGCGGGACGCCGGTCTCGTGCCCGGCCGCGGGGGCCGGCTCGTCCGGCGCCCCCTCGGGAGCGACGGCCTCCGGGGCGGCGGCCTCCGGAGCCGGTACGGCGTCGGAGGCAGGCTCGGGCTCCACCGCCGGTCCGGACCCCGACTCGGACCCCGACTCGGACCCCGACTCGGGTGCGTGCTCCGACTCCGGTACGCCTACGGGCTCGGGCTCGGCGACCGGTTCCGACTCCGGTTCCGGCTCCGCGTCGGGCGCCTCGTCGGCGGCCGGCGCGCCCTCGGCGGCCGGGTCGGGCTGGGTGGCCCAGGGGGCGGGGGCGCCGCCCGGGAGGG
>NZ_PVLV01000139.1 GCF_002982015.1 Streptomyces solincola
CCGCCCCGCGCGGGGCGGCTAGCCTCTGCGTACCCGGGCGGTCCCGGCGCGGACGGCCCGGCGACCGGCACGCGCGGCGGCCCGGCCCACGGCACCCACGGACGGCGGAAGGCTGATTCATGGAGCACACCCCCGACGCACCCGCGACCCCCGACGGCACGGAACGGACGTACGACCTCGTGCTCTTCGGCGCGACCGGGTTCGTGGGCGAGCTGACCGCCCGGCACCTCGCCGCGCACGCCCCGGCGCACTGCCGCTGGGCGCTGGCCGGGCGGGACCTCGGCAAACTGGAGAAGCTGCGGGAGCGGCTGGCCGCCGACCATCCGCACTGCGCCGGACTGCCGCTGCTGCGCGCCGACTCCTCGGACGCCGCCTCGCTGCGCGAACTGGCCTCCTCGGCGCGGGTGGTGGCGACCACGGTGGGCCCCTACGTCTGGTACGGCGAGGGACTGGTCGCGGCCTGCGCGGAGACCGGCGCCGACTACGTGGACCTGACCGGCGAGCCGGAGTTCGTGGACCTGATGTACGTCCGCCACCACGCGCGGGCGCGGGAGACCGGGGCGCGGATCGTGCACGCCTGCGGGTTCGACTCGGTGCCGCACGACCTGGGCGTCTACCACACCGTGCGGCAGTTGCCCGAGGGCGTGCCGCTGCGGGTGGACGGCTTCGTCCGGGCGGGCGCGATGTTCTCCGGCGGGACGTTCGCCTCCGCGCTCACCGCGTTGGGCCGCGGCCCGCAGACCCTGCGGGCGGCCCGGGAGCGACGGCGGCACGAGGCGGCGCCGGCGGCGGGCCGGCGCACCCGGGGTCCGCTGGGCGCGCCGAGGTTCAGCCGGGAGACGGGCCTGTGGGCGCTGCCGCTGCCGACGCTGGACGCGGCGATGGTGGCCCGGTCGGCGGCCGCGCTGCCGCGGTACGGCCCGGACTTCCGCTACCGGCACTACGCCGGGGTGAAGACGCTGCCGGTGGCCGTCGGGGGCACGGCGGCGGCCGGGCTGGTGCTGGCGCTCGCCCAGGTGCCGCAGGTCCGGCGCGGGCTGATGGACCTCTACGGGGCGGGCAGCGGCCCGGACGAGGAGCGCCGCCGCCGGAGCTGGTTCTCGGTGCGGTTCGTCGGCGAGGGCGGCGGCAGGCGGGTGTTCACGGAGGTCTCGGGCGGCGACCCGGGCTATGACGAGACGGCGAAGATGCTGGCCGAGTCGGCGCTCTGCCTGGCCTTCGACACCCTCCCGGAGACGTCCGGGCAGACCACCACGGCCGCCGCGATGGGCGACGCGCTGATCGACCGGCTGGTCAAGACGGGCATCCGCTTCCGCGTGGCGCACACCCGCTGAGACCGCACAGCGGGCGCGCCCGGCCGGCCGCCGCCACAGGCGACCGCCCCGGTCAGGCCGTCGCCGCGGTCCGGCCATCGCCCCCGGCCGGGTCGCCGTCTCCGGCCGGATCGCCGTACGCGGCCGGGGCGCCGCTCGCGGCCAGACCGCCGTCTCCGGCCGGACCGCCGTCTCCGGCCGGACCGCCGTCTCCGGCCGGACCGCCGTCTCCGGCCGGACCGCCGTCTCCGCTGCGGCCGCCGCATGCGCTCAGGCCACCGCCTCCTTCAGGGCCTGGCGGCACAGGGCGTCCGCGTGGCGGGTGGTCTCCGGAAGGCGGTAGCGGGGCGAGAGACGCAGGGTGTGTGCTACGGCGTGGTCCAGGTCGACGCGGTGGCCCGCGGAGACGAAGACGGGCTTGACCCCGGCCCGGGTGCACAGGGCGCGGCCCACCTCCTCGCCGTCCGCCAGCAGCGGGCTGGTGGCGCCGCGCCGGGCCTCCGGCGGCCGGTAGGCGAAGGCGAACGGGTTCTTCGCGACGCCGATCACCGGCAGCCCGGTGAGGACGCCCAGATGGCTGGCGAGGCCGAAGCGGCGCGGGTGGGCCTGCCCGTAGCCGTCGCAGACGACCAGGCCGGGGCCGGCGGTCAGGCGTCCGAGCGCGGCCAGCACGGCGGGTATCTCGCGGAAGGCCAGGAGCCCGGGGACATAGGGGAAGGCGACCCGCCCCACCGCGGTGGCCCGCTCGACCACGTCGAGCGTCGCCGCGTCCAGGACCACGGCCGCGGCGGCGACCAGATCGCGCTCGTCGTCGTAGGCCACGTCCACCCCGGTGACGAGCCCGGCGCCCGGCGGCGGGCCCGGCTCGTCGAGGACGACCCTTCCGCGCAGCGCGTCCTGGACGGCCAGCGCCTCGGCCTCCGTCGCGGGCCAGTCGGCCGGCCTTCCGATGATCGTCATCCCGCCTCCCCCGTGATCTCGATCATGGCGGCCACCCTACGGGCCGCCACTGACAACCGTCCGGGACGGCCCGCTCCGCGGCTCGCGGCGGCGATCCGGAATCCGGCGGTCCGGGGAAAGCGCGCCCCGCGCCCGTGACGCGGAGGGCCGTGACACAGTTCACAGACGGGAAGAGTGCACGTGCCTCTCTCGTTCGTCGTCCTTCCCGTTGTCAGGGAGGCGTATCGCCGCACCAGCGCGCACAAGGGAGCCGGCTGTGTCCACCGTCATCGAGCAGGCCGTCCAGGTGCGACTCGTCGCACCCGCACCCCGTATGGACACCGTCCCGGCCACCCTGCGCTACGACCTCGACGATCCGTTCGCGGTGCGGATGGCCTTCCCCGCGCCGGCCACCCTGGAGGGCGTGGAGGCGGTCTGGGCGTTCTCCCGCGAGCTGCTGGCCGACGGGGTGGACGAACCGGCCGGCGTCGGCGACGTGCGGGTGCGGCCCTTCGGCTACGACCGCACGGTGGTGGAGCTGCATGCCCCGGAGGGCGTCGCCGTGCTGCACGTGCGGACCACCGTGCTGCGGGAGTTCCTCAGCCGCACCCGGCATCTGGTCCCGGCCGGTGACGAGCACCGGTTCCTGGACCTGGAGCACGATCTGCGCGAGCTGCTGCGCGACGCCTGCTGACCGGCCGCGCCGGCCGGTCCCGATGGACGTCCCGTCGGACCTCCCAGTGGACGCCCCGGAGCGCGGTCGTCAATTCGGTTGCCCGGCCCCCGGGGCGGGCGTAGCTTTCTCGACGGCCCTGTTGTCGCCGATTGGAGAAGGACGTTGCTCGTCTGAGGTCCGAGACACCGTGCCGCACGCCCGCGTCAGGCGGAGTGCGCACCGTTGTTGTGCAGTGACCTCGGCGTATCCGCCGTCCTGTCCTCCCCGCCGCCTCCGCCCGCGGTGTCTCACCCGTTGCCCCCGCCTTCTCTTACGCAACCGGGAGACCCGTATGTCCACTGCCCCCACCTTCATCACCTGCACCGACCTGTCGTTCTCCTGGGCCGACGGCACCGAGGTGCTGGACGGCTTCCAGCTCGCGGTCGGCCCCGGCCGCAGCGGCCTGATCGGCCGCAACGGCTCCGGCAAGTCGACGCTGCTCAAGCTGATCGCCGGTGAGCTGGCCCCCGGCGACGGCTCCGTCCGCATCGCGGGCGAGGTCGGCTACCTGCCGCAGGACGCCACGCTGGACACCGCGCTCGGGGTCGACCAGGCCCTCGGGATCGCCACAGCGCGGGCGGCCCTGCACGCCATCGAGGCGGGCGACGCCCGGGAGGAGAACTTCGCCGCGGTCGGCGACGACTGGGACGTCGAGGAGCGCGCCCGCGCCGTGCTCGACGAGCTGGGCCTGCGCCACGTCGGGCTGGACCGCACCGTCGGCGAGATGTCCGGCGGCGAGTGCGTGCTGCTGCGGCTGGCCGCACTGCTGCTCGCCCGGCCGGACGTACTCCTGCTGGACGAGCCGACCAACAACCTGGACCTGTACGCGCGGCGGCGGCTCTACGCGGCCGTCGAGGCCTGGTCCGGGGTGCTTGTGGTGGTCAGCCACGACCGCGAACTACTCGAACGGGTGGACCGGATCGGTGACCTGCGCGACGGTGAGGTGGCCTGGTACGGCGGCGGCTACTCCGACTACGAGGAGGCCGTCGCCGCCGAGCAGGAGGCCGCCCAGCGCATGGTGCGGGTCGCCGAGGCGGACGTGCAGCGGCAGAAGCGCGAGCTGAGCGAGGCGCAGATGAAGCTGGCACGCCGCAAGCGGTACGGGCAGAAGATGTACGACAGCAAGCGCGAGCCGAAGATCGTCATGAACGCGCGCAGGCGGGCCGCCCAGGAGTCGGCCGGCAAGCACCGCATCATGCACCGCCAGAAGCTGGCCGAGGCCCGCGAGCGGCTGGACGAGGCGGTGGAGGCGGTACGCGACGACGACGAGATCCGCGTCGAGCTGCCGTACACCGCCGTGCCGCCCGGCCGGGGCGTGCTGCTGCTGCGCGAGCTCGAACTGCGCCACGGGGCGCGGGTCGGCGGCGAGCTGGAGCTGCGCGGCCCGGAGCGGATCGCGCTGGTCGGCCGGAACGGCTCGGGCAAGACGACGCTGCTGCGGACCATCGCGGGCGAGCTGGAGCCGGTGGCCGGAGAGGCGGTGGCGCACATTCCGCTGCGCTATCTGCCGCAGCGCCTGGACGTGCTGGACGACGCACTGAGCGTGGTCGACAACGTGGCGCGGTACGCCCCGGAGGCCACCGCCAACCGCATCCGGGCGAAGCTGGCGCGCTTCCTGTTCCGCGGGGCGCGCGCCGATCAGCCGGTGGGCACCCTCTCCGGCGGCGAGCGGTTCCGCGCCTCGCTGGCGGCGCTGCTGCTCGCCGAGCCCGCGCCGCAGCTGCTGATGCTGGACGAGCCGACCAACAACCTGGACATGGCCAGCGTCCGTGCGCTGACCGCGGCGCTGGAGGCGTACGAGGGCGCGCTGATCGTGGCCGGCCATGACGTGCCCTTCCTGGAGACCATCGGCATCACCCGCTGGCTGGTGCTGGAGGACGGCGCACTGCGCCCCACCAGTGCGGCGGAGGTGGCCGGCTGGGAGGAGGGCCAGCTGTAAGGGGAAAGGGCTCATGGGCCCGCGTGCGCGTCACCGGTCGTGACCGGCCGTGTACGGAAGCGGAGTTCAGGGGGCCGCTTACGGGTCCTTAACCTACGGTCTCGTAACCTACGAGGCCGTAGGTAATTCTCCCGTCCCCAGGAGCACCCGCATGACCCTCACCACTCCCCACCTCGGCAGCTCGGACGGCTGGACCGACGCCAAGCTGCTGTACGCCCTGGAGGAGGTGGTCGAGAAGGAACTCAACCGCCACCTCAAGGTCGCCAAGGACTGGATGCCGCACGAGTACGTGCCGTGGTCGGACGCCCGGAACTTCCCCGCGCTCTTCGAGGACGGGGAGGCGTGGGACAAGGAGCAGTCCAAGGTGACCGACGTGGGGCGGATCGCCCTGGTGGTCAACCTGCTCACCGAGGACAACCTGCCCAGCTACCACCACGAGATAGCCACGCTCTTCGGCCGGGACGGCGCGTGGGGCACCTGGGTGCACCGCTGGACCGCCGAGGAGGGCCGGCACGGCATCGTGATGCGCGACTACCTGCTCGCCTCGCGGGCGGTGGACCCGGACGAGCTGGAGCGCTTCCGGATGGCGCACATGAGCGAGGGCTTCGAGTCGGACAACCGGCACTCGATGCTGCACTCGGTCGCGTACGTGGCGTTCCAGGAGCTGGCCACCCGCATCTCGCACCGCAACACCGGCCACCAGTCGGGCGACCCGGTGTGCGACCGGATGCTGGCGCGGATCGCCACCGACGAGAACCTGCACATGGTCTTCTACCGCAACCTGCTGGGCGCGGCCTTCGAGATCGCCCCGGACCTGACCATGCAGGCCGTCCGGGACGTGGTGGTCGACTTCCGGATGCCGGGCCACGGCATGCCCGGATTCGAGCGGGCCGCGGCGCAGATGGCGATCGGCGGCATCTACAACATGCGCATCCACCACGACGACGTGCTCCAGCCCGTGCTGCGCTTCCTGAAGGTGCTGGACATCGACGGGCTCGGCCCGGAGGGCCGCAAGGCGCAGGAGGAGCTGGGCCTGTACATGGGCGGACTGGACGCGGAGGCGGCCAAGTTCGACGAGAAGCTGGCGGCGCGCCGGGCCCGGATGGCGGCGCGCGGCAAGTAGCCGGGCAGGGCCGGCGGGGCGGGGGCGGCCGCGCCGCCGGCCGCCGGGCCGCGCCGCCGGCCGCCGGGCCGCGCCGCCGGCCGCCGGGCCGCGCCGCCGGCCGCCGTCAGGCCCGGCGGCGCAGCCGCAGGCGCTCCTGCTCGGACAGGCCGCCCCAGACGCCGAAGCGCTCGTCGTTGGCGAGGGCGTACGCCAGGCAGGCGGCACGGCCCTCGCAGGCGTTGCAGAGCCGCTTGGCGTCCCGGGTCGACGAGCCGGGCGCGGGGAAGAACAGCTCCGGTCCGGTCTGTGCGCACAGGGCGCTCTCCTGCCAGGAGAGGTCCTCGTCGAGCGGGACGGCCAGGGCTTCGGGGTGGGGTCGGGTGTGCATGGGACCAGGCTGTCCGGCCGCGCTAAACGGCCCGTCAACGGTCGATCAACGACCCCGCCCCGCCCGGGGCCCTCGGGGCCGCTCAGTGGCCGGCGTGCGCCCCGCCGGAGCGGCCGGCGGCCGCGGGCGGGTGGTGGGGGTCGTAGCCGGGGACGGTGCCGTCCGGCTTGGCGACCAGCAGCAGTCCGGCCATGCCCATGTCGGAGTGGGACTGCACATGGCAGTGGTACATCCACGCGCCCGCGCCCACGTGTTCGCCCGCGATCACCTGGAAGCCGAAGGAGTCGGCGGGTCCGGTGATCTTGTTGTCGACGATCCGGCTGGGATCGTCGGGGCCGGTGAGCATCCCGGTGCGGTTGTCCGCCCAGCGGTGACCGTGCACATGGAAGGTGTGGTAGAACTCGCCGTGCGTGATCGAGATGATCTCGATCCGCTCCCCCACGGTGCAGCGGAAGTCCGGACTCTGGTGTCCGGGGCGGTTGTTGACGGTCATGTCGTTGAAGACGACGGTGAACTGCCGGTCCGGGAGCAGGTCGCCCTTGCGGCGCACCACCAGCGGGCCGTAGAGGCCCTTGCGAATGCCTCCGGTGCCGTGGTCGGTGCCGACGACGTGGTCGTGGTAGTGCCAGTAGCCGGCGCTGCCAGCCTGCCAGGTGCCGTCCTTGCGGCGGCCGGGCGTGTGGGTGCGCCAGGTGTAGGTGCGGGTGCCGCCGGGGGCCACATGGCTGCGGTTGAGCCGGGTGCCGTCGCTGGCCACGTCGTAGTCCACGCCGTGCACATGCAGGCTGGCGTCCACGTCCGTGGCGTTCTCGAACTCGATGTGCAGGGTGTCGCCCTCGGTGATCTCGATGAGCGGGCCCGGGATGGTGGCCTTGCCCTTCTCCAGGCCGTAGCCCATCTGACCGTCCGGCAGCTTCTCGGCGTAGAGCTTGAGGTGGCGGACCTGGCCGCCGGCCGGGGCGGTGCGGGGCGGGGCGGCGGCACTCGGGACGGCTGTCTGGCCGGCGGTCGCCGCCCCGGTGAGCGACAACGATGTCACGCCGGTGGCGGCGACCGCTCCCCCGACCAGCAGGCGCCGGTTGAAGCTCCGTCTGCCGATGCCACCGCTACCGCCACCGGCCGTGCCGCTGTTCTCGCCGTCCATGCCGTCCATGCCGAACTCCCGTGTGACACGCGCAGGATGACGGGGCGGTGAGCCCCCGGGCGGGGCACACGGTAGCGTCCGCAGAACCGTTTTTCCACAGCCGGGACAAAGTTTGCCGGATTGCTGCGAGGCTATTGGCGTGCACGGCGAAGGGGTCTAGCTTCGTCGGCGTTTGCTGTGACGATGAGGGTGGGTGAGCAATGCGCAGAGCACCACATCACCGGACGAGATCCCGCCAGGCGGTGACGGCCGCGGTGGCCGCGGGCGTGCTGGCGGCGTCGCTGCTCGGCGGTACGGCCGCGACGGCCGAGCCGCGGCAGGACCCCGCGCCCCGGGCGCGGACAACGTTGTCCCTGCCGTCCCCGCCGGGCGGGGACGACGTACGGGTGCTGGTCTTCCACGCCTCGGCGACCGCCGAGTCGCCGACGGTGGACGCCGGCATCGCGGCCGTGGAGGCGATCGGGCGCTCCGGACCGGCGGCCCAGCGCTTCACCACCGTGGCGACCGACGACGCGGCGGTCTTCACCAACGCCCGCAGGCTCGGGAAGTTCAACGCGGTCGTCTTCCTGACCGGCGGCGGCGACGTCCTCGACCCCGCCCAGGAGGCCGGGCTCGAGGCGTACATGGAGGCGGGCGGCGGCTTCCTCGGCGTGCACGACGCCGCGCGCACCGAGCCGTACTCGGACTGGTTCACCGGCCTGGTGGGGGCGCGGCCGGCCGCGAACAGCCCGACCGCCGTGCAGCGCGCGACCGTCGAGGTCGGCGACCGGGTGCACCCGGCGACCAGCAGACTGCCGCTGAACTGGAAGCGCGCCGACAGGTGGCTCAACTGGACGGCCAATCCGTCCGGCACGGTGCACACCGTGGCCCGGGTACGGGAGAGCAGCTACGCGCCGGGCACGAGCGCCAACGGCTGGGACCACCCGGTCTCCTGGTGCCGTGACTACGACGGCGGCCGCTCCTTCTACACGGCCATGGGCGGCACCGCCGACTCCTACGCGGAGACCGACTTCCGCGAGCACCTGCGCGGGGCGCTGCACTGGACGACCCGGCTCTCGCGCGCCGACTGCAAGGCGACCATCGACGCCAACTACCGGGCCGAGCGGGTCACCCAGCCCAACCAGCCGGGGCAGAACGACCAGATCGGGGAGCCGCACGGGCTGGTCGCCGCGCCGGACGGGCGCCTGCTGTACATCGGCCGGGGCGGCGCGGACTCCTCCAAGCCGGTGGTCACCGACTGGAGCAACCCCGACATCGGCAAGGGCCGGGGCGAGATTCACGTCTACGACCCGAAGACCGGACAGGTGACGCTCGCCGGGGCGCTGACCGTCTTCGGGAACAAGGGCGGCGGCGACGAGCTGGTGAAGAACGAGGAGGGCCTGCTCGGCATCGAGCTGGACCCGGGCTTCCTCTCCAACGGCTGGGTCTACCTGCACTACACGCCGCACTCCCGGATCAACCGGGACACCCACATGGCGGAGCGGTACGTCTCCCGCTTCACCCTGGACCACGCCACCGGCAAGCTGGACACGGCCAGCGAGAAGGTGCTGCTGAAGTGGCCGGTGCAGATCCACAGTTGCTGCCACGCGGGCGGCGGGATGGCCTGGGACTCGCAGGGCAACCTCTACATCGCCACCGGTGACAACAACTCCAGCGGCTTCAGCGGCGGATACTCGGGCAACAACCCGCAGCCGAACTTCAAGGGCGTGTCCTTCGCCGACGCCCGCCGCACCTCGGGCAACACCAACAACCTCAACGGCAAGATCCTGCGCATCCACCCCGAGGCCGACGGCACCTACACGCTGCCGGCCGGCAACCTCTTCACCGGCGAGGAGCCGGACGAGGGCGGCGGCAAGACCCGGGGCGAGATCTACGTCATGGGCGTACGGAACCCGGCCAGGATCTTCGTCGACAAGTCGACCGACACCCTGTACGCGGGCTGGGTCGGCCCGGACGCGGGCGCGCCGTCCACCACCTGGGGCCCGGCGAAGTACGACACCTTCGCCGCCATCACCAAGGCGGGCAACCACGGCTGGCCCTACTGCATGGGCAACAACCAGCCCTACCGCGACCGCAACCTGCCCGACCCGGCCAAGCCGCTGGGCTGGTACGACTGCGCCAAGCCGAAGAACGAGTCGCCCCACAACGACGGCCTGGTCAACCTGCCGCCGGTGACGCCGAACACCATCTGGTACTCCCCGCAGGGCGGCGGCGTGGACTACCCGCGCGACGCGGCCGGGGTGCCCAGCTACCGGCAGGAGGAGCAGAAGCTGCTGCTGCCGTGGCTCAAGGGCGGCGGGCAGGCCACGATGAACGGCCCGGTGTACCGGTACGACGCCGCGAGCGGCAGCGCGGTGAAATGGCCGGCGTACTGGGACGGGCACTGGTTCGTCGGCGACTTCTACGACGGCGACCAACCGCGCCACGCGGTGCTCACCGACCCGAGGACCGTCGGCAAGGGCGGGCTGCCGGTGCACGCCCAGTCCCTGAGGAAGATCATCCCGGTGGGCAACGGCGGCATACGCAACCTGATGGACTGGAAGTTCGCGCCGGACGGCTCGCTGTACGTGCTCGACTACGGGCGCGGCTTCTTCACCTCCGACGCCTACTCCGCGCTGTGGCGCGTGACCTACACCGGCGGCGAGCCGACCCCGGCGGCCGGACAGCTCGCGAGGGGGGAGACCCGGTGAGACGCAGTCGACTGTCCCGTCCGAGCGGTCCGGTGCGGCGGTGGACGGCCCTGGTCGGGTCGCTGCTGCTGGTGCTGGGCCTGACGGCCGGCGCGGCGTACGGGCGCGACGCCCGGCCCACGGCATCGGGGTCGGTGGCCGAGCAGGTGCTGACCTGGACGGCCGGCGATCCGATCGACCGCTATCTGACGATGCCGCAGACGGCGGTCGCCGGTCCGGCGACGATCGCCTTCGAGAACAGCGCGGCCACCGGCAACACCACCGGCATGCCTCACACGCTGACCTTCGACGTCTCCGGCTCCGACGGCTACAACCACGACGTCCGGCTCAACATCCTGGCCAACCCCGGTGACGCGAGCGGCGGCAAGCACACCGCCCAGGTGGTGCTGACGCCGGGGAAGTACCGCTTCCACTGCACGATCCCCGGGCACGGCCAGATGCAGGGCGTGCTCACCGTCACCGACGGCGGCGGCGGTGCGGACACCACAGCACCGGAGACCTCGGCCGCCGTCCAGGGCGAGCAGAATGCCGACGGCGACTACATCGGCCACGCCACGGTGACGGTCACCGCCGCCGACGCGGGCTCGGGCGTCGAGCGCGTGGAGTACGCGGTGGGAGCCGACGGCCCGTGGCAGAACTACGCCGCGCCGGTGATGGTGCACGAGGTGGGCGACCACCTGATCCGCTACCGCGCCACCGACAAGGCGGGCAACGTGGCGGCCGAGAAGAGCGTCGAGTTCACCGTCGCCGCCCCGCCGACGGACGACACCGCCCCGCCGGAGACCTCGGCGACAGTGAGCGGCGAGAAGGACGCCGAGGGCCGGTACGTGGGCATGGCGACGGTCACCGTCACCGCCTCCGACACCGGCTCGGGGGTCAACACCATCCAGTACGCGCTGGGCGCGTCCGGGGCCTGGCAGGCGTACACCGCCCCGGTGATGGTGCACCAGGCGGGCGCGCACACCGTCCGCTACCGGGCCACCGACAAGGCGGGCAACGCGGCGGCCGAGAAGTCCGTCGCCTTCACCGTGGTCGCCCCGCCGGCGGAGGACCGCGAGCCGCCGGTCACCCGGGCCGCGCTGTCGGGGACGGTGAACTCCGACGGCGCTTACGTCGGGCGGGCGACGGTGACCGTCACCGCCACCGACACCGGCTCCGGGGTGGCGAGGACCGAGGTCTCCCTGGACGGCGGCCCCTACCTGGCGTACACCGCGCCGCTGGTGGTGGACCGGGTCGGCTACCACACGGTGCGCCACCGGGCGACGGACCAGGCGGGCAACACCTCGGCGGCCCAGCAGGCGGCGTTCCACGTCGCCGAGGGCGGCGGGGCGCCCGCGCCGAACTGCCCGGAGTACGACGAGCGGGAGACGGTGTTCGTCGGCTCCGTGGACAGCGGGGTGCCCAACCGGATGACCCGCTCCCGGTGCACCGTCGGCGAGCTGATCGAGGACGAGAGGGACTGGTCCTCGCAGGCGCTGTTCCTCAAGCACGTGGACACCGTCCTGGACAGGCTGCTGGCGGACGGCGTGCTCGACGCCCGCGAGCACAGGAAGGTCTACCGGGCGGCCCGGCAGTCCGGCATCGGCAGCCCCGGCCAGACCGAGGGCTACCGCCCGCTGTTCGACGGCACGGCCACGTCGTTCGCGAAGTGGCAGCAGGTCGGCGGCGGCGCGTTCGCCCTCAACGCCGACGGATCGATGACCAGCAGCCCCACCGTGCCCGGCATGGGCATGCTGTGGCTGCCGCAGCGGACCTACGGCGACTTCTCGCTGAAGCTCCGGTGGCGGGACGACGCCCCGGGCACGGGCAACGCCAACGCGGGCGTCTTCGTCCGCTTCCCCGGCGTCCACGGGCACCCCGAGGAGCCGCGCCCCGAGTGGGTCGCCGTCAAGTACGGCCACGAGGTGCAGATCCTGGACCGGCCGGACGGCGACATGTACAAGACCGGCTCGGTGTACGGCTTCGACCGGGTCGGCCTCGGCGGCGCGGGCGTCACGCCCAAAGGCACCTGGAACGACTACGAGATACGCGTGGAGGGCCAGCACTACGCGGTGTTCCGCAACGGTGTGCTGATCAACGAGTTCGAGAACGACGGCGGGCAGGACTTCACCCCGCCGCGCGGCGACGACCCGGGCACCGACGGCCGGCGGTACGCCACCGGCCACATCGGGCTCCAGGTGCACGGCGCCACCGATGTGATCTCCTACCGGGACATCCGCGTCAAGGAGCTGTGAGGCGACCGCGAGGGGCTAGGACTCCTTGCGGGCGCGGCTCGGCTGTACCCGCTTGGGCTCACCCGGCATCTTCGGGTAGTCCGGCGGGTACGGCAGGTCCGCCAGGCCGTGTTCCCGCTCGTCCCGGGCGGCCAGCTCCAGCAGGCCGTCCAGCGAGAAGGCGTGGTCGTCCATGTCGGCGTGGATGTCGCCCAGTTCGGCGAACCGCACCGGCATGGTGGCGAGGTCGAAGTCGCGCGGGTCGGCGTCGTCCAGCTCGTCCCAGCGCAGCGGCGCGGAGACGGGGGCGTGCGGGCGGGGCCGGATGGAGTAGGCGGAGGCGATGGTGCGGTCCCGGGCGGTCTGGTTGTAGTCCACGAAGATCCTCTCGCCCCGCTCCTCCTTCCACCAGGCGGTGGTCACCCGTCCCGGCATCCGGCGCTCCAGCTCCCGGCCCACGGCGATGGCGGCGCGCCGCACCCGGGTGAAGTCCCAGCGCGGCTCGATCGGCACATAGACGTGCAGGCCCCGGCCGCCGGAGGTCTTGGGCCAGCCGCGCAGTCCGTACTCGTCGAGCAGCGCGTGCAGTTCGTGGGCGGCGCGCACCGCGTCGGCGAAGCCGGTGCCGGGCTGCGGGTCCAGGTCGATGCGCAGCTCGTCGGGGTGGTCGGTGGCGTCACCGCGCACCGGCCAGGGGTGGAAGGTGAGGGTGCCGAGGTTGGCCGCCCACAGCACGGCGGCCGGTTCGGTGGGGCGGATCTCGTCGGCGTAACGCCCGCTGGGGAAGGTGATGTGCGCGGTGGGGATCCAGTCGGGCAGGTTCTTCGGGGCCCGCTTCTGGAAGAAGGACTCGCCCTCCACGCCGTCCACGAAGCGTTCCAGGGTGGTGGGGCGGTCGCGCAGGGCGCGGGTGATGCCGGAGCCCACGGCGAGGAAGTAGCGCGCCACGTCCAGCTTGGTGAAGCCGCGCTCCGGGAAGTAGACCTTGTCCGGGTTGGACAGCCGTACGGTCCGCCCGCCGGCTTCCACCTCCACCGCGTTTCCCTTGGCCGCCATGGTCGCCACAGTAGGGGGAGGCGACAGAAGCCGCATATCGAGCCTGAGGTGTAAAGCGGGCGTATCGGGTGCGGCTCCGGCAGAATCGGCTCCATGGACCTGCCGGTGATGCCGCCCGTGAAGCCGATGCTGGCCAAGTCGGTGAAGACCATCCCGCCCGGGATGCAGTACGAGGCCAAGTGGGACGGCTTCCGTGCGCTGGTCCACCGCGACGGGGACGAGCTGGTGATCGGCAGCCGCACCGGAAAGCCGCTGACCCGGTACTTCCCGGAGCTGGTCGCCGCGCTGCTGGAGAAGCTGCCGCCGCGCTGCGTGGTGGACGGGGAGATCGTGATCGCCCACGACGGCAGACTGGACTTCGACCGGCTCTCCGAGCGGATCCACCCGGCGGCCTCCCGGGTGCGGATGCTCGCCGAGCGCCAGCACGTCGAAGGCGATGAAGCGGGCCGGGGTGCGCTCGGCGA
>NZ_PVLV01000013.1 GCF_002982015.1 Streptomyces solincola
CACGAACACCTTCACCACCAGCTCCTTGCCGGGCGCTGCGGCCGGGAATGCTGAAGCTGGGCTTCACCGAGGGGGACGGGGCGATCACCAACCTCCTCTTCCCCGAGGACGTGCCCAAGGTGCTGGACGCGGTGGGGCCGCAGCCGCCCGGCAAGGAGCTGGTGGTGAAGGTGTTCGTGTGCCCCACCGAGGACACCGACTACGCCCACCGGGCCAGCCGGCCCTTCCTGGCCTGGATCCTCAACCGGGAGCCGTACCGGAAGTTCCACGAGTGGCTGGGCCACGGCGAGCTGCTGCGGGAGTGCCACGAGCGGTGGGCGGACGGCGACCCGGAGGGGGCGCGCAAGGCGCTGCCGGACGAGGTGGTCGACGGGCTGTTCGTCAGCGGCTCCCCGGAGGAGTGCCGGGAGCGCATCCTGCGCTACCACCGGCCCGGGGTGACCACGATCCAGTTGTACGTGTCGCTGCCGCCCGAGGTGTTCGTCAGCCGGGCCCGGGTGCTGGACACCCTGGCCCGGCTGGGGCCGGCCGGCGGCTGAGCGCAGGGGGACGCGGTGGAACTGGACGTACGGGGCGGGGTGCGGGCGGCGCCGGTCGCCGGGGACACCCCCGAGCAGCGCAGCGCGCTGCGGTTCGCCCCCGACCCGCGGGAGCGCGCCGCCGACCCGGAGTACGTGGCGCGCACGGCCCGGGAGAACGAGGAGGACGGGCTGGACAGCGCGCTGGTGACGCAGTCCAGCTCCTGGCCGGACCCCTGGTTGGTGGCCGCCTGGGCGCTGGCCGCCACCAGCAGGCTGCGCGTCGCGGTCGCCCACCGGGCGGGTACGACGGCGCCGACCGCCGCCGCCCGGGCGCTGGCCACCCTGGACCGGCTGTCCGGTGGCCGGGCGGCCGCCCATGTGATCGTCGGGTCCAGCGACGCCGACGTGCTGCGGGACGGGGACGTGCTCGGCAAGGCCGACCGCTACCGGCGCGCGGACGAGTACCTCTCGGTCTTCACCCGGACCCTCGCGGCCCGTGAACCCTTCGACCACGACGGGGAGTTCTACACGGTGCGGGACGCCTGGTGCGGGCTGGCGCCCGCACCGCGCGGCGAGCTGCTGAGCTTCGGCGGCTCGTCCCCCGAGGGGCTGGAACTGGCCGCGCGGTACGCCGAGGTGTACGCGGTGCCGGCGCTGCCGGTGCCGGCCACCCGGCGGCGGATCGCCGAGGCGCGGGCGGCGGCCGCCCGGCACGGCCGCACCCTGCGGATCTGGCGGCACCTCACCGTGGTGCTGGGCCGGGACGACGAGGCCGCGCGCACCCGGGCGCGGGTGCTGGGCCGGGAGGCGCTGCGGCTGACCGCGGGGCCGGACCAGGGCCGGTTCAACGGCGCGGTGCAGCTGGACCGGGATCGCGAGCGGGGCCGCGCCGAGCCGGCGGCGGGGCGGGCGCGGACCGAGGCGTACGTCCGCCGTTCGCTGGCCGCCGCGTTCGTCGGCTCCCCGGCGGCGGTCGCCGACCGGATCGGGGTGCTGCGGGCGGCCGGGGTGGACACCGTGCAGCTCGACATGGCGGTGGAGCGCGAGGAGGACCGCGAGCTGCGCCGGGACCTGGTGCGGCGGCTGCGCCACCCGTACACCGACGGCCGCCGTGCCGCCTGGTGACGGCCGGTCCCGGACCCGGACGGACGCCGTGCGCCCCGTGACGCCGTGCGCCCCGTGCGTTGCGTCCGCGCGCTGCCGTGTGCGACTGCCGCGAGGAGCGTGCGGGCGGACAGCCTGTGGTGCCCGCTCTTGCACGGCGGACAGCCTCGAGGGGCCGGCCCGCGGGTCGGCGGCCGGTGGCGCCCCCTCGGGGCGGACCGGTGCCGCTGTCCGCCCCCGCGCACCGCCGATCCCGGGAGCCGTCATGTCGTCGCCGTACCCGTCCGTCACCCGCCGCCGCGCGGCCGCCGTGCTCCTCGCGTTCCTGACCACGGCGGCGGGCACGGCGCTGGCCGCACCGGCCGCCGTGGCCGCGCCCTCGGCGGCGCGGGGCGTCAAGGCCGTCCAGCTCCAGTGGGCCGACGCCTGGCCGGCCGACCCGCCGATCCACAGCGGGACGCTGACCGTGGGCGGCGTGTACACGTGCACCGAACCGGCCGGCACCAGCGTGGGCGTGACCTTCAGCGCGTTCCAGATCATGCCCCTGGCCATGCCGGCCGGCTCCGGCTCGCTGCCGTGCGGGCCGGGCGTGGTCGACGCGCCCTGGCAGGTGACCAGTTTCCCGAACCCGGACGTGCACCACGGGTACACCTCGGTCTTCCTCACCTTCGACGGCCAGGACCAGCCGCCGCAGCAGCTCACCGCCTGACGGCGGCGGGGGCGGGGGCGGCCGGCCGGGTCGCCCCTCCCTTGCGGTGTTCCGGGCGGAAACGTACAACGTTGCACGCCCGGGAGCCGGGGCAGTCGACCGGAGGGAACGCCGTGCGGGTCAGCCTCAAGGACGTCGCGCTGCGCGCGGGCGTGTCCATCAAGACCGTGTCCAACGTGGTCAACGACTACCAGCATGTGACACCGGCGATGCGGGCCCGGGTGCAGCAGGCCATCGACGAGCTGGGCTACCGGCCGAACGTGACGGCCCGCCATCTGCGCAACGGCCGGACCGGGATCATCGCGTTGGCGTTGCCAGAGCTGGGCAACCCTTACTTCGCCGAGCTGGCGTCCGCGGTGATCGACGCGGCGGCCGGGCACGACTACATCGTGCTGCTGGACCACACCGGCGGCCGGCGCGAGCAGGAGATGCTGGTCAGTCAGGGCTTCCGGGCCCTGGTCATCGACGGCCTGATCCTCAGCCCGCTGGAGCTGGCGGATGAGGACCTGAGCGGGCGCACCGAGCAGGTGCCGCTGGTGCTGCTCGGCGAGCGCCACTACGACCTGCCGTACGACCACATCGCCATCGACAACGTGGCGGCCGCCCGCGCCGCGGTGCGCCATCTGCTGGACCTGGGCCGCCGGGAGGTGGCGTTCCTGGGGGCCCAGCCGCGCCGCAACCGGCCGGCCGAGCTGCGGGTGCGCGGCTGGCGCGAGGAACTGGCGGCGGCCGGGCTGGACGCCGGGGAGGGCCTGGTGGCGGCGACCGACGGGTGGGGCCACGAGGACGGGGCCCGGGCCATGGCGAGGCTGCTGGACGCGGGGCGGCGGCCGGACGCGGTGTTCGCCTCCAACGACCTGATCGCGATCGGCGCGATGCGGGTGCTGTCCGAGCGGGGGCTGCGGGTCCCCGAGGACGTGGCGGTGGCCGGCTTCGACGATGTGGTGGAGGGCCGCTACGGGGCGGTGACGCTGACCTCGGTCTCGCCCGACAAGGCCGCCATCGCCAGGATGGCGGTGGCGTCCGTCCTGGACCGCCTGGACGGCGCGGACCGCCCCGCCCGCCGCCAGACGGCCGGCCTCACCCTGATCGAACGCGAAAGCACCCGGGGCCGCGCCGCACGGGGCTGACGGCCGCCTCGGGCCGACTGCCTCCGCGCGGTAGCGGCCGGGACCTCACAAGGTGCTCTTACATCGTTGTAACGTCCTCGGGTCCCGCCCGTTCACCCGGCCGCTCGCACGACTTCCCCGACCAGTTCCTGCGCCACTACGACGCGCAGCTCTGGCTGGCCACCCCCGGCGGGGCGACGGCGTACGACACCGCCTCGCGTCTCACCGAGGACACCACCGGGGCGGTCGCCGCCCCCTGGGCCCCGTGACCGGTCCGGCCCGGTGAGGCGAGCGGGGGGTGCGGCGCGGGCCGCACCCCCCGCTCGCGTCAGTAGCGTCGGCGGGGCAGCCGCACCACGCTGACGAAGAAGTCGTCGATCTGCCGGACCGCCTCGACGAACTGGTTCAGGTCGACCGGCTTGGTGACGTAGGCGTTGGCGTGCAGCTCGTAGCTGCGCAGGATGTCCTCCTCGGCGGAGGAGGTGGTGAGCACGACCACCGGGATCAGCGCCAGCTCGTCGTCGGACTTGATCTGCTCCAGCACCTGCCGGCCGTCGTACTTGGGCAGGTTGAGGTCGAGCAGGATCAGGTCCGGGCGCGGCGCGCCGGCGTGCGCGCCGCGGCGGAAGAGGAAGTCCAGCGCCTCCTGGCCGTCGCGGACCACGTGCAGGTCGTTGCGGATCTTGTTGTCCTCGAACGCCTCGCGGGTCATCAGCTCGTCGCCCGGGTCGTCCTCCACCAGCAGGACGACGATCGGTTCCAGGGATTCGGACACGGCAGGGCTCCAGGCTCAGGGCTTCGGGCGAGGGGTCGACGGCTCGTCGCGGGGTGTCGGGGCCGCCGTGCGGGAGGCCGGCCGCGCCCCCACCGTACCGCGCGCGGGGCCGCTCAGGTCACGGCGCTCCGCCGTACTGGGACTCCGCGAGGGCGGCGGCGCGCTGGTCGCGGAAGTTCGCCAGGTAGGCGTCGTGCACCTGCGGGCTGTCGTACTTCAGCAGCGCCTCGTCGTTGGCGGTGAGCGCCATCCCGGTGTACGTGTGGCTGCCGGTGAAGACCAGCTTCTGGTCCTTGACCCCCTTGTACGAGCCCTCGATCAGCAGGTACTTGGTGTGGCTGGTGGTGCCGACGGCCGCGGGGGCGGCCGGGTCGGTGAGACCGTCGTTGGCCAGGCGGTGCAGGGAGATCCGGCCCTTGGCGGTGGTCCGGGTGAGCCAGTAGGCGGTCTCGCGGTGCGTGCCGGGCGCCTCGTAGTCGGCGAGCTTGCCGTAGACGACGTCGACGTAGCAGCCGGCGTCGGCCAGTTCCCAGAGCTTGTGGGCCACGGCGGGCCGGGAGATGTGGCCGTTGGCGATGCGGATCACGGTACGCCCGTCGGCGGTGCCGTGGCCGGGGGTGTTGCCGTGGCACACGTCGGCCGGGGCGCCGTCCGGGTTCTTCACCGGGGTCTGCACCATGCTGAGGATGTTCTCCGCCACGTCCGTGGAGGAGCGGGGGAAGAAGTAGCCCTTGGCCGGTCCGGCCTCCACGTCGACGGCGAGGTCGGCGGTGCGCAGCGAGCCGTCCGGCTCGGCCTGCGAGGCGGCCATCAGGTCGAAGTAGCGGAGGTAGCCGGTGTGCAGGGCGGCGTTGCCGGTGACGGTCATCGCGTCGTTCCAGCCTTCCGCGCGGTCCCAGGTGGTGAGGTTGCCGGAGGACTGCACGACGACGTCGTCGACCATGACGCCCTTGGTGGGCGAGCCGCTGCCGGTGGTCCGGGTGAAGAGGAGGAACTTGTTGTGGTTCACCCCGCCGGCGGCCTTCGCCAGGCAGGAGCGGCCGGCGGCGCACACCCGGAACCACGAGGTCCCGTAGGTCCGGTCGGCCGGCGGGGTCTCCGCGAAGGCGCTCTGGAGGGTGGTGCGGACCTTCTGCCCGGCTCCGCCCATCCAGGCGGCGGTGACGGTGTGGTCGTCCACGAGGACCTGCACGCTGACGTTCCTGCGGTGCGCGGCGGCGAGCTGCTGCGCGAGCCAGTCCGAGCCGAACGCGTACAGCGAGACGCGGATGGTCGAACCGCTCGGCGCGCCGTTGACGAGGCGGCCGAGGTGGCTGAGGATCGCGCCCTGTTCGGCGGTGGTCCCGCCGGGTCTGTTGAAGACCGGGCCGGTGGTCACGTAGGTCTCGGGCTCGGCCGAGGCGGCCGGTGCGCCGGCCAGGAGGAGGCCTCCGACGAGGAGGGCGGTGAGAAGTCTCTTTCCGATCACCGCGTCACCCTAGGGCAATCCCGAACACCCGTACCCCCGTCCGCCATGCGGCGAGACGGGCGTAGGTTAGGCTCCCCTAACTCACACGGACTACGGGGAGCGACACCATGGGACACGGCTGGCAGGGCACCGTCCTGAAGTTGATGCGCGGCAAGGACTTCACCTTCACCGTGACGTCGGTGGACCGGGTGTCCGAGCGGCTGCACCGGCTGTCGTTCACCGACGGCGGCATGCTGGCGGCCACCGGCGTCCACCCGACCATGTGGGTGCGGCTGTGGTTCCCCGGCGGGGCCAAGCCCCACCAGCGCGCCTACACCCTGGTCGACCCGGACCCGGACGCCGGGACCTTCACCATGGACTTCATCCTGCACGCGGGGGCGGCCAGCGACTGGGCCCGCACCGCCGGGCCCGGCGACACCATCGAGGCCACCGTGCAGGGCTCGGCGTTCACCGTGCCCGCCCCGCTGCCCTCGCGGCTCCTGGTGGTCGGCGACCCGGCCTCCCGTCCGGCCATCGACTCCCTGCTCGCCGCACTGCCCGGCGTCCCGGCCACGGTCTGGTACGAGACCACGCACACCGCAGACGACGACCACCCGCCGCGGGGCGGGGCCGCCCCCCGCGAGGTGATCCGGATACCGCGCCGGGACGGCGGCGGCGGGCTGGTGGAGACGGTCCGCGAGGCGCTGCCCGGCCAGTGGGACGAGGGCGCCTACCTCTGGATCGCCTGCGACACCGCCACCACCCGCGCCCTGGCCGGTTTCGCCCGCAAGGAGCTGGGCGTGCCGAAGGACCGCCTGCACGCCCTCGGTTACTGGCGCGCCGCCTGACCGGCCGGTCGGCGGGCCGGGCGGTCAGCCCATCGCCCGGTCCAGGTTGACGGCCGCGCTGATCAGCGCGAGGTGGGTGAACGCCTGCGGGAAGTTGCCCAGTTGCTCGCCGGTGACGCCGATCTGCTCGGCGTACTGGCCGACGTGGTTGGCGAAGGTGAACATCTTCTCCAGCGCCAGCCGGGCCTCCTCCACCTGCCCGGTGCGGGTCAGCGCCTCCACCCACCAGAACGAGCAGATGGAGAAGGTCCCCTCGGTGCCGTCCAGCCCGTCGGCGGACACCTTGGCGTTGTAGCGGAAGACCAGCGAGTCGGCGACCAGCCCGGCCCGGATGGCCTTCAGCGTCGAGTGGAACCGCTCGTCCTGCGGGGAGAGGAACTTCACCATCGGCATCACCAGCAGCGAGGCGTCCAGGATCTCGGCCGGCGGCTCGCCGTCGGAGCCCAGGCGCTGGACGAAGCTGCCCAGTTGCTCGTGCCAGCCCTGCTCCATCACCTGCCGGTAGATGGCGTCGCGCACCGACATCCACCGGGCCAGGTCGGCCGGCAGCCCGCGCTGGCGGGCCATCCGCACCATGCGCTCCACCGCCACCCAGCACATCACCCGCGAGTAGGTGTGCCGCTGCCGGCCCGCGCGGGTCTCCCAGATCGACTCGTCGGCGGTGTCCCAGTGCTCCAGCAGCCAGTCGACCACCCCCACCAGGTCCGACCAGGTGTCCCAGGAGATGCCGTCGCCGTACTTGTTGAACAGGTAGATGGAGTCGACCAGTTCGCCGTAGACGTCGAGCTGGAGCTGGTCGGCGGCCCGGTTGCCGATCCGCACCGGCGAGGAGCCGCAGTAGCCCTCCCAGTGGTCCAGCTCCTCCTCGGGGAGGTCGGCGTGGCCGTCGATGGAGTACATCACCCGCAGCGGCCCCGTCCCGCGCTCAGCACCCTGCCGCAGGCAGCGGGCCAGCCAGCCGACGAACGCGCCGGCCTCCTCGGTGAAGCCCAGCCGCAGCAGCGCGTACAGCGAGAAGGCGGCGTCCCGGATCCACACGTACCGGTAGTCCCAGTTGCGGCTGCCGCCCAGCTCCTCGGGCAGGGCGCAGGTGGGCGCGGCCACCAGCGCGCCGGTCGGCTCGTGGGTGAGCAGCTTCAGGGTGAGCGCCGAGCGGTGCACCGTCTCGCGCCAGCGCCCGGTGTAGCTTGAGCGGCCGAGCCAGTCGCGCCAGAAGGCGACGGTGGCCCGGAAGAGCTGCTCGGCGGCCTCGCGGGTCAGCTCCTCACCGGGGCAGCCCGCGCCCGGTTCGCTGGTCTCCAGCACGAACAGGACGCTGTCGCCCTCTTCGAGGTGGAACTCCGCCCCGGCGTCGGCGCCGTCGTCGCCGCAGGCGGTGAGCGGGACGCCGGAGTGCACGGTGATCACCAGCTGGTCGGTGATGAACTGAGCCCGATCCGGGCGCAGTTCGAGCCGGTGCGGGTCACGGCCGTAGTTCGTCCGGGGTGCGATCGCGGTCCGCATGCCCATCCGGCCGCGGACGGCGCTGACCCGCCGGACCAGCCGCTGGCGGTGGTCGGGGTCGTGGCCGCGCAGCACCGGCATGAAGTCCTGGACCTCGACCATGCCCTCGTCGGTGAGCATGCGGGTGACCAGGATGTTGGTGTCGGGGAAGTAGAACTGCTGGCGGGAGGCGACCTTGCAGAGCGGGTCCATCCGCCAGCAGCCGCCCTTCTCGGCGTCGAGCAGCGCGCCGAAGACGCTCGGCGAGTCGAAGCGCGGCGCGCAGAACCAGTCGATGCGCCCGTCGGTGCCCACCAGCGCGGCGGTGCGCAGGTCGCCGATCATGCCGTGCTCGGCGATCGGCAGATAGCGGACGGCCTCCTCCGTGCCCGCCCCGGTCTCCGGCTCGGTCCCGGTGGCGCTCACGACTCCGGCACCCGCCATCCGTCCGGTCCGGCCAGGTCGAGCGCGGCCTTCGGCCCGTAGGAGCCGGGCTCGTAGGGCTGCGGCTCGGGCGGGTCGTCGAGGACCGGGGCGCACACGTCCCAGAGCCGTTCGACCTCCTCGGCGCCGGTGAACAGGGTGGCGTCGCCGTTGAGCGCGTCCAGGAGCAGCCGTTCGTACGCCTCCAGCGGCCGGGCGTCGCCGAACGCCTCCTCGGAGCGCAGGGCCAGCGCCGCACGGCCGACCTCCAGGCCCCGGCCGGGCACCTTGGCGCGCACCTCCAGGCGTACCGAGGGCGGGTCGGACAGCTGGAGGACCAGGGCGGGCGGGCCGTCGCCGTCCTCGTCGCCGAGGCCGGCGAAGGGCCCCTCACGGCAGTCCTTCAGGGTGAGGGTGACGGTGCGGGCGCCGGAGCCCATCGCCTTCCCGGTGCGCAGCAGGAACGGCACGTCGCGCCAGCGGTCGTTGTCGACGAAGGCGCGCAGCGCGACGAAGGTCTCGGAGCGGGAGTCGCCGGCGACGCCCTCCTCGTCCCGGTAGCCGTCGTACTGGCCGAAGACGGTGTCGGCCGGATCGAAGGGGCGCAGCTCGCGGTACAGCGCCAGTTTGGCGGCGCGCAGCGAGGCGGCGTCCAGGGCGGCGGGCGGTTCCAGGGCGACGAAGCCGAGGATCTGGCTGAGGTGGGTGGAGACCATGTCGCGGAAGGTGCCGGTGGCCTCCATGAAGGACGCCCGGCCCTCGATGCCGATCTTCTCGGGGACGTCGATCTGGACCGAGGCGACGTGCTCGCGGCTCCACAGGGCGGACAGCCACTCGTTGGCGAAGCGCAGGACCAGGACGTTCTGCACGGCCTCCTTGCCGAGGAAGTGGTCGATGCGGAAGACCCGCTCCTCGGGGACGACCCCGTGCAGGACGGCGTTGAGCGAGCGGGCGGAGGCGGCGTCCTGGCCGAAGGGCTTCTCCAGGACGAGCGACGCGTCCTCGGCGAGTCCGGTGTCCCCGATCATGCGCAGCAGGTCCTCCATGGTGCCGGGCGGCACGGAGAGGTAGAGCAGGGTGCGGCAGTCGCCGCCGAGCCGGGAGCGGGCCTCGCGCACCGTCTCGGCGAGCCCGGTCCCGTCCTCGGCGGAGGAGGTGCGGAAGACGGCGCCCTCGCGCAGGGCGGCCAGCGCCCGCTCGTCGGGCTCGTCGGGGCCGAACTCGGCGACGGCGTGGGCCACCAGGTCGCCGTAGTCGCCGTCGGGCTGGTGGCGCCCGGTGCCGACCACGGCGAGTCCGCCGGGCAGCGAGCCGGCCGCGAGGAGCCGGTGCAGTCCCGGGTAGAGCTTGCGGCGGGCCAGGTCGCCGGTGGCCCCGAAGATCACCAGCAGCAGCGGCCGGTCGTCGTCCGGCCGGCCGGAGCGGGCGCCGGGGGCCGGGTGGCCGCCGGCGCCGGTCGCCTGGCCGAAGGCGGCGCCAGGGGCGGTGCCGGGGGTGGTGTCGGATGCCATGCGGGGTGCCCACTCTCGTACCGGATGCAGCGACCGTCATCGTGTGCTCCGCGTGATCGGCGGCAACCCCGCCCCGCCGCGCCCTCCCCCGTACGCCGCACCGCGCCGCCCGGTCCGGCGGGGCCGGACCCGGGGCGATTGACCCACCCGGGTCCATTCTCCCCGCCGGTCCGGCTCCTCGGCCGTGTGCCCGGCCGTCCGGGGCCGTCCGCGCCTGACCATGTGGAGCGGTCCGGCGCGGCGGAGGCGTCGGCGGACGACGGAGGTGCGGGATGGGCGACCTGTTCATCGACGGGGCCTGGACGGACGCGGCCGGCGGGGAGCGGCGGGAGGTGGTCAACCCGTTCGACGGGTCGGTGGTCACCACCGTCGACGAGGCGGGCGCGCAGGACGTGGACCGGGCGGTACGGGCGGCGCGGCGGGCGTTCCGGGAGGAGGAGTGGGCGTCGGCGCCGAGCCGGCTGCGCGCGGACGTGCTGCTGGAGGTGAGCAGGCTGCTGCTGCGGGACCGGGAGGAGATCGCCCGGACCGAGACGGCGGACACCGGCAAGACGCTGACCGAGGCGCGGATCGACGTGGAGGACGTGTCGAACGCCTTCCGGTACTTCGCGGAGATCGCCGGCAAGGACGGCGGCCGGGTGGTGGACGTCGGGCCGGACGTGCTGAGCCGGGTGGTGTACCGCCCGATCGGGGTGTGCGCGCTGATCGCGCCGTGGAACTACCCGCTGCTCCAGGCGTCGTGGAAGGTGGCCCCGGCGCTGGCGGCGGGCAACACCTTCGTGCTCAAGCCCAGCGAGACGACCCCGCTGAGCACGATCCACATGATGCGGCTGATCGAGGAGGCGGGCGCCCCGCGCGGGGTGGCCAACCTGGTGCTGGGTTCGGGCGCGACGGTGGGCGCGGCGATGACCGCGCACCCGGAGACGGACCTGGTGTCGTTCACCGGCGGTCTGGCGACCGGGCGGCGGATCATGGAGACCGCGGCGGCGGACGTGAAGAACATCGCGCTGGAGCTGGGCGGCAAGAACCCCAACGTGGTCTTCGCCGACTGCGACTTCGACGCGGCCGTGGACAACGCGCTGAACGCCTCCTTCCTGCACTCCGGGCAGGTGTGCTCGGCCGGGTCGCGGCTGCTGGTGCAGGACTCGCTGCACGACCGGTTCGTGGAGAGGCTGGCGGAGCTGGCGGGCCGCATCCGGCTCGGTGACGGCACGCGGGAGGAGACCGAGAGCGGGCCGCTCAGCTCGGCCGAGCACCGGGAGAAGGTCGAGCGGTACCTGGAGATCGGCCGGGCGGAGGGCGCGCGGGTGGTGTGCGGCGGGAAGCGGCCGGACGATCCGGCGCTGGCCCGCGGCTTCTTCCTGGAGCCGACCGTCTTCGCCGACTGCGACCGCTCGATGCGGATCGTGCAGGAGGAGGTGTTCGGGCCGGTGGTGACGGTGGAGCGGTTCCTGGACGAGGAGGAGGCCGTCGAGCTGGCCAACGACACCCGCTACGGGCTGGCGGGCGGGGTGTGGACGTCCGACGCGAGCCGCGCCCAGCGGGTGGCCGACCGGCTGCGGCACGGCACGGTGTGGATCAACGACTTCCACCCGTATGTGCCGCAGGCCGAGTGGGGCGGCTTCGGCCGCTCCGGGGTGGGCCGGGAGCTGGGGCCGACCGGGCTGCGGGAGTACCAGGAGTCCCAGCACGTGTACCAGAACCTCCGGCCGGCGGTCACCGGCTGGTTCAAGGGCTGACCCGGCGGAACGGACGAGGAGAGCGCCGATGGCACAGAGGAGCGGGTCCGGTGACCGGGCCGACGAGACGTACGACTATGTGATCGTGGGCGGCGGCACGGCCGGGTGCGTGCTGGCCGACCGGCTGACCGAGGACCCGGACGTGCGGGTCTGCGTGGTCGAGGGCGGGCCCAGCGACGTGGGCGACGAGCGCGTGCTGAAGCTGCGGAACTGGATCAACCTGCTCGGCGGCGAGCTGGACTACGGCTACACCACCACCGAGCAGCCGCGCGGCAACTCGCACATCCTGCACTCGCGGGCGCGGGTGCTGGGCGGCTGCTCGTCGCACAACACCCTGATCAGCTTCCTGCCGCTGCCGCAGGACCTCGACGAGTGGGTGGAGCGCGGCTGCGAGGGCTGGGGTCCCGAGACGGTGCTGCCGTACCGGGCGAGGCTGAAGAACGAGATCGCGCCGGTGGCCGAGCAGGACCGCAACCCGATCGCGCGGGACTTCGTGACGGCGGCCCGGCGGGCGCTGGGCGTGCCGCTGGTGGAGGACTTCAACGCCCGGCCGTTCGCGGAGGGTGTGGGCTTCTTCTCGCTGGCCTACCACCCGGAGGGCAATCTGCGCTCCTCCGCGTCGGTGGCCTATCTGCACCCGGTGATGGACCGCCCCAACCTGACGCTGAAGCTGGAGACCTGGGCGTACCGGGTGGAGGCGGACGACGCGGGGGCGCTGACCCGGGTGCGGGTGCGCGGCAAGGACGGTACGGAGTCGGCGCTGCGGGCCGAGCGCGAACTGCTGCTGTGCGCCGGGGCGGTGGACACCCCGCGGCTGCTGATGCTGTCCGGCATCGGCCCGGCCGACGAGCTGCGCCGGCTGGGCATCGAGCCGGTGCTGGACCTGCCGGGCGTGGGTGAGAACCTGCTGGACCACCCCGAGTCGGTGATCGTCTGGGAGACCGGCGGGCCGCTGCCGCCGCAGTCGGCCATGGACTCCGACGCGGGCCTGTTCCTGCGCCGGGAGGCGGGCGCGGACCGCCCGGACCTGATGTTCCACTTCTACCAGGTGCCGTTCACCGTCAACACCGAGCGGCTCGGCTACCCGGCGCCGGAGCACGGGGTGTGCATGACGCCGAACGTGCCGCGGGCCCGCTCGGTCGGCCGGATGTGGCTGACCAGCGCCGACCCGACGGCCCACCCGGCCCTGGACTTCCGCTACTTCACCGACCCCGAGGGGCACGACGAGCGCACGATCGTCGAGGGGCTGAAGATCGCGCGGGAGGTGGCGGCGGCCGATCCGCTGCGCGGGTGGCTGCGCCGGGAGGTCGCGCCGGGCCCATCGGTGGTCTCCGACGCCGACCTCTCGGAGTACGGGCGCAGGGCCGCGCACACCGTCTACCACCCGGCGGGCACATGCAGGATGGGCGCGGCGGACGACGCGGCGGCGGTGGTGGACCCGGAGCTGCGGCTGCGCGGCGCGGACGGTCTGCGGGTGGTGGACGCGTCCGTCTTCCCGACCATGCCGACGATCAACCCGATGGTGACGGTGCTGCTGGTGGCCGAGCGCGCCGCCGACCTGCTGCGCGGCCGCGCCGGCGCGGTACGGGGTGAGCGGTGAGCGCCCCGGCGGCCCCGTCGGCCGCGGGCTCGGGCGGGGGCGGGGAGCCGGGGTCGGAGTTCCGCAAGGAGATGGGCCCCTGGGCCAACTTCGCGCTGGGCTTCACCTACCTCTCCCCGGTGGTCTCCACGTACACCCTCTTCGGCACCGCGCTGGCCACCGGCGGGCCCCCGATGATCTGGGCGTTCCTGCTGGCCGGGCTCGGGCAGTTCCTGGTGGCGCTGATCTTCGGCGAGGTGGTGGCGCAGTACCCGATCGCCGGCGGGGTGTACCCGTGGGCGCGCCGGCTGTGGGGCAAGCGGTGGGCGTGGCTGACCGGCTGGGTCTACATGTGGGCGCTGCTGGTGACGATCACCTCGGTGGCGTACGGGGCTGGGCCCTACGTGGCGATCCTGTTCGGCTTCACCCCGCGCGTGCACACCACGGTCCTCTGCACCGTCGTCCTGATCATCGTCGCCGTGCTGATCAACTACTGCGGCACGAAGGTCCTGTCCTGGGCGGCGGTGATCGGCTTCGGGGCGGAGCTGATCGGCGCGCTCATCGTGGGCGTCTACCTGCTGGTCACCCACCGCTACCACGGCATCGGCGTGATCGTGGACACCTACGACACCCAGGGCGGCGGCAGTTACGCGCCAGTGTTCCTGGCGGCCGCGATCATCGGCTTCTACCAGTACTACGGCTTCGAGGCGTGCGGGGACACCGCGGAGGAGGTGGACCGCCCCGGGCAGGTCATCCCCAAGGCGATGCGGCGCACCATCTACGTCGGCGGTGCGGCGGCCACCTTCACCTGCCTGTCGCTGCTGCTGTCGGTGGTCGACTACCAGGCGATCATCGACGGGCGGGACCCGGACCCGGTGGTCAACCTGCTCTTCGACGCCCTCGGCGAGGTGGGCGCCCGCCTCGTCATGGCGGTGGTCCTCATCTCGTTCCTGTCCTGCACCATCAGTCTCCAGGCGGCGGCCGGCCGGCTGATCTACTCCTACGCCCGGGACGAGATGATCGCCGGCCACCGGCTGCTGCGCCGCTTCTCGCACGCCCGGGCGGTGCCCGGCTACGCCCTGCTGGTGTCGGCCGTCGTCCCGGCGCTCATCGCCTTCGGCTCCCTCATCTCCGAGGACGCCCTCACCAAGATCGTCTCCTTCGCGATCCTGGGCATCTACGGCGCCTTCCAGATGGTGGTGTTCGCGGCCCTGCGCGCCCGCCTCAAGGGCTGGCGGCCCGGCGGCGAGTTCACCCTCGGCCGCTGGGGCCTGGCGGTCAACGCCGCCGCCCTCGCCTACGGCCTCTTCGCCATCGTCAACATCTGCTGGCCGCGCACCCCGGACGTGCCCTGGTACGAGAACTGGATCGTCCTCCTCTGCGGCGCGGTCGTCGTGGGCTCCGGCGTCCTGTACATGGTCACCACGCACCACTACGGCCGCGGCAGCGCCCCGGCCGGGGACGCGATCCCGCAGCGGAAGGAGGCCGCCGGGAAGCGGTGAGCCGCCCGAGTCCCAGTGCCGGTCGCGGTGGTCGTGCCGGTGGGCCGTCCACAGCACGACGTCGAGCACGCGCAGCGCGCTGACGGTCTCCGGCAGCTCCGCGGAGCGCCGCAGCGCCGTCAGCGCGTGGTGCAGGGCCAGGTCGTCCGCCCGCAGGGCGTCACGCAGGGCGAGCCAGAAGCCGCCGGGGCGTCCGACGGCGCAGCGGACCACCTGGTCGTAGACGGGCAGCAGCCGCGGCCGCTTGCGGGCGAGCAGCTTGCCGGCGGTGACCCAGCCGATGTGCTTCCGCTGCTCCAGCAGGGCCCACGCCTCCTCGGCCGGTGACGACGTGTCGACATGGGCGGCGTCGGCGGCGGCCAGGTCGAGACCGGTCGGGATCTCGCCGAGCAGTCGGGCGAGCCGTCGTCCCAGGTCGCCCTCCAGCAGGTCCAGGGCGACCTCGGGGTGCACCTGGACCGACAGGGTCTGCACGGCGATCAGGTCGTCGGCGGTGACGGTGTGCGCGGCCCCCGGCCGGTCACCGCCGCCGCCGAGGTGCTCGAACCGGCTGCCGGTGAAGAGCGGTGCGCCGGACGCGGTGGTTCCGTCGTAGTACTCCCGCAGGTCGGCCGCGGCCCGGTCGGCGGTGACGGCCTGCCACAGGCGCTGCTCGAACGTCACGGGCACTCCCCTCCCCCTGGCGGTCCCGCCGGGCCGCGGAGGGGTGATCGTACGGCCGGGGAGCGCGCGGCGAGCGGTGAACGGACGGGAGAGGCGCCCGTCAGAGCCCCGCGAGAGCGTTCCAGCGGCGGGCGAAGGGGACGCGTTCGTCGGCGGTGATGTCGCGGGCGACGGCGAGGCGGGAGCGCATGGCGTCGTCGGGGAAGATCAGCGGGTCCTCGGCCAGGGCGGCGGTCTCCTCGTCGCCGGAGGAGGCCAGGATGTCGCGGGCGGCGGGCACCGGGCAGACGTAGTTGACCCAGGCGGCCAGTTCGGCGGCCACCTCCGGGCGGTAGTAGTGGTCGATCAGCGCCTCGGCGTTCGCCTTGTGGCGGGCCTGGTTGGGGACCATCAGGCTCTCCGACCACAGCTCGCCGCCCTCCTCGGGCACCACGAACTCGATGTGCGGGTTGTCCGCCTGGAGCTGGATGACGTCCCCGGAGTACGCCTGGCAGGCGAGCACGTCGCCGGAGTCGAGGTCCTTGATGTAGTCGTTGCCGGTGAACCGCCGGATGTGCCGGTCGCGCACCAGCCGCTCCACCCGGTCGCACATCCGGTGGAAGTCGTCCTCGCGCCAGCGGGTGACGTCCACCCCGTCGCCCTGCATCAGCAGCGCGAACGCCTCGTCCAGGCCGGACAGCAGGGTCACCCTGCCGCGCAGGTCGTCCTTCCACAGGTCGGCGGTGGAGCGGATCTCGCGGCCGAGCCGCCGGCGGTCGTAGGCGATGCCGGTGATGCCGCTCTGCCAGGGCACGGTGTGCCGGCGGCCCTCGTCGAAGGCGGGTGAGCCGAGCTGCGGGTCGAGGTTGCGGGCGACATGGGGCTGGCGGGCGCGGTCCATCTCCTGCACCCAGCCCAGGCGCACGAAGCGGGCCGCCATCCAGTCGCTGACCACGATCAGGTCCCGGCCGGTCTCCTGACGGTTGATCAGCGAAGGGCTGATCTTGCCGAAGAACTCGTCGTTGTCGTTGATCTCCTCCCGGTACTCCACCGCGATGCCGGTACGCCGGCTGAAGGCGTCCAGGGTGGGCCTGCGGGAGGTGTCCTCGTCGTCGGTGTCGATGTACAGGGGCCAGTTGGCGAAGTCCACCCGCCGCTCGCTGCGGGACAGGTCCGACCGGCCCCGGTCCGCCGGGGCCACCCGGGCCGGCGGCACCCCGCAGCCCGCGAGTGCGAGGCCGGCGCCGCCGGCGCCCAGGGCGCGCAGCAGGGACCGGCGGGGAAGCTGGAGGTTCCGGGTGGCCGTCACGTCCGCAGGATCGCCGGGCGGCCCGCGCGACGGCAATGGACCATGCGTCGAGCCTGGCGGTCGCGGGGCGACAGGGTGTCGACCGGCGCCGTGCTCGCGGCGCCGGGAACCTGCCGGCGCGCGGGGTCGTTTCCCGGACGTCGGCCGTCGCCATCAGCGGGGGCGGCCGGGTACGGACGACGATGCGGAAAGACCGAGGTGACGCGCCCGTGGCGATGTGGGACCGGATCAAGGACCAGGCCAAGAACCTCCAGCAGCAGCAGGGCAGAGGCAGCGGATCGCACGGTACGGCGGGGGCGTACGGCAGCTCGCACCGCCCGGCGGGTACGGGGGCGGGCGGCGGCGCTTCCAAGGCGCAGCTCATCGGGCTGTTCAAGACGCAGCTCGGCTCCCTTAAGGCGGAGCTGAAGAGCGGCGCGTTCCGGGACGCGAGCATGGCGGTGTGCGCGCTGGTGGCGGCCGCGGACGGCCATGTCGACCCGGCCGAGCGGCAGCAGGTGGAGTCGCTGGTGCTCTCCGACGAGGTGCTGCGCAACTTCCCGCCGGAGCAGTTGCGCGAGCGCTTCGGGCGGAACGTCGACCTGCTGACCGCCGACTTCGCGCGCGGCCGGGGCGAGGTGCTGCGGGAGGCGGCCAAGGCGGCGAAGAAGCCCGCCGAGGCGCGGGCGGTGGTGCAGATCGGTCTGGTGATCGCCGGCGCGGACGGCTGGGTGGCGCCCGCGGAGGAGCAGGTGCTGCGGGAGGTCTGCGCCGAGCTGGGGCTCGATCCGGCGGAGTTCGGACTGTAGGCACGGTCCGGCGTGTTCCGCCGCCGGGTGCCGGCGCCCCTGCGTCGGGCGCACGCCCGGGCGGCGGGCCGCGGGGTGGGTCAGCCGGCGGCGCGGGCCACCCGGCGGGCCCACAGGACCAGCGGCACCTGGAGGGGCATCCGGCCGTAGGCGGCCGCCTGGGCGGCGAGCGGGCGGTGCCGCCAGTCGTACGCCATCTGGATGTGGGCGGGGAAGACGGCGACGAAGAACAGCGCGGTCGCCCGGGCGGCGGTCCTGCGGGTGCGCGGGGCGGCCACCCCGGCGGCCAGCGCCAGTTCGGCGACCCCGCTGGCCCTGGTCCAGGCTCGGGCCCCGCCGGGCAGCGCGCGCGGCACGATGGCGTCGAAGTTCTCCGGCCGGGCGAAGTGGGCGACACCGGCGCCGCCCAGCAGGCCGGCGAGCAGCAGGGCGGAGCGGGTGGACGGCTTCATCGCGGTTCCTCGGCTCTCGGGGCGGCCCCGTCCGGGCTTTCGACGATGCGAGGACCGGAGGGACGGCGGTGACAGGGCTGGCCGCGAACCTTACCTGCCGGTAACGAAGGGGGCCACCCACGGCCCCCGCCGCCGGACGTCGGCCTACCGGACGTCGGCCTGGAGCGCCTCGGCGAGCAGGGCGGAGGGGTCGGCGTTGGCGGCGCGGACGACCGTCCGCTCGTACTCCGCGTCGCCGACCAGCTCCCGCGCGGTGCGCTCGCAGCGCTCGCGCACCGGGCCCAGCTCGGGGGTGCCGCGCTGGGGGTGGCCGACGGCGCGCCAGTACGTCAGCCCCGCCCCGTAGACCTGCGCGGCCCGCAGTCCGTCGCCGTGCGCGGCGAGCGACGCGGCCAGCAGGTCGAGACCCAGCGCTATCCCGAAGCTGTCGCCGATGCGCTGCTTGGAGCCGAGCATGGCGCGGGCGTGCCCGGCGGCGTCGGCGGAGCGGCCCTCGAACAGCGAGATCAGGGCGAGTTGGTAGTCGAGGTAGGAGCGGGTCCAGTGCTCGCCGTGCCGGCCGCAGATGACCAGCAGCCGGCGCGCCTCGGCACGGGCCTGGTCCAGGAAGCCGAGCCCGGTCAGTCCGAAGACCCGGACCAGCCGGCACATCATCCGGGGCCCGAGGGAGCCGCCGGGGCGGCGCAGCGCGTGTTCGGCCTCGGTGCGGGCGGCCAGCGGGCGGCCGCGCAGCAGGTGGACCAGGCCGGCGAGGTAGGCGGCGCGCAGGGCGTCGTCGGGGGTGCCGCGGGCGGCGGCGCGCCGGCAGTCCTGGGCCAGGTCCTCGGCCAGGTCGTGGTCGCCCTGGAGGACCCGGACCACGCCCAGGGCCCACAGCGCGGCGGGCCGGGCGGGCGCGTCGTCCCGGCTGTGCCGCAGGGCCCGGCCCAACTGGGCCCCGGCGTCGTGCAGATGGCCGCAGCACACCCAGTGGAAGCCGAGTCCCGCGGCCATCTCCAGCGCCTCGTCGGGCCGGTGGACGAGCAGGTGGTCGAGTGCGGCGCACAGGTCGGCGTAGGAGCGCTCGACGACGCGGTAGCCGTCGAGCTGCCGGGGGCCGAACCAGTCGTGCTGGACCTGCCGGACCAGGCCCAGGAAGTGGCGGGCGTGGCGGTCGGCGAGCGTCCGGCTCTCGCCGAGTTCACCGAGCCACATCTCCCCGTACTCGCGGATGGTGTCCAGCATGCGGTGGCGCGGGCCGCCGTCGGGGCCGGGCTCCCGGGTGACGACGGACTTGGCGGTCAGCCCGTCGAGGACGCCGGGCACCTGGTCGGCGGGGAGCGCGCCGCCCGCGCAGACCCGGACGACGGTGGCGGTGTCCACCGGGCCCCGCAGCACCGACATCCGGGCCCACAGCAACCGCTCGGCCGGCTCGGCCAGTTCGTGGCTCCAGCCGACGGTGGTGCGCAGCGTCCGGTGGCGCAGGGGGCGGACGGCGGCGTCGGCGGGCGGCAGGTCGAGGCGGGAGACCAGGTCGCGTTCGGCCTGCTGGACGGAGAGGTGGCGCAACTGGGCGGCGGCCAGTTCCAGGGCGAGCGGCAGGCCCTCCAGCCGTTCGCACAGGGTCCGGGCGGCGGCCCGCTCGCCGGGCAGGACCAGGGGCGCGCCGGCCGCCGCGGCCCGGTCGCCGAAGAGCCGAAGCGCGTCGGAGCCGGCGGGCAGCGGGCGCACCTCGTGGACGTGCTCGCCGTCCAGCGCGAGCGGTTCGCGGCTGGTGGTCAGCACGGTCAGTTCGGGGCATTCGGCGAGGAGTCGGCCGACGAGTTCGCGCACAGCGGGCAGCAGATGCTCGCAGGAGTCGAGGACCAGCAGGAGCCGGCGGCCGTTCAGCCAGCCGGCCAGGGTGTCCTCGGGGGTGCGTCCGGAGTGGTCGGCGAGGTCCACCGCGTCGGCCACGGCCGCGGTGAGCAGCCGGGTGTCCTGGAGCGGCCAGAGGTCGGACCAGCACACGCCGTCCGCCGCGCCGGGCGGGTTGCGGTGGGCGGTGCGCAGCGCGAGGCGCGACTTGCCGACGCCGCCGGGCCCGGTGAGCGTGACGAGCCGGTGGTGGGCGAGCGCGCGGGCCACGAGCGCGGATTCGTCCGCCCGGCCGACGAATCCTGGGGGTTCCGCGGGGATGTTCCTCAGCACGGTCTCCAGTGTGGCGCTTGGTGCGGATGGCGGCAGGCGATCGGCGGCAAGAGGGCTGGTTTCGCCTCTGTGTACGGCCGGGCCTCGGCGTCTGCCGGGGATGGCCGGCGGCGGCCGCCGGGGGGTCGGCGGCCGCCGGTCCGGCGGCCCGTCCCGCGGGGTGCGGTACGGGGCGGGGCGCCCGGCCGTGTTCGCCGCCCGAGGCGGGACCGGCGCGGGCGGCCGGTTCACCGCGGGACGGATGGCCGGTTCGCCGCGGGACGGGCGGCCGCCGCGCGGGTGGCCGGATCCCGTCGGCCGGGCCGCTGGGCCCGGCCGAGTCCCGGGGAGCACGTCGGCCGGGGCGCGCTCGGCTCGACCGAGTGCGCGACTGCGTCGAGCGGCTCTCACGCCCTGGTCGGGTGCGCGCGGCGTCTGGGCCGGCCTCACTCGACCTGGTCGGGTGCGCGCAGCACGTCGGCGGCGGGGACCAGGCCGTCGCCCGCGGCGTCGGCGGCGGCGGCGAGGGCGGCGGGCAGCGGGGTGAGGCCCAGGGCGGCGGCCGCGCCGAGGGCGGCGAGGCGGTGCCAGTCCCGGGCCCCGGCGAGCATGGCGTGCCGGCCTCGGGGCATGACGATGCCGGCGCCCCGGGCCCCGGCGGCGCGGGCGCGGCGCAGGAACTCCCAGGAGCGCCGGGCCTCGGTCATCCGGTCCCGTTCGTCGTGCAGGACGAGCAGGGTGCGGCCGGCGAGCTGGTCGACCGGTTCGCCGGGCGGGCACCAGGGGGCGAGCGCGACCACACCGGTGACCCGGGGGTCGCCGGCGACCCGCAGGGCGGCCCGGCCGCCCATGGAGTGGCCGACCAGGACCACCGGGAGGTCCGGGCGGGCGAGGTCGCGCAGCTCGGCCAGGGCGCGGCGGGCGTCCCGGGCGGCGTCGCCGCGCGGGCCGTTCCAGCCGCGGTGGCGGTAGCGGACCTCGGCGACCAGCAGCGGGTGCGGGCGGGCGCCCCGGCGCACCGCGCCGGCGAACGGCCGCATCCGCCGGCCGGGCAGATTGAGCCAGGTGGGCGCGGACAGCGCGTCGGCGCGGCCGCCGTGCAGCAGCAGCACGGCGGCCCGCGGGTCGCCGGGGGCGTGCCGCAGCACGAGGGCGCTGCCGTCGTCGGGGGCGGTCCGGGCCTGCTGGGCGGTCATCGGGCGGCCTCGCTTCCGGTCCTGGGCCGCTTGCCTGGCGGCAGCGGGAAGAAGCCGCTGGTGCGGGCGGCGTACTCGCGGAAGCCGGGGCGTTCGGCCATGTGCTTCTCCAGCAGGCGCTTGCCGCTGCCCCGGGTGAGCAGCAGCGACATCACGACCGGGGAGACCAGGCTGACGGCGGCGGACCGCCAGTCGCCGCAGGCGGTCAGGAACAGCCCCCACCAGACCAGGAAGTCCCCGAAGTAGTTGGGGTGTCGGGTCCAGGACCACAGACCGACGTCCATGATCTTCCCCTGGTTGGCCGGGTCGGCCTTGAAGCGGGCCAACTGCCGGTCGCCGACCGCCTCGAAGGCCAGCCCGGCGGCCCACACCAGCAGCCCGGCGGCCAGCCAGGCGGGCGCGGGCCCGGTGACGTACATCGCGGCCTGCACGGGGAGGGAGACCAGCCACACCAGTGCGCCCTGGAGCAGGTAGACCTTGCGCAGGGCGTAGGCGTCGCGGCTGCCGGGGGCGCGGGCGAGCATCTTCTCGTAGCGGGGGTCCTCGCCGTGGCCGCGGCCGCGCCGGGCGATGTGCACGGCGAGCCGCAGCCCCCACACCACGGTGGCCAGGGCCACCAGCAGTCGGGTGGCGCCGTGGCCCTGACCGGCCGACAGCACGGCGCTGACCACGGCGACGGCGGCGAACGCCGCGCCCCAGGCGATGTCCACGATCCGGTGCAGTCCGCGCCGGACGGCGACGGCGAAGGTCGCCAGCATCACGGCGAGCGCGGCGGCGGCGGCCGCGCCGAGGTTGGCGGCGAAGGCGGACCAGGCGAAGCCGGCGTTCACGGCCGGCCCTCCCCGGCGGCCCCCTCGCGGGCGTACCAGGCTCCGGGTGTGTCGGGCATGCCGGAGTCTCCTTCCAGGGTGGGGCGGACGGCCAGGATCTGGTCGACGCCCATCCGGTTCTCGGCGAACGCCAGGGCGCTGCCGGCCAGGTAGAGCCGCCAGACCCGGGCGGTGGGCTCGCCGACCAGGGCGGTGAACTCCTCCCAGCGTCCTTCCAGGGTGTCGTGCCAGGCGTTGATGGTGCGGGTGTAGTGCTCGCGCAGCGCCTGCACGGAGCGGACCTCCAGGCCGGCGTCCTCCAGGATGCCGGTGGTCTGCCCGACCGGGCGCATGTGCATGTCGGGGGCGATGTAGTTCTCGATGAACGCGCCGCCGCCTGGGGCGTCGGCGCCCCGGGACATCTGCTGGACCAGCAGCCGGCCGCGCGGGCGCAGCAGTCCGTGCAGCTTGGCGGCGAAGTCCGGGTACTCGGCGTCGCCGACGTGCTCGCCCATCTCGATGGTGGTGACGGCGTCGTAGCCGCCGCCCTCGACGTCCCGCCAGTGCCGGAGCTGCACCTCGACCAGGTCGCCCAGGCCCTCCTCGGCGACCCGGGCGGCGACGAAGTCGCGCTGCTCCAGGGCCAGGGTGACGGCGGTGACCTGCGCCTTGTGCTCGCGGGCGGCGTACAGGGTGAGCGAGCCCCAGCCGCAGCCGACGTCCAGCAGCCGCGCGCCGGCGGTGAGGCCGAGCTTGCGGCAGACCAGCTCCAGTTTGTCGCTCTGCGCGTCGGCGAGGGTGTAGCCGGGGTCGTCGGGGCGGGTCCAGTAACCGCACGAGTAGGCCATGGACTCGTCGAGGAGCAGGGCGTAGAAGTCGTTGGACAGGTCGTAGTGGTGGCTGATGGCGGCCCGGTCGCGGGCGGCGCTGTGCAGCGTGCCGGAGAGCTCGGCGCGGGCCGCGCCGGGGGCGGGCGGCCGGGGGCCGAGCGCGCCGAGCCGGGCGGCGGCGACGGCGGCCCGGGCCAGCTCGCGGGGCCCGGGCTTGGCGGTGCCCTGGCTGCGCATGGTCCTCCAGACGTGGCTGAGGGCGGCGGACAGGTCGCCCTCGATGTCGAGGTCGCCGGCGATGTAGGCGTCGGCGAGGCCGAGTTGGCCGGGCTGCCAGAGCAGCCGGCGCAGCGCGGCGGGTGAGCGGAGCACGACCAGCGGGGCGGTGGCGGGGCCGGCCTCGCTGCCGTCCCAGGCGCGCAGCCGGACCGGCAGGGGGCCGGTGAACCAGTGCCCGAGGAGGGCGGCGAGCCGGTCGGCGGCGGGGATCGCGGCGGGCATCTCAGCGGGCTCCTTGCTGGGCGGGGAGGGTGGTGGACGGCAGGTCGCCGCCGGTCGCGGGGGCGGCGCCGCCCGTCGACGCGGCCCCGGCGGGGGCGGTGACGGACGGCGCGTCGGGGCGCCCGGCGGGTTCGGCGGCGGCGTCGTCGCGGGGCGCGGCCTGGGCGGGGACGGTGGCGGCGGCGAGCCGGATCTGGCGGACGTCCAGGTAGCGGGCGCGGAAGCCCGCCTCGGAGTAGGCCAGGTACAGCTCCCACATGCGCTGGAAGACGGTGTCGAAGCCCAGTTGCCGCACCTCGGCGGCGCGTTCGGCGAAGCGTTCGCGCCACAGGCGCAGGGTCTCGGCGTAGTGCTCGCCGTAGCCGTGGTCGGCGGTGACCTTCAGGCCGGCCCGGGCGGCCTCGCGGACGACGGCCTCGCGGGAGGGGATGAGCCCGCCGGGGAAGACGTACTTGCTGATCCAGGTGTGGGTGCGGCTGGTGTTCAGCATCCGCTCGTGCGGCATGGTGATGGCTTGCAGGGCGACCGTCCCGCCGGGGGCGAGCCGGTCGCGCAGGGTGGCGAAGTAGGCGGGCCAGAACTCCGCGCCGACCGCCTCGATCATCTCGACGCTGACCACGGCGTCGTACGCGCCCTCGACCTCGCGGTAGTCGCAGAGCCGGACGTCGACCCGGTCGGCGTGGCCGGCGTCGGCGATCCGGCGGAGGGCGAGGTCGCGCTGCTCGGTGGAGAGCGTGATGGTGGTGACGTGCGCGCCGCGGGCGGCGGCCCGCAGGGCGAGTTCGCCCCAGCCGGTGCCGATCTCCAGCAGCCGGGTGCCCTCGCCGACGCCGGCCAGGTCGAGGAGCCGGTCGATCTTGCGGGTCTGGGCGGCCGGCAGCTCCTCGGGCCGGGCCGGCAGCGAGCCGAAGACGGCGGAGGAGTAGGTCATCGTCGGGTCGAGGAACTCCTCGAACAGCTCGTTGGACAGGTCGTAGTGGCGG
>NZ_PVLV01000140.1 GCF_002982015.1 Streptomyces solincola
CAGGCTCAGCCGGGTCAGCGCCCGGGTGCCGCGGTAGGAGGGCGGTCGCCCTCCTACCGCGGCACCCGGGCGCTGACCCGGCTGAGCCTGGCCCCGCTGGAGGTGGCCGCGTTCGGCGAGGTGGCCGCCGGCCCCGGCGACGACACCGTACGGCTCGCCGACGCCACCCGAGGGGCCTACCGAAAGGTCGTCGTCCGCGGTGACCGGCTGGTGGGCGGCGTGCTGCTGGGCGACGACCTCGACGCGGTCGGGGCGCTCGCCCGGGCGTGGGAGGGCGACGAGGCCCTCCCCGACGCGCCCCTGCTCCATCTGCTCACCCACGACGGAGGCCGCTGAGATGCCCCACGACGCCGAGACACCCCACGCTGCTGTCCTGCCCCGGGCCGCTGAGAGGCCCCAGCCCACGGTGCTGCCCCACGACGCCGAGACGCCCCAGGCCGCTGCGCTGTCCCAGCGCCCCGGCAGCCGCCGGTCCGGGCCGGACGACCGCCCCGCCCTCGTTCTCGTCGGCCACGGCATGGTCGGCCAGCGCTTCCTGGAGGCGCTCGCCGAGCAGGGCGTCACCGGGCGGACGCGGATCACCGTGCTGGGTGAGGAGCCGCGCCCGGCCTACGACCGGGTCAGGCTGTCGTCCTACTTCGACGGCCGCACCCCGGACGACCTGTCGGTCACCGCACCGGACTTCCTGGCCCGGCACGGCATCGAGGCGCATTTCGGCGACCCGGTCGAGGCGGTGGACCGCACCGCGCGGACGGTGACCACCCGCTCCGGGCTCACCCTGCCGTACGACACCCTGGTGCTGGCCACCGGCTCGTACCCGTTCGTCCCGCCGGTGCCCGGCCGCGACGCCGAGGGCTGCTTCGTCTACCGCACCATCGAGGACCTGCTCGCCATCGAGGCGTACGCCAAGGGGGCCGGGACCGGCGCGGTCGTCGGCGGCGGGCTGCTCGGTCTGGAGGCGGCCGGCGCGCTGCGCGGCCTGGGCCTGGCCACCCACGTGGTGGAGTTCGCGCCCCGGCTGATGCCGGTGCAGGTGGACGAGGGCGGCGGGGCGGCCCTGCTGCGCACCGTCGAGTCCATGGGCCTGACCGTGCACACCGGCACGGGCACCGCCGCCGTGCGCACCGGCGACGACGGCCGGGTCACCGGCATGGAGCTGTCCGACGGCTCCGAGATCGCCACCGACCTGGTGGTCTTCTCCGCCGGGGTGCGCCCCCGGGACGCGCTGGCCCGCGACTGCGGGCTGGCCGTCGGCGAGCGCGGCGGGATCGCGGTGGACGAGCACTGCCGCACCTCCGACCCGGCGGTGTACGCCATCGGCGAGTGCGCGCTGGCCGCCGACGGCCGGGTCTACGGCCTGGTGGCCCCCGGTTACGAGATGGCGCTCACCGCCGCCGAGTCGATCGGCGCGGGCGCGGGCGAGCCGCCCGGGACGGCGGCGGGCCGCACCTTCACCGGCGCCGACACCTCCACCAAGCTCAAGCTGCTCGGCGTGGACGTGGCCTCCTTCGGCGACGCCCACGGCACGGCTGCCGGCTGCCTGGACGTGGTGTACGCCGACTCCCGGGCCGGGGTCTACAAGAAGCTGGTGATGGACGCCGACGGGGTGCTGCTCGGCGGGGTGCTGGTCGGCGACGCCGAGGCGTACGGCATGCTGCGCCCGCTCACCGGCAGCCGCCCGCCGGTCGCGCCCGAGCAGCTGGTGCTGCCGGCGGGCGCGGGCGCCCCGGCGGCGCTCGGTCCCGCCGCGCTGCCCGACTCCGCGGTGGTGTGCTCCTGCCACAACGTCACCAAGGGCGCGATCGTCGCCTGCGCCTCGCTGCCCGAGGTCAAGAAGTGCACCAAGGCGGGCACCGGCTGCGGCGGCTGCGTCACGGTGATCCGGCAACTGCTGCCGCCGCCGGGCGAGTCCGGGCTCTGCGGCTGCTTCCCGCACAGCCGCCAGGAGCTGTACGAGATCGTGCGCACCCTGCGTCTGGACTCCTACGCGGAGCTGCTGGACGCGCACGGGCGGGCCGAGGCCCGCGGCGGCGAGGGCTGCGAGGTCTGCAAGCCGGTGGTGGCCTCGGTCCTGGCGAGCCTGGAGGGCGCCTACCCGCTGGACGGCGAGCGGGCCGCGCTCCAGGACACCAACGACCACTTCCTCGCCAACCTCCAGCGCAACGGCTCCTACTCCGTCGTGCCGCGCGTCCCCGGCGGCGAGATCACCCCCGACCGGCTGATCGTGATCGGCGAGGTGGCCCGCGACTTCGGCCTCTACACCAAGATCACCGGCGGTCAGCGGATCGACCTCTTCGGGGCCCGGGTGGACCAGCTCCCGGCGATCTGGGCGCGGCTGGTGGACGCCGGCTTCGAGTCCGGGCACGCCTACGGCAAGGCGCTGCGCACGGTGAAGTCCTGCGTGGGGCAGACCTGGTGCCGCTACGGCGTGCAGGACTCGGTCCGGATGGCCATCGACCTGGAGCTGCGCTACCGGGGGCTGCGCGCCCCGCACAAGCTCAAGTCGGCGGTCTCCGGCTGCACCCGGGAGTGCGCCGAGGCGCAGTCCAAGGACTTCGGCGTGATCGCCACCGCCAACGGCTGGAACCTCCACGTCGGCGGCAACGGCGGCGCGACCCCGCGCCACGCGGATCTGCTGGCCCGGGACCTCTCGGACGCCGAACTGGTCCGGCTGATCGACCGGTTCCTGATGTTCTACGTCCGCACCGCCGACCGGTTGGAGCGCACCGCGGCCTGGCTGGAGCGGCTGGAGGGCGGGCTGGAGCACCTGCGGGACGTGGTGGTGCACGACTCGCTGGGGCTGTGCGCGGAGCTGGAGGCCCAGATGGCCGCGCATGTGGCCGGTTACCGGGACGAGTGGGCGGCCACCCTGGAGGACCCGGAGCGGCTGGCCCGGTTCGTCTCCTTCGTCAACGCCCCCGGGACGCCCGACCCGTCGGTGCGCTTCGTCCCCGAACGCGACCAGCTCAAGCCCGACCTGGCGGTGCTGGCCATCGGACCCGCGCCGGCCGGCCGGACGTACGAAGGAGTGAACACGCCGTGATCACCACCGAGACGAGCGGCGGCGGCGCCGTCGAGCTGCTGGTCGGGGGCGCCTGGCTGGCGGTGTGCGACCCGGCGCGGCTGGCCCCGGGCCGGGGCGTGGCGGCGCTGCTGCCGGACGGCCGGCAGGCGGCGCTGTTCCGGGACCGGGCCGGGCGGCTGTATGCGATCGACAACCGCGATCCGTTCACCGGCGCCCAGGTGCTCTCCCGCGGGCTGACCGGCTCGGCGGCGGGCCGGCCGTTCGTGGCCTCGCCGCTGCTGAAGCAGCGCTTCGACCTGGTGAGCGGGCGGTGCCTGGACGACGAGGAGGTCGCCGTCGCCGTCTACCCGGTCCGCTCGCCCGCCTGACCGCCGCCCGTGTCCTCGCCGGCCGCGGCCGGGTCCATCCAGAGCACCTCCCACTGGTGGTGGTCCGGGTCCTGGAAGGACCGGCTGTACATCGGTCCGTAGTCGCGGGGCGGTCCGGCGGGGAAGCCGCCGGCCGTCATCGCGGCGTCGGCCAGCTCGTCCACCCGCTCGCGGCTGCCGGAGCTGAGCGCGAAGACCGCCTCCGTCACCGCCGAGGCGTCGGCGACCTCCTTGCGGGTGAACTCCGCGAAGTAGGTCTCGGTGAGCAGCATGACGAAGACGCTCTCGCCGAGCACCAGGCAGGCGGCCCGGTCGCCGGAGAGGTGCTCGTTGAAGCGGAAGCCCAGGGCGCCCCAGAAGGCCCGGGACGCCGCCAGGTCCCTGACCGGCAGGTTGACGAAGACGATCTGCGGCACGGGCGGTCCTCCCTGGCGGCTCGCCGCCCGGACGGGCGGGCGGCACCACCCTGGCCCGCCCCGCCCCGGACCGCCACCCGGACCGCCGCCGTACGCCGCGCCGGGCCGCCGCCGGAGGCCGTACAGCACGGCGTCACCGCCCGTTCGGGATGTGTCCATGCCAGGCTCGTACGGTCCCGGGTCGTGCGAGTCCCGCCGCCCCGGCCGGTGCGGCGGGCTGTCCCCACCCCTGGAGTGAGACACGTGGAACGTCGCAGTTTCCTGCGCGGAGCGGCCGTCGGCGGCACGGCGGCGGCCTTCGGCGGCGCCCTGATGCAGGGCGCCGCCTACGCGGCCCCCGCCCAGCCCGGCACGGGCCCCTACGGCGCCCTGCGCGCGGCCGACGCCAACGGGATCCAGCTCCCCTCCGGTTTCACCAGCCGAGTGGTCGCCCGCTCCCGGCAGCGGGTCGGCACCACCGCGTACACCTGGCACGACGCGCCCGACGGCGGGGCGTGCTTCGCGGACGGCAGCGGCTGGATCTACGTCTCCAACTCGGAGGTGAGCCCGAACGGCGGCGCGGGCGCGCTGAGGTTCTCCGCCACCGGCGCGATCACCGGCGCGTACCGCATCCTGTCCGGCACCCGCACCAACTGCGCGGGCGGGCGCACCCCGTGGAACACCTGGCTGTCCTGCGAGGAGGTCAGCCGCGGCTACGTCTACGAGACCGACCCGTGGGGCGTGAAGGCGGCCGTGCGGCACCCTGCGATGGGCCTGTTCAAGCACGAGGCGGCCGCCGCCGACCCGGTCCGCAGGGTCGTCTACCTCACCGAGGACGAGAGCGACGGCTGCTTCTACCGGTTCACCCCCGCCACCTGGGGCGACCTGTCCACCGGCGTCCTCCAGGTGCTGGTCGCCGGCTCGGGGACGTCCGGTTCCTTCCGCTGGCAGGACGTGCCCGACCCGGACGGCTCCCCCACCGCCACCCGCAACCAGGTCTCGGGGGCCAAGCGGTTCAACGGCGGCGAGGGCTGCCACTACGCCGACGACACGGTCTGGTTCACCACCAAGGGCGACAACCGGGTCTGGCGGCTGGACCTCGCGGCCGGCAGCTACGAACTGGCCTACGACGACTCGCTGGTGCCCTCCGGCGCAGCGCCGCTGACCGGCGTGGACAACGTCACCGGCTCCTCCTCCGGCGACCTGTACATCGCCGAGGACGGCGGCACCATGGAGATCTGCCTGATCACCCCGGACGACACGGTCGCGCCGTTCCTGCGGATCACCGGCCAGTCCGGCTCGGAGATCACCGGCCCGGCCTTCTCCCCGGACGGCCGGCGGCTGTACTTCTCCAGCCAGCGCGGCACCAGCGGCAGCTCCTCCGGCGGCATCACCTACGAGGTGACCGGCCCCTTCCGCGCCTGACGACCGCACCTCCCCGGCCCCGGACGGTCCTGCCGTCCGGGGCCACCGCGTGAACGCCTTGAACGCCTCAGCCCCGCCTCAGCCCCGGCCGGGGCCGCCGCGGGCGTAGCGCAGCCGCGGCGGCGGGGGGCCTCCGCCGCCCCGGCGGGAGCCGCCCTCGCCCCGGTGCCCGCCGGATTCGCGCAGCGGCCCGCCCGACTCCCGCAGGGGGCCCTCGGACTCCTTGGCCAGCGCCCCGCCCGGCCCGGTGCGGCCGCCGTGCAGCAGCGCCGCGCCCAGCGGCGTCAGCGTGTGCAGCACCGAGCTGCCCTGCCGCATCGTCACCACGAGGCCCGCCTCCCGCAGCACCCCGGCGTGCTGGCTGGCCGAGGCGAGCGACACCCCGGCCCGGCGGGCCAGCTCGCTGGTGGTGCCGCCGTGCCCGATGGCCCGCAGCACGGCCGAGCGGGTGTGCCCGACGAGCCGGCCGAGCGGGGAGGCCCCGCTGTCCGCCGCGGCCGCCGCCGGGGCGTCGGCGTGGGTCACCGGGTACACCAGCACTGGCGGCAGGTCCGGGTCGCGCAGCACCACGGGGGTGGCCCGGCAGAAGAACGACGGCTGGAGCAGCAGACCGCGCCCGTCCAGGTGCACGTCCCGGTCGACCGGGTAGTCCGCCTCCAGCACCGGGGCGCGCCAGCGCAGCATCGGCGGCAGGGAGGCCAGCAGCTCTTCCGCGCCGCCGTCCAGCAGGGCCCGGCCCCGCAGCGCCCGGTCGGCCTCTATCCGGGACTCCAGGTAGCTCCAGAAGGGCTCGATGGCGGCCCGGTGGTAGCCGCGCAGCGCGGACAGCAGCCGGCCGAACGGGGCGGGGTCGCCCTGCGCGAGGTCCAGCGCCCACCCCGGCAGCGGAGTGGCGGCGGAGCGGCCCGCGGACAGCAGGGCCAGCTCGGTGTGGACGCGGGCCGGCGGGGTGGCCCGGATCGCCTCCAGGCCGGGCTCCAGGCCGTCCAGCCCGGCCTGCGGGGTCAGGAAGTCGGGGAAGTAGCCGCGCTGCGGGACCAGTGCGCCGAGCAGCCTGGTCTCACCGCCCAGCTTGGCGCGCGCCTCCTCGCGCCAAGCGCCGAAGACGAGCGCTCCGCGCCGGTCGCGCAACCGGTGAAAGCTGAGAATCGTTTCCCACAACGCATCCGGCCGGGCCGCCATCCGTATGGCGGCGAGGTCGTCCCCGGTGAAATGAATACGCAGCACTGAACCCCCACCTGTTGCATCCGCAATCACCCCCGGCATTGAGTATGCATGCCATCACAGGACGTTACCACGGTGTTTCAGCCACAGTTGAAACCCGTCGCGGAGGAAGGGGCTCAGCCGAAAAGCTGTACGCCGTCGGAACGGGAAACCTTCAGGACCGAGGTGACGCGTCAGAAGACCGTGGGGGGCTTCGCGCGTCCGGCGGCGGACCTGAAAGGTTGCGGCTCTCCCGACCGACGTGGGTAATGGGGCGTGGCCGCCGGGTGGGGATCCGGTGGCCGCGCCTCGCCCGTTCTTTGCTCGGTGAATGGCGCGAATACACTGGGCGGACAGCGCGTGAATGCCGCTGAAAGGTCCGGCATTCAACAGCCGCACCCAGGCAGATGCCCATTCAACAACCCCGTGACACCGCCGCCGACAAGCGGCGCGAACGCCACTGCAACGCACGGCTGCAACGTACGGCGTGAACCCCGGAAGAACCCACGGCGG
>NZ_PVLV01000141.1 GCF_002982015.1 Streptomyces solincola
GCCGAGGAAGGCGGTCGACTCGGCGGCGTGCTCGGGCGGCAGCGGCTGCGCGCCGGCGGACGGCGGCCCCGACTGCGGGTGGCCGTAGCCGGAGGCCGGATAGCCGTAGCCCTGGGGCTGCTGCGGCGGCTGGGGCGCCGGGTAGCCGTAGCCCGGGGCCGCGGCCTGCGGGGGCGGGTAGCCGTAGCCCTGCGGCGGCTGGGGCGCGCCGGGGTGGCCGTAGCCCTCGGACGGCTGGGCCGGCGGCGGGCCGTACCCGGGCTGGGCGGCCTGCGGCGGCGGGTAGCCGTAGCCCGGCTGGGGCTGCCAGCCGTGGGGAGCGTGCGGCTGGTGACCGTGCGGCTGGGACCCGGCGGCCGGCCAGGACCGGCCGTCCGCCGGCGCGCTCTGCCGGGAGCCCGGCACCCAGGGCTCGCTGCCGTCGCCGGGCAGCACGACACCCTCGTGCGCGGGGCGTGCCGCCGGACGGTGCGGCTCGGGGCCCTGTCCGCTGTGCGTCGTCACCGGGACTCCTGTGTCTCAGCCTTTGTCGTCAACCTACGGAAGCGTCGCCTCACGCTACCGGGTGGTGACGACCAGGCGCACACCTGTCTGGTCACGGCCGCCCCGGGCCCCGTACGGTCCGTCAGGCGGCGGGCGACTCCGCCAGCGCCCCGAACTCCCGTACCGCCGGCTCGGTCGCGTACGGCTCCAGGCGGGTGCGCAGGTCCTCCAGGTACTCCGCGCCGCGCGAGGAGCGCAGGGTGGCGAGCAGTCCGGCGGCCCGGGTGCCGGTCGCGCACGCCGCCTCGACCTCCCGCTGCTGCACCTGCGCGGAGGCCAGCAGCACCAGGCCGATCGCCCGGCGCCGCGCCTTGGTCTCCGGCAGCGCGGCCAGCGCCTCGTTCGCCGCCCGCTCGGCCTCCTCGGCGCGGCCCAGGTCCCGCCAGCAGTGGGCCAGTTCGTCGGCGAGGTAGGCGGGGCCGAAGTGGGCGATCCAGTCCGGGTCGTCACCGGACTCAGGGTCGGCCCGGTCCAGCGCGGCCACCGCCCGGGCGGCCGTCTCCCGGGTGGTGCGGGCGTCCCCGAGCAGCGCGTGCCCGCGGGCCTCGGCCGCCAGGAACATCGCCTCCGCGCGCGGGGTCACGCGCCCCCGCGCCCCCTCCTGCGCCGCCCGGGCCAACTGGGCGATCTCGCGCGGGTTCCCCAGCTCCGCGGCGAGATGGCTCATCGAGGCGGCGAGCACATAGCCGCCGTAGGCGCGGTCGCCGGCGGCCTGGGCCAGCCGCAGTGCCTGGATGTAGTACCGCTGGGCCAGGCCCGGTTGCCCGGTGTCCACCGCCATGTACCCGGCCAGTTCGGTCAGCCGGGCCACCGCGGCGAACAGCTGCCGGCCCACGGCGTCCCGGTAGGAGCCGGACAGCAGCCCGGAGACGACGCTGTTGAGGTAGTGCGCCACCACCGGGCGCACATGCCCGCTGCCGAACCGGTGGTCCAGCTCCACCAGCGCGGCCGTCATCGCCCGTACCGCCGCCACGTCCGCCTCGCCGACCCGCGAGCCGGCCTGCCGGGCCACCTGGGCGTCCGCCGCGGTGATCAGCCAGTCCCGGCTGGGCTCCACCAGGGCGGAGGCGGCGACCGTCGACCCGGACAGGAAGTCCCGCCGCCCCACGTCGCTCCGCCACAACTCGGTGACCTGCTCGATCGCCCCGAGCACGGTCGGCGCGAAGTGCAGGCCCACCCCGGAGGCGAGGTTGCGGCCGCCGGCCATGCCGATCTCGTCGATGGTGACGGTCCGGCCCAGCTTGCGGCCCAGCGCCTCCGCGATCAGGCCGGGCGCGCGGCCGCGCGGCTGCTGGCCGCGCAGCCAGCGGGCCACCGAGGTCTTGTCGTAGCGCAGGTCGATGCCGCGCTCGGCGCCGACCATGTTGACCCGGCGGGCGAGCCCGGCGTTGGAGCACCCCGCCTCCTGGATGAGCGCCTGGAGGCGCTCGTTGGGCTGACGTGCGACGAGCGGTCTCGCTGCCATGGCTACCCCCTGGTGCCGCGGTGGACTGTCCGGTCGGCCGGCCCGGTTCGGTCGGTCCCTGATGACTGCCCGGGTGGTTGGCGAAGAATGCGACGGATGATGGTGTATGAGGCCGGGTGACTCTTCTGTGCGACGGGCAGGCCGTCCGGTCGGGGCCGGGGCGCCGTTGCGGTACGCCCCCGGGAAGGGCCTCGGCGCCGGCCCCCGGCACTGGTTACCCCGTCACCGGCTCCGGCGCTCGTGCGCGCCCCCGTCCGTGCTCCGATGCGCCCCGGACGGGGCACCGGTGCCAAGACGCGCTCCCCGACCGACCCTCCCCCGCCCCAC
>NZ_PVLV01000142.1 GCF_002982015.1 Streptomyces solincola
CGCCCGGAGTCCGCCATGACCTCCCGCCGCCCCGCCGGCCGCCTGACGGCAGCCGTCCCGTCCGCCGTCCGCCGCGGTGTGCTCGTCGCCGCGCCGATCGCCGCCCTGCTCGGCATCACCGGCGGCGTCCTGGTGGCGACCACCGGCTCCTCCGACGCCTCGGACGTGCCGAGCCGCGGGGTGCCGGAGGCGCTCGCGGTCAAGCCGGTGCGCACCGGCGGCGAGTCCGTCGTCCAGTTCATGTCCCACCCGGACGACGACCTGTTCTTCATGAACCCCGACACCAGCCAGTCCATATCCTCCGGCCGAAGCCTCACCTCGGTGTACCTCACCGCCGGCGAGTCCGACGGCCGCAACTCCCGCCGCCAGGACCCGCGTCCGCGCGCCGACAAGGCGGCGTACGCCGAGGCCCGCCAGAACGGGATACGCGCCGCGTACGCCGAGATGGCCACCGGCGACCGCACCAGCCCCTGGGACCGCACCGCGATCACCACCGCCGGCGGCGCCCGGGCCGAGCTGGACACCCTGCGCGCCCGGCCCCAGATCAGCCTGGTCTGGCTCCAGTTGAAGGAGGCCGGCACCGTCAGCGACGACCGGCCGAACAGCCTGCGCGGCCTGTGGGACGGCAGGACCGACGCCCTCGCCTCCCAGTTGGCCGCCGGCTCACCGGTCCGCGACGACTTCGCGTACAGCCGCGAGCAGGTGATCGACACCATCGACGGGGTGCTGCGCCGCTTCCGGCCCACCTTCGTCCGGATGCTCGACCCCACCCCCGGCCTCAACGACCGCACCGGACGATTGTCGGACCACCAGGACCACATGTACGGGGCGCGGTTCGTGCAGGCCGGCCTCGCCCGGTACGCCGAGCGCCCCGGCCGCCCCGCGTTCGGGGTGCAGAACTACCTGGGCTACTCCACCGGTTCGCTGCCGCACTCGCTCGACCGCGGCACCTTCGAGGCGAAGCTGCGCACCCTCAAGACGTACGCCTGGAGCGACCACACCGACCACTGCGGGGACCCGGCCGGCTGCGGCGACCGCAAGGTGGCCGCCCGGCCCGCCGGGCGCGACTGGGCGCAGTCCGTCCGCTACGCCCGCTCCGGCTCGGCGTCCTGGGTGCAGCCCGGGGCGCGCCCCGGTGAGCTGTACGGCTTCGGCGTGCTGGACGGCCGGCTCGCCGTGTGGCACCGCCCGGACGCCGGGGCCGACTGGGCCGGCCCGGTGCTCCAGGACGGGGCCGGGCTGGACGGCGGGGTGGTGCCGGTCCGGCTGCCGGACGGCCGGCTCTCGGTCTACGGCACGCGCACCGAGCTGGGCGCGGCGGGCGGCGGCTACCGCCGAGAGGTGGCGGTGCGCACCCAGGCGTCGCCGGGCGGGCTGTTCGGCCCGTGGCGGTCGCTGGGCAGCCCGGAGCCGGGGGACGCGGCGACCGGCTCCGACATCAGCATGCCGGCCGTCGTGGTGGACCGCGCCGGCCGGGCGTCCGTCTACGTCCGCGACGGGCGGCACGCGATGAGCGTGGCCGTGCAGCGCCCCGACGGCGGCTACGGCTCCTGGCGGCCGGCCGGCGGAAAGGACCTGCACGGCGACCCGGTGGCGGCGGTGGACGCCGCCGGCCGCGGCTACGTCTTCGCCGCGACCCCCCGTACCGTCCTGGCCTGGACCACCCGTCCCCGTACCGGCGCGGCATCCGGCCCGGTGGCGACCGGCCTGCCTGCCACCACGGTGGCCCTGAGCGCCGTCCCCGACGGCCAGGACGGCGTACGGCTGTGGTTCCGGGAGCCGGTGAGCGGTGACGCCCGCTCGGCCCGGTTCGTTGGCGGCGGCCGCCCGGCGGGGCCGGTGACCGAGGTCGGCGGCGGCCGCTCCGGCCACGGCTCGGTCGTCGCCGCGCCGGACGGCGGCGGTCTGGCCCTGCGCGGCCGGCCCGGCGGTCTGTCCCTCTCCCCCGCCCCGGGCCGCCCCTGGACGGGCGGCGGCGGCCCGCTGTTCGCCGGCGCCCCCGCGACCGCCCCCGGCGGCGTCGCCGCGCTCACCCTGGACGGCCGGCTGACGTGGACCCCCTGGGCGACGGCGGCGTCGCACTGACGCCGGCCGCTGCCCCGTCCGGCCCTCCCCTCTTGCCGCCCGGCTCTCCCCGGCCTACCGTCCGGCCATGAACTGGACACTCGAAGTGGTCATGGTCCCGGTCTCCGACGTGGACCGGGCGCGGGACTTCTACGCGCAGCAGTGCGGCTTCCACGTGGACACGGACGCCGAGGTGGCGCCGGGCCTGCGGATCGTCCAGCTCACCCCGCCCGGTTCGCGCTGCTCGATCGCCCTCCAGAGCGGCCTGCCGCCGGCCCCCGGCGAGTCGGCCATGGCCCCCGGCACCCTGCACGGCCTCCAGCTCTGCGTCACGGACATCGAGGCCGCCCGCGAGGAACTCGTCTCGCGCGGCGTCGACGCGAGCCCCGTCCGCCACGTCGGCCCCGCCGGCTGGACCGAGGGCAAGGGCGAGACCTGGAACTCCTTCCTCTCCTTCACCGACCCGGACGGCAACGGCTGGACCGTCCAGGAGGCCCCGGCGGAACTCTCCGAACGCTGACCTGGCGTCACTTCCCGCCCGGTGGCGGCGCGGGCAGGGCGGCGTCGGCGATCCGGCCCAGGAGGGCGGCGAGCCGCCGGGGCATGGACAGGAACGGCGAGTGGCCGCTCGGCAGTCGGTGGACGACGTCGGCGCGCCTGGCCAGTTCGTGCTGCCGGGCGGGTTCGAGCGCCTGGTCGTGCTCGCACACGACGTAGTGCGAGGGCAGGGTCCGCCATCCGGCCGCCGTCACGGGCTCGGTGAAGGCGCGGACGCTGTGCGGGCGCAGCCTGGCGACGGCACGGCGGGCGTCGGCCTCGGGGACGTCGGCGAAGAGCATCCGGCGGGAGTCCTCGTACGGCGGGGCGAGGCCGGTGCCGTCGTCGGGCACCGGTGTTCCGAGGAACGCGGCCATGCTGTCCCCGACGTCCAGGGGGAAGCCGGCGACGTACACCACGCCCACCGCGTTCCCGGCCCCCGCGACGGCCTCGGTGGCCGGGACGCCGCCGTAGGAGTGGGCGACCACCACCACCGGGCCGTCGATGCCCCGCAGGGCCTCCCGGATGGCGTCCGCGTCGTCCCGCATGCCCGCCCGGCGGTCACGGTCGGCGGAGCCGGCGCTGGGCAGGTCGACGGCGTGGGACCGCCGGCCGTCGGCGCCCAGGGCGGCGCGTAGCGGCTCCCAGCACCAGGCTCCGTGCCATGCCCCGTGGACCAGCAGCAGGGACGGCCGGCCTGCGCCGGCGTGAGCCTGGGTGTCCACTGCGTACCTCCGTCGTCGTCGCGCCGCGGCCGACCGGCTCGGTGGCCCCGGCGCGCGTAGGGGCGGCCCCATGGGGGAACGGGCCGCCGGGCATGCTCATCGGGGGGTTGGGCTAGTAGTAGCCCTTCTCCCCGTCCAGCAGCTCCCGGATGGTGTCCAGGTGGCCGGCGTGCCGGGCGGTCTCCTCGACCATGTGCAGCACCATCCAGCGCAGGCTGGCGCGGGCGGAGGTGAAGTCGGGGTGCCTGCCCGTCGTCTCCAGCGCGTGCGCGGCGATGATCTCGTCGCTGCGCGCGCACTGCTCCGCGTACTCCGCCAGCAACTGCTCCAGCGGGACGCCCTCGGCGGGCATCAGGTCCGCGTCCTCGACTTCCTCGTCGAACGACGGGTTCACGGACGGGTCCCCGCCCAGGAACAGCACCTCGAACCAGCAGTGCTCCACCCACCGCAGGTGGGACACGATCCCGGCGACGGTCATCGACGGGGAGTCCGGCAGCACCGCCCGCCGCGCGTCCGCCTCGGACAGCCCCTCGCACTTGAAGTGCACGATGGACCGCTGGAGTTGGTACCAGCCCGTCAACTGCGTACGCTCATCCGCCTCGAACGGCGGCCGGTCCCGGGATATGGAGGTCATGCCGCCGGACGGTAACGGCCCACCGCCCGGGGCGCATCCGGATTAGCGCGCGCGTTCGGATCAGGTGTCGTCGTCGCGGCCGCGGACGGCGGTCAGGGACTGCCCCGTCCAGCGCCGGACGGCGCGGCGCAGACCGCCGGTGTCGGCGAAGCCGGCGCGCCGGGCGACGGCGTCGAGCGTCAGGTCGGTCGAGGCCAGCAGGTGGAGGGTGTTCTCCCGGCGTACGGACTGGAGTTCGTCGGACCAGGTGGTGCGGTGCTCCTCCAGGCGGCGCTGGAGGGTGCGGGGGCTGAGGGCCATGCGCTGGGCCAGCGCGCGCAGGGTCGGGGGCTCGTCGTCCGGGACGCCGCGGAGGGTGGTGCGGAACAGGTCGAGCCAGTCGCGCAGCGGGACGGCCTCGGCAAGGGACTGGTCGGCGTGGCTGCGCAGCAGGTCGGAGAGGCCGGGGGCGTGGGGCTGGGGGACGCGGAGGTCGGCGGCCCGGAAGGTGATGGAGTTCACGGGGCTGGCGAAGTCGACGACGCGGGTGCCGTAGAGCCGGGTGAGGATCCCGTGGGTCCGGGGAGCCCGGGCGGCGAGGGCCACGCGGGTGGGGACGACGGTGCGCCGGGACGCGTCGCTGACGCGCTGGGTGAAGAGCGCGAGGGAGTAGGCCCGTATCGCCGAGGCGACGTCGGCGGTGAGGTCGGCCGCGTTGACGTGGCTGATGGTGACGTGCTGCTCGGTCTCCTCGATGTGGAGCATCTCGGTGCCGGCGTCCGCCGCGGTGGGGAGGTAGCGCGCGCCGTCGCGGAGCCCTTCGAGCGGGGTCGGCGTCTGCGTGACGAGGTAGTCCCAGATGCCGAGGGCGCCGAGGGTGCTCTGCCGCGCCATGTGCGAGGCGACGTCCTGCCACGGGGCGTGCAGGACCATCAGTTCCCAGAGGCGGACGTTGGTGGACGCCGGGATGCGGTAGCGGTCGTGCGTCAGGTGCTCGGGGGCCATGCCGAGGAGGTCGGCGTACTGGGCCGGGCGTACGCCGAGCAGCCGGGCGGCCTCGGCGTTCAGCCGGGTGAAGGAAGCGGGGGTGGTCCCCGGGTGCTGCGGCACCTCGGGCGGCGCCGCACGCTCCGTCGGGCGGAGTTCCGCCGCTCCGGAATGGCGCGCCGGGCCCGCTTGGTGGCGCGTGGGGCCCTTCGCGGGGCGGCGCCCGGGGTCTAGCGTCATGTCGTGTCCTCGTGGCCTCGGATGGGGGATGTGAATGCCGGGGCCGCGCACAGGACCCCCGGGGGTGGGGTCCCGGACCATCGGTGCAACCGGTGTCCGGTCGACGCTTCGCGTCACGGCTCCACCCCCGCCCCTCCGCCGGGTCGTCGCCTGACCGAAGAGGGATGTTAACGGAGTTCACAAGTCCACTCTCGGACGCGCCTGACCGCCGCCCGGACGGTGGGCTTCCTGAGCGTGCAAAGGAACTGACTTGCGCTACATGAGACGTATCGCCACATTGAGCACGGTCGCGGCGCTGGGCGCCGCGGCGGCGGTGGCCGCCCTGACCAACCCGGCCGCCGGCGCGGGCCGCGCGGTCGCGACGGAGGGGACTCCCGGGTTCGCCGTGGAGACCTTCGGCTACCCGAACGCGGACGTCATCCTGCGGGACCAGGGCATCACGCTGAAGCGCGGGGACGGGCACATCACCCTCGCCGAGTGCGGCAGCGAGGCGGGGCTCCTTCAGATCATGCGACGCCCGGAGGACGCGGTCCCGGTCTGCTTCAAGGTGACCGGCGACTCCGGCTTCCTGACCATGGAGATCCCCTCGGTGTACGGAGTCAGGGGGAACGACTACGACACCACGGTCGACATGACGGTGGGCGCCGAGGAGAAGTCGTTCGACATCACGCCGAACCAGTGGACGCCCGTGGGCGAGACCACCGACCCGGACGCGCGCGAGCACATGCTGATCGAGATCCGGACCAGCAAGTAGTCGTCGAGCTCGTCGCCGGCCTCCGGCGACACCCGGTCCGGCCGGCACTGCCGCCGACTGCGGCCGGCGCCTGCGTCCGGTGCGGCCGGCGCTGCGCCTGACTGCGGCCGGCACTGAAGAAACGATTCTCCTCAGGCGTTCCGGGCGCGGCCGGCCCCGCCGCCGCTCCGGGTGACCCCGCTCCCGCGGCCCGCGTCGGGTTCGGGCAGCCGAAGGCGCCGCACGGGCCCGCCCCCGGCGACCTCTCCGCGCCCACCTCCCGGACCGCCACCTCCCGACCCATTCGACCGAACGAAGGTGCTCGCGTGCAGACAACCTTCTGGAGTCGTCGGCGCTTCGTCACAGTCGTGACAGCCTCCGTGGCCGCCGCGTCCACTCCCAGCTTCCTCAGCTCACCGGTGCTGGCGGCCACCCCCGCCGGCGACGGTGGCCTGCTCGACCTCCCCGACACCCCGAGGGCCAAGGCGGTCCGCGCCTACATGCTGGGCGGCAAGGCCACCCGGCCCGCCGCCGCCCTGGCCCTGAGCGGCACCGACGACGACGTCACCGCCTTCCTGACCGGAGTGCTGCCCAAGACGTCCGCGGAGGACAACCGCGTCGCGGCCTTCTCCTACCTCGCACGCGGCGGCAAGGCCATCCGCCGGGACGCGTCGGCAGCCCTGGACGGCGGCGACGGCGCCATCGCCGCGTTCGTGCGGGACGGCTACCGCGCCTCGATCACCGAGGACCTGCGTGTCGCCGCGCTCGCCGTGGTGAACACCGGCGGCAAGGCGGTCAAGCGCGACGGATCGGCCGCCGTCGACGCCGGCACGCAGTCCGCGCTGGAGGGCTTCCTGACGACGGGCCAGTACACGGCCCGTCTGGAGGACGCGCGCATCGAGGTCACGGCGAGCCTCATCGGCGCCGGGCCGGAGGTCACCAAGTACGCCGACCGCGCCCTCAGCGGCACCGCCGACGACATCCAGTGGTACCTCGACACCGGCCAGCACATCGCCCGCGCCCGGGACCAGGAGTCCGCCTCCATCGAGCAGCTCGTCGCCGTCGTCGTCCGCGAGTCCCAGCGTGCCCAGGCCAAGACGGACCTCGCGATCGAGGCGTCGGAGCGGGCCGTCTCGGCCGCGGCCAAGGCGAAGACCGCGGCCGAGACAGCGGCGGCCGAAGCCGCGCTGGGCAAGGGCGACGTCGACAAGTCCGCCGCGGCGGCGACGAAGGCGGCGACCGCCGCCCAGGGGGCGGCCTCGGCCGCCCGGACCGCGATCCGCTCCTCCAGCGCGGCCGTCGAAGCCTCACGCCGTGCCTCCTCGGCGGCCACCGCCGCCTCCCAGGCCGCCGCCAACGCCGGGTCGGCCGCCTCGCGCGCCTACAACGCGGCCATCGCCGCCTCGAAGGACGCCGCCAGGAGCGGCGAGGCCAAGAACGCCGCCGTCGCGGCCCGCAACGCGGCCGCCCAGGCGCGCAACTCGGCGGCGGCCGCCGAGCAGGCGGCCGTCGCCTCCCAGCAGGCGGCCAGCGCGGGGGCCTCCTCCGCTTCGGCCGCGCGCAACGCGGCGGCCGCCGCGGCCGCTTCCGCGCAGGCCGCCGCGGCCGCCGGCGCGGCCGGCGGGCAGGCCGCGCAGGCGAAGCAGCAGGCGCAGATCGCCAGCACCGCGGCCCAGCAGGCGACCGGCGCCGCGGCCAGGGCCCAGGACCTGGCCGGCACCGCCGCCGCCTCGGCACGGGCGTCGCGCGACGCCGCCAACTCGGCGGCCGGCCACGCGGAGAAGGCCGCCGACGCCGCGGAGGAGGCGGTCAAGTACGCCGGCCAGGGGATCGACTTCGCCAACAAGTCCACCGCCTTCGCGAACCAGGCGGTCAAGGCCGCCGACGCGGCCACCAAGGCGGTCATGGACGCGGAGGAGGTCGAGCGCAAGGCCCGCGCCGCCGAACTGGCCAACCTGGAGGAGGACAAGAAGCAGGCCGTCGAGGAGGCCCGCGCCCTGGCGAGGATCGACGCCGCCGACCGGGCGGCCGCCGCCGACCGGCGCACCCAGGCACAGCAGGCCGAGGCCGCCACCCGGGACCTGATCAGCCGGGCGGAGGCGGCCTTGCAGGCCGACGACATGAACCTCGCCACCACGCTCGGCCGCAAGGCCGCCATCGCTCTGCTGGACTCCCGGGGCACCTGGACCCGTGAGGCGGCGCAGTTCGCGCTCTCCGGCAGCGACTGGGACGTGATCTCCTGGGTCGACCTCGACCGGACGCTCGCGGAGGCCCAGGACGACCGCGAGGCGACCCTGTACCTCGCGCAGGTCTCCGACCCCGTGGTCGCCGCCGCGGCGGCCGCGGCGCTGGCCGACGGCAGCGCGCAGGCCGTGGGCGACTTCAACACCTCCGGTGTGCTGCGGGCCCGGTCCACCGAGAACCGGATCAACATCTTCCGGATCCTGAACGCCAATCCGGGCAAGGGTGTCGTCCGCGAGGGCAACAAGGCCCTCAACAGCAACACCCCCAAGGCGCTCCAGGACTTCTTCGACACCGGCCTGGAAGAGGCCGTGCGGGAGGACGACGCCGTCACCGCCACGAACCTGCTCGCCACCGGCGGGGTGTACACCCGTACGTACTCCGAGGTGGCGCTGGAGGGGCCCGGCTGGATGCGCCGCGTCCTGGTCGACCAGCTCCAGCACCGGGCGGCCGAGCTGGACCACGACTCCCTCAGCCACCAGGAGGCCATCCGGGGCGCCATCGCGGCCGCCTGGAAGGTCGCGCTGGAGGCTCAGAAGGACGCCGCGCTCGCCTCCCAGGTCGCGGCGGACGCGCGCAAGGCCGGCGAGGAGGCGCGGGAGTGGGGCGACAAGGCGGTGGCCGCCGCGAACGACGCCTCCGACTACGCCGCCCAGGCCCAGAAGAACGCCGACGCCGCGGACAAGGCCGCCTCCGACGCCAAGACGTCCGCGAACAAGGCCAAGACGGCGGCCCACACCGCCAGGACCGCCTCCCGCTCGGCCAACTACTCCGCCAACCGCGCCCTCAGCTCCGCGCGCAGCGCCGTACGGTCCTCCGCCCAGGCCCGCGGGTCCGCCAGCAGCGCCCACCGCGCGGCGGTGACGGCCGGTCAGAACGCCAGTGCCGCCGCCACCGCCGCCAGCCAGGCGCGGCAGATCACGGTGAACCTCCGCCGCCGCGAGATCGCGGAGGAGGCCAGGCGGGCCGCCGAGGAGCAGAAGAAGAACCGGGAGACCAAGCAGAACCCCGCGGACACCCCCGAGCACGACGAGGTGAAGCAGCCCGTCCCCGCCGAGGCCGGCCAGGAGGTGTTCTGGAAGGACGCGAAGTGGTGGGCCGAGATCTCGGGGGAGGTCGCCACGGCCACCGGCTACCTCGCGGCCGGCTTCGGCCTCGCCTCCCTCTTCCTGCCCGCCGCGCCGATCACGGGCACCATCGCGGCGGTCCTCGGCGGCGTCTCCCTGCTGGCCGGCGGCATCAGCGTCGTCGCGACCGGCATCGAGTACGGCTTCACCAGCAGCGAGTTCATGAACACCGCCGGCGGGACCGCCCTCAACCTCCTCACCCGCGGAGGCGGCCGGGTCCTCGGCCCGGCCGTGAAGTCCATGGCGAAGAAGGTCGGGGAGGTCGTGGACGACGTGCTCTCCCCGGTCACCGTCGAGTTCGCCCGCCGATGACGCCGTCCGCCCGCTCCTGAACCGCGCACGACCCCTTCCGCACCGCCGTGTCGGCCGCAGCGGCCGTGACGCACGCGCCGACGGTCCGCAGGACGCCGCGCGCACCCCACGCACCCTTCTCGGAGAGAACGCACATGTCACAGTCCAAGAGACGCGCCCAGTTGTCCGCCGCCGTCGCCTCCGGCGCGGTGGGCCTGAGCCTGCTCGCCTCGCCCGCCCAGGCCCTGCCGGGCCCGGACGCCCCCGCGGGCCACACCTTCGCCGCGCGCATCCTGGTCGGCGACTCCGATCGCGCCTGCACCGGCTCGCTGGTCTCCCAGCGCTGGGTCCTGACCGCCGCCTCCTGCTTCGCCGCGAACGGCCGGCCGGCGGCCGGCAAGCCCGCCGCCGCCACCACCGTCACCGTCGGGCGCACCGACCTGGCGCAGACCTCGGCCGGCGCGGTGCGCAGCGCCGTCGAGCTGGTCCCGCACCCCGACCGGGACCTCGTCCTGGTCAAGTTGAACACCGGCGTGGCCGGGGTGAAGCCGGTCGCCCTGGCGGCCGCGCCGGTCACCGCCGGCCAGGCCGTCACGGCGGCCGGCTTCGGCCGCACGAAGACCGAGTGGACCCCCACCAAGCTGCACACCGGCGCGTTCACCGCCACCGGGGACGGCACCGCGGACGTCGCGCTGACCCCGGCCGGCGACGCGGTCATCTGCCAGGGCGACGCCGGCGGCCCGGTCCTGCGCGTCAACGGCCAGGTCCAGGAACTCGTCGCCGTGGCCAGCCGGTCCTGGCAGGGCGGCTGCCTCGGCACGCCCGCCACCGAGACCCGCACCGGCGCCGTCGCCACCCGCGTCGACGACGTGCGCACCTGGATCACCCACCAGGTCACCCCCGTCCCCGGCGACATGACCGGCGACAACAAGCCCGACCTGGTCGCCGTCATGGACGACGGCAAGCTGCGGCTCTACCCGGGCACCGGTACCGGGGCGCTCGGCACGCCGGCCGTCATCGGCACCGGCGGCTGGGGCGGCGCCCAGGTGACGCACCGCGGCGACTGGACCGGTGACGGCGTGGAGGACGTCGTCGCCATCGTCGGCGGCGAGCTGCGGGTGTACGCCAACCGCGGCGACGGCACGCTGGCCGCGCCGGTCAAGATCGGCACCCTGCCCACCACCGCCAAGGTCGTCGGCATCGGCGACGCCACCCGCGACGGGCACGCGGACCTCGCCGTGAACTCCGACGACAAGCTCTGGATCTACCCGGGCGTGCCCGGCCCGACTCCCAAGCACGGTACGCCGATCCAGATCGGCACCGGCGGCTGGCGGGTCATGACCGTCACCGCCCCGGGTGACGCCAACAAGGACGGCCGCCCCGACCTGCTGGCCCGCGACACCCGTGACGGCGTCCTCTACGTCTACCTCGGCCAGCCGGGCGGCGGCGTCGGCGACCGCACCGAGTTCGGCCGCGGCTACACCACCTCGTTCCGGCCGCTGATCGCGGGCGCCGCGGACGCCAACCGCGACGGCGTCGCCGACATGTGGGCCACCGCCGGCGACGGCACGCTCAAGTTCTATAAGGGCGGAGCGGACATCCACGGGCCCATCGACGGCCCGAGCGTCCAGGTCGGCAACGGCGACTGGGACACCGTCCAGTCCATCAGCTAGCCCTCCTCGCAGATGCGCGCGCACGCCTCGCACCGTGACGTCCACGGTGCGAGGCGTGCCGCGCCCCAGGCCGCGAATCTCCCACCCGAGAGATGACATGATCCGATCACACACGAGACGGGCGCTGCCCGCCCTCCTCCTCGCCCTCAGCCTCACGGCGGCCGGCACCGCCACCGCCGCCGACCGCCCGACCGCGCCCGCACAGACACCGGGCGCCCAGGCCGCCGGCACCAGCAGAATCGTTTCAGCCCCTACGGCCCCCGCTCCCGCTCCCACCACGTCCTCACCCGTCAAGGTGACTTCCCGGGAGAGCTGCGAGCCCACGGTCGCCGGCTCCCGCGAACGCCGGGCGGGCGCCGTGAAGGCCTGCGTCACCGTGAGCGCCAAGCCGGCGCCCACCACGGCGCCGCGGTCCCGCACCGCCCAGCGTGCCGCGGCGGATTCGGCGACCTGCGACATCACCGACCCCGGGAAGTTCTGGTACAGCCGCCACGGATACTGCGCGCACGGCCTGACCGTGCTGTACACCCTCCGGGACACCAACGGCAGGACCCTCGGCACCGGGACGCTCGACGTGTCGACCAGCGCCACGCTGCCCGCCAGGGGCGACACCTGGAAAGAGCTGGTCGTGGTGACCATGACCGGTACGACCGGGTCCGTGAAGTCCCTGGACGTGCGCTTCCGAGTGAGCTGCTCGGCCGGCTGCACGGCCAGGAAGGACATGCCGTTCGTCAAGAAGACCATGGTCACGGACCAGGTCGTGAGCGGTCCCACGCAATACGAGTCCGCCCCCGCCCCCGGCGCCCAGGCCGACTTCACCACGTCGTACACCATGTACGTCTCCTCCCCCGGCGCCCAGATCACCGATGCGACCGCCTCCTGGAGCAGTCCGGAGAAGATCCGCTGCGACGACGCCGTCCGCGACCTCGCCTCCACCACCGCACCCGACCGCGGCTGCGTCATGCCGCACGTCATGCCGGTCGTCACGATGAGCGATCAGCAGACCGCGCCGGGCGCGGGCGCCGCCGCGGCCGGGTACCTCTGGGCGCAGAACAGCCTCGCCGGCGGCTGGGGACGCGCCACACCGCTGACCCGGGCCAAGAACGGGACGGCCGACCGGGCCGCCCGGAGCTGCGCGGGTTTCCAGGTCCGTACGGACCTCGTGCCGACGGACACCTGCGATTCCTTCCCCTTCTCGTCCACCCACGAGGGAGGAGCCGACGCCGCCGAGTGCGCCGAGGTCGTCCCCACGCGCGGCAGCAGCGGGTGGAACGTCCACGTGCTGAAGGACGCCGCGAACAAGCGCTGTGCGCGCGCCCACGTCCCGGACGCCGACCAGCGGGCCGCCGAGAGCCGGCTCGCCGCGGGCTACGCCGAGGAGCGCATCCTGGAGTCCGAGGCGTTCAAGGTCGAGATCTCCGGCTCGGTCACCGAGCCGCTGGCCGACTGCCGGAGCAACATGCCGTCGTCCGGGGTGCAGCAGCTCACCCACGGCTGGATCCGGAACACCACGGCCCCGGTGCCGCACACCAACAAGACCACCAGCCCGCTCGGTCCGCCCGGCGTCCGGGCCGCCCTGGCCCAGGTGTGCCTCGGCCCCGGAAAGCACGAGCAGGGCTCCCCTGCGGCAGGCGACATCACCGGCTGGCAGGACGCCCAGGAGTTCAACCGCCTCCACCCGCCCACGACCGGGCTCGCCCGGTGCCACCTCATACCGAACGTCATCGGCGGCAAGGGCAACGACAACCCCGTCGGCGCGTCCAATCTCGTCCCCTGCTGGCAGTACGGGATGAACACCGGATCGCCCAGCATGCGGTCCTACGAGGCCGTGCTCGCGAACGCGGTGGCGGAACCGTCGGCGGGCGGCATCCTCGGGCCGAACGACGCCGTCCTCTACCAGGTGACGCCCACGTATCTGGACGCCACCAGCACGATCCCCCACGGGGTCACGATCACCGGGACGATCCAGCGCGCCGACGGCACGTCGCAGCCGCTCTTCCCGGACGTCTACGTCACCAACACCAGGGGCCCCACCGGCACGCTGAACATGGGGAACTGACCGCAGCTGACACCCGCCACCGGGAGCCACGATGAGCCGTACCACCCCGCCGCGACCCTTCGACGTCGCCGCGGCCTTCCCTCGACTGGTCCCGCTGGCACGCACGGCGACCCGTCTGCATCCCCGCCCCGGGTCGCCGACGCCGTACGAGAGCTCCGTCGGCGGGCCGCTGCTGTGGCCCGCCGGCGAACCCTGGCCTTACTGCCAGGAGGAGCACGAGTGGCACGACGGCCGGGTCGACGACTGGCTGGCCGGATTCCAGCAGGGCCCGAACGCCATGCTGCCGGTGGTTCAGTTGTACGTACGCGACGCACCCCAGCTCCGGCCGCCGGCGGGGGCCGACCTGCTCCAGGTGCTGTGGTGCCCGTGCGAGCACCCGCCGGAGTACAAACCGCCGACCGCGCTGGTGTGGCGCTCCTCCACCGAGGTCGCCGACGTCCTCACGGCTCCGCCGAAGACGCAGGAGGTCGAGTACGAGGAGTACGTGCCGGTGCCGTGTGTGCTCGCGCCCGAGCAGATCACCGAGTACCCCGGCCTGCTGGCCCTGGACAAGGACTTCCAGGGGCGACTGGCGGACCGCGGCGAGTGGCTGGCGTCCGGGTCCGACGTGGACGCCGCCTACGCCGCGTACCCGGACTCCTTCTACTCGGACGAGCTGTCCCTCGCCCCCGGCTGGAAGGTCGGCGGCTGGCCGCCCTGGGGCCTCACCGACCCCGTCGTCCGGCACTGCGCCGCCTGCGGCACCGGGATGGACCCCCTGCTGACCGTCCCCTCCGGCGAATGGGACAGCAGCACCCGCGGCTGGATCCCGTACGAGGACCGGGCCGACGCCGCGCCGGGCACGGAGAACCCACCCGGCGTCGTCATCTCCCGGGGCAACCACCTTCAGCTCTACGTCTGCCCGGCGTCCCCGGACCATCCGCACGCCACCCTGATCCAGTGACCGAGACCCAGTGACCGACGAAGCCCCGGCGCCCCCTAGGACGCCGGGGCTTCGTCGTCCAGCTCGGCGCTGGACTCGCGCAGGAGGCCCTCGACGCGGGTGAAGGCGTCGGTGAGGAGGGCGACCTCGGTGGCGGAGTAGCCGGCGAAGAGGGCGGCGAGGCGCTGGTAGAAGGGGCCGTAGACGTCGCGCAGCCGGCGGGCGGCGGACTCCTCGACGGTGATGCGCAGCCTGCGGCGGTCGTCGGGGTCCGGGGCGCGGCGGACGTAGCCGGCCTTCTCCAGGCGGTTGAGGACGCCGGTGACCGCGCCGGTGGTCAGCCGGGCCTTCTCGGCGAGGTCACCGGGGGACGGGCTCTCGCCGGCCTCGACCGCCGCGATGACGAAGCCCATGCAGGTCAGGTCGGTGATGTTGAGGCCGAGCCGGCGGGCGATGTCCTGCTGGCCGGACTGCGCGGCGGCGATCATCCGGTCCATCGCCTGCTGCGCCTGTCCGGGCGTGGCCGCCGGGCGCTTCTTGTCAGCCATGCGCATTCCTCTTAGCATCTAAGTTACTTAGCTCGTGAGATAAATGATCGCGAGCCCCTCTCAGTCTGCGCGAAGGAACGCCATGGGTATGCACGGAGACGCCGACCTCGGCCACACGGTGGCGGGCTGGACCGGGACGGCGGTCGCCGCGGCGGGCTTCGCGGTGCTGGGCTCGGGGCTCATCGCCGCCTCGCCCGTCCTCCTGGCCGCCGGCGGCGCCGTCCTCGCGGCGGCCGCAGCGGTCACCTGGCTGCTGCACCTGGCCGGCTGGGGCAAGCCCTCCGGCCCCCGGCCGCCTGCCCAGCAGCCTTGGCGCACCCGCGACCACTCCGCCCGCACCGGTCACCCCGGCTGCCTCGGCTGCCGCCTCGCGGGGCGCGTCCCGAAGACGGCCCGCACGGAGATGCCCGGCGCGCGAACCGCCTTCGCGGGGACCGCCGGCGTTCCGGCCCCCGCAGCGGAGGCGGCCGATCCGGCCTGACCTGCCCTCCTACAGCACCGGCAGGTTCTTCCGCAGCTCGAAGGCGGTGACCTCGCTGCGGTACTCCTCCCACTCCTGCTTCTTGTTGCGGAGGAAGAAGTCGAAGACGTGCTCGCCGAGGGTCTCGGCGACGAGTTCGCTGCGCTCCATGAGGGAGATGGCCTCGCCGAGGTTCTGCGGGAGGGGCTCGATGCCCATGGCGCGGCGTTCGGCGTCGGAGAGGGCCCAGACGTCGTCGTCGGCGCCGGCGGGGAGTTCGTAGCCCTCCTGGATGCCCTTGAGGCCGGCGGCGAGGAGGACGGCGTAGGAGAGGTAGGGGTTGGCGCCGGAGTCGATGGAGCGGACCTCGACGCGGGCGGAGCCGGTCTTGCCGGGCTTGTACATGGGGACCCGGATGAGGGCGGAGCGGTTGTTGTGGCCCCAGCAGATGTAGGAGGGGGCCTCGCCGCCGGAGCCGGCGGTGCGGGCCGAGCCGCCCCAGATGCGCTTGTAGGAGTTGACCCACTGGTTGGTGACGGCGGAGATCTCGGCGGCGTGGCGCAGGAGGCCGGCGATGAAGGAGCGGCCGACCTTGGAGAGCTGGTACTCCGAGCCGGACTCGTAGAAGGCGTTGCGGTCGCCCTCGAAGAGCGAGAGGTGGGTGTGCATGCCGGAGCCCGGGTACTCCGAGAACGGCTTCGGCATGAAGGTGGCCTGGACGCCCTGTTCGAGGGCCACCTGCTTCATGACCAGGCGGAAGGTCATGATGTTGTCGGCGGTGGAGAGGGCGTCGGCGTAGCGGAGGTCGATCTCCTGCTGGCCCGGCGCGCCCTCGTGGTGGCTGAACTCGACGGAGATGCCCATCGACTCCAGCATGGTGATCGCCTGGCGGCGGAAGTCCATGCCGACGTTCTGCGGGGTGTGGTCGAAGTAGCCGGAGTTGTCGGCGGGGACGGGCTTGGAGCCGTCCAGGGGCTTGTTCTTGAGCAGGAAGAACTCGATCTCGGGGTGGGTGTAGAAGGTGAAGCCGAGGTCGGAGGTCTTGGCGAGGATGCGCTTGAGGACGTAGCGCGGGTCGGCGAAGGAGGGCGAGCCGTCGGGCATCAGGATGTCGCAGAACATCCGGGCGGTGCCCGGCGCCTCGGCCCGCCAGGGCAGGATCTGGAAGGTCCCCGGGTCGGGCTTGGCGATCATGTCGGACTCGTACACCCGGGCGAAGCCCTCGATGGCGGAGCCGTCGAAGCCGATGCCCTCGTCGAAGGCCTGCTCCAGCTCGGCCGGCGCGACCGCGACCGACTTGAGGAACCCCAGCACGTCGGTGAACCACAGGCGCACGAACCGGATGTCACGCTCCTCCAGCGTACGGAGCACGAATTCCTGCTGCTTGTCCATTTCCACACCCATCCTCGCTGATCAGGGCCAGCATGCCACCACACGGTTACGCGCACGTTGCGCACCCATACTGCATGGACCTGCGTGGCGCGCCCAACGTCGGCCTCGCAGACTGGGGCCATGGACCGAGGCGTGCGGATGCTGCCCGGCGTACGCACCCCGCGCTGGGTGCGGGCGCTGCCGTGGGCGTTCCTGGCGCTGCTGGTGGTGGTCCAGCTCCTCACCCCGGCCAGCCTGGAACTCGGCTTCGCGTTCGCGGTCGTGCCGCCGCTGACCTCGCTGGTGTACGGGATGCTGGGGACGGGGGCGGTGTCGGGGACGCTGGGGCTGCTGTTGCTGCTGCCGGTGATCCGGGCCGACGATGTGTCGTACCAGGACCTGATGGCGTACGGGATGATCACGCTGGCCAGCGTGGTGCTGGCGGCCCTCCGGGTGCGCCGGGACGCGCAGCTCGTGTCGGTGCGCAGCGTGGCGCAGGCCGCGCAGCTCGCGGTGCTGCCGCCGATGCCGGAGCGGGTGGGGCCGGTGCGGTGCGGGGCGCTGTACCGGGCAGCCGAGCGGGGCACCCTGGTCGGCGGCGACCTGTACGACGTGCGCTCCGGTCCGTACGGGGTGCGGGCGGTGGTGGGCGACGTGCAGGGCCACGGGCTGCGGGCGGTCGGCACGGTCGCCTCGCTGCTGGGCACCTTCCGGGAGGCGGTGCTGGACGAGCCGGACCTGGCCGGGGTGGCCCGGCGGCTGGACCGGCGGCTGACGGTGGACGCCGCCGACAGGGACGGCTCGTCGCGGCGGGGCGAGGGGGAGCTGTTCGCCACCGGGCTGCTGCTGGAGTTCCCGCCGGACGGCTCGGCGGTGCGGGTGGTGAGCTGCGGCCATCCGCCGCCGCTGGTGGTCGGACCGGGCGGCGGGGTATGCGAGGTGGCGGTGCAGCCGGGGCCGCCGTGGGGGCTGGGGCTGGCCGACTTCCGGCCGCCGCCGGCGAGCGCGGTGGAGCTGGCCCCGGGGGACGTGCTGCTCGCGCACACCGACGGGGTGACGGAGGCGCGGAACGCCGCGGGGGTGTTCTACCCGCTGGCGGACCGGGTGCGGCCGGGCCCGCCGGTGGAGCTGGTGCGGGCGGTTTGGAAGGACCTGTCGGAGTACGCGGGCGAGGTCGGCGACGACGTGGCGCTGCTGGCCCTCGAAGTGCCCGACGGGGCCGGGGGGTAGCCGGCGCCGGGGCACGGGGCGGCCGCCGCCCGGCGACGCCGGACGGGGCCGGGGGCGACCGGCCGCCGCGGGAGGTCGGGGCAGGGCCGCCCGGCGATGGAGAAACGGCGGGGGGG
>NZ_PVLV01000143.1 GCF_002982015.1 Streptomyces solincola
TTCAGCCCCGCCGATCTCCCCACCCCGCGGCCCGAATCGCCCCCTGTGTCCTGCGACGTCGCTCACACCGCCCCCTCGGCCCGGAAGCCGTCAAGCGCCCCGCGGGCGCACACGCGCCTCCGGCCGGCGCGCCTGGCCGCCCCGCCTGCCGGAGCAGCCGATCTTCTACCCGGTGCTCGACGAGGAGTCCGCCGTGCTGATCGCCCGCGACGGGAACGTGCGGCACGACGGCGCCGGCTTCGTCACCCGCTTCGAGGTGGACTCCGCCTTCCTGCGCCGCTACCCGGTCCGGCAGGCCGGCGGGCGGGCCGATCGGCGGTGACCGCCTCGCGGAGGTCGGCCACGCGGCCCGGTCCGGCTCGTTAGCATGCGCCATGGCCATCAGACTTGAGAACGTCGGCATCGCCGTCCGCGACCTCGAAGCAGCGATCTCCTTCTTCACCGACCTCGGTCTCACCGTCCTCGGACGGGACACGGTCAGCGGTGAGTGGACCGACACCGCCGTCGGTCTGGACGGCAACCACGCCAGGATCGCCATGCTCCAGACGCCGGACGGGCAGGGCCGGTTGGAGCTGTTCGAGTACCTCCACCCCGAGGCGATCGAGACGGAGCCCACGCTTCCGAACGAGATCGGGATGCACCGCGTCGCCTTCTCGGTCGACGACATCGACGCGGCCCTGGAGATCGCAGCCCGGCACGGATGCCGTCCGCTGCGCGGGGTGGCGACCTACAGGGACGTCTACAAGCTCACCTACCTCCGCGGCCCCAGCGGCATCCTGGTGATGCTCGCCGAGGAGCTGAGGAAGGAGAAGGAAGCAGGAGACCCGGCAGGAGAAGCAGCAGGAGAAGGCGGATACGGGGACGGGGGCGGGGGCTGACGGCGACCCGGGGTCAGCCGCCCGGGCTCGCCGGGGGCTCGGCCACCACGGTGCAGGAGCCGGGGGCGATCTCGGTGAAGCCGGCGTCGCGGACGAGGGGGAGGCCGGAGGCGGTGAGGGCGCTCCAGCGGGCGGGGGGCGCGGTGCGGACGGCGAGCGGGAAGCCGGCCTCGCGCCACGCCTTGCGGGCGGCCTCCGGCAGGGCGTACCAGAGGAGTTGCGCGCCGTGGCCGACCTGGGCCATCTCCTTGCCGGTGGACATCTCCAGGTCCGGGCTGAGCCAGAGCACCGCCTGCTCGGGGCCGGCCGGCGGGAGGTCGCCCTGCTCGGCCAGCTCGGTGCCGGAGACCTGGAGCTTGGCCAGCTCCCCGGGCCAGCCGTCCAGCGGCACCGGCGGGAACACCCGCACCTCGGCCGTACCGGCGGTGACGGTGAGGCCGGGCAGCGCGGCGGCCCGCCGCCACTCCGCGCCGCGGGCCCGGCGCACCACCTTGCGGATCCGGGCGTCCTGCCAGGCGCCCATCGCCTCCGCCCACTCGCCGTCCCCGAGCGAGCGGTCGTCGGAGAGGATGACCAGCACGGCGCGGGCGGCCGCCTCCAGGGCGTCGGTCCGGGCCGGCGGGGCGTCGCGCTCCAGGCGTACGACGAGCGGAAGCACGTACTGCGGAAGGGTGTCACGGGGGTCGTCGGCGCTGCTCACCCGGCCAGTCTGCCAGGCGTCCGGCGCACCGATCTTGGCGGAAGGGGTGCTTCCGGGACACCATGCCCGCATGAAGAGCGACCTTTTCGCAGCCGAGAACCTCGCCCAGCAGGCCTCCGTGCCCGGGATGTCCCTGCAAAACGCCAAGTCCGTCAAGTACACCGTCAACGGCGAGATGCACGCCCGCCAGGGCTCGATGGTCGCCTTCCGCGGCAACCTCCAGTTCGAGCGCAAGGGCCAGGGCCTGGGCGGCATGCTCAAGCGTGCCGTCACCGGCGAGGGCCTGGCGCTGATGGCGGTGCGCGGGCAGGGCGAGGCGTGGTTCGCCCACGAGGCGCAGAACTGCTTCATCGTGGACATCGAGCCGGGCGACGCGCTCACCGTCAACGGCCGCAACGTGCTCTGCTTCGACGCCACCCTGAGCTACGAGATCAAGACGGTGAAGGGCGCCGGGATGACCGGCGGCGGGCTGTTCAACAGCGTCTTCACCGGACACGGCAAGCTGGCCCTGATCTGCGACGGCAACCCGATCGTCATCCCGGTCAGTACCAACCAGCCGGTGTACGCGGACACCGACGCGGTGGTCGGCTGGAGCGCCCAGCTCAACACCTCGCTGCACCGCTCGCAGTCGGTCGGCTCGATGATCCGCGGCGGCTCCGGGGAGGCCGTGCAGCTCAAGCTGGAGGGCGAGGGCTTCGTGGTGGTGCGCCCCAGCGAGCTGGTGCCGAAGGCGGAGTAGCGGCCCGGACCTCCGGGGCGGCCGGCGGTACGCTCGGACACGTGGACGAGAGGGAGACCGAGAGGCGGACCGAGGCGGCGGAAGCGGCGGAGGCGACGGCGGCGGGCGGCGGCGGGGACTACTGCGCGGGACCCGCGGCGCGCCCCGCGCCCGCCGTGCCGGCCGCGGCCGGGGAGCCGTACGCGGCCTGTGTGCTGTGCCAGGAGCCGACCGAGTACCCGGAGTCGGTCCGCGGCATCGTGCTGTGCCCGGTCTGCGAGTGGCAGGAGGCCCAGCGCGGCGCCTGCTCCGGCTGAGCGCTCCCGAGGTCAGCGGGCGCCGGCCATCAGTTCGGAGACCTTGACGAACCGGTAGCCGCGCGCCCGCAGTTCGGGCACGATCCGGCGGATCGCCCGCTCGGTGACCGGGGCCGCGCTGCGGGTGCAGTGCATGACCACCAGCGAGCCGGGCTTGACGCCGTCCAGCACCTGCTGGGCGACGGCGTCCGCGTCGGTGGCGAAGGCGTCGCCGCTCACCACGTCCCACTGCACGGCCGTCACCTTGGCCGGGGCCAGCGCGCGCAGCGCCTCGTCGTCGTAGCAGCCGCCGGGGAAGCGGAAGTAGGGCACCACATTGCGGGCCCCGGCCGCCTTGAAGGCGTCGAAGGCGCGCCGCACGTCGCCCGCCGCCTGGTCGGCGTCCAGCCGCGGCAGCCCGTAGCAGTCGCCGGTGAAGGCGTGGTGGCTGTAGGAGTGGTTGGCGATCTCGAAGCGCGGGTCGGCGCCGATGGAGCGGGCCTGGTCCGGGTACTCCTCGGCCCACCGCCCGGTCATGAAGACGGTGGCGTCGACCTTCAGCCTGCGCAGGGTGCCGATGAGCGCCGGGTTGTCGAAGTGCTCGCCGCCGGCCGCCCGGGCCCCCTGGTCGGCCGTCATGTCGGCGTCGAAGGTCAGGGCGACCGTCTTGCCGCCCTTCGCGCTGCCCCGCGCGAAGACCGGGGTCAGCCCGCCGGGTCCGGGCGCCATGACCGGCGGCGCGGAGGGCCCGGCGGGGGCGGCGGAGCGCGGGGCGGCGGAGGGGCTGCCGGCGGCGCTCGGCCCCGCGGCCGCGGCGGGGCCGGCCGCCCCGGGGGGCGCCGTGCCGCAGGCCGCCAGGCACAGCGGCAGCAGCGGGGCCAGCACGCCGATGATCACTTTCCGTACAGAGCTGTTCACGGATCGGAATATATGATCGTCGGCTTGTATGTGCCGGGTCGGGCGGCCACCCGCGCCGCCCGCGCCTGCCGTCCGGAGTAGTCCAGCGCGATTCCCCGCCCCGTCCGGGTGATCGTGAACGGGAGCCCGCGCCCCACCGCGGCCGGGCGTCCCGCGCACAGAGGAGAGACGGACCCATGTCCGAGGACACCGCGACCCGCCCCCTGCTCGGTCCGCCGCCCGTGCGGCACTGGCCCTCGCTGGACCTCACCGGCACCGACTTCGACCCGGTGCTCGCCGAGCTGATGCGCGAGGGCCCGATCACCCGCGTCCAGCTCGCCCACGGCGAGGGCTGGGCCTGGCTGCTGACCCGTTACGAGGACGTCAAGGCCCTCGTCAACGACCCCCGCTTCAGCCGGGCCGCCGTCGCCACCGGCCAGGTCACCCGGATCGCCCCGCACTTCAAGCCCAAGCCCGGCTCCCTCGCCTTCGCCGACCAGCCCGACCACAACCGGCTGCGCACCGCCGTCGCGCCCGCCTTCACCAGCCGCGGCGTGGGCAGGCTGCGGACCCGCTGCCAGGAGATGCTGGACGAGCTGGTGGAGTCGATGGCCGCCGACGGGCCGCCCGCCGACCTCACCGCCCGGGTCCTGGAGCCCTTCCCGCTGACCACCATCTGCGAGGTCATGGGCATCCCCGAGGCCGACCGGGAACGGATGGCGGCCTGGACCCGGCAGATCGTCTCCGCCGCCGGCGCCGAGGCCACCGCCCGCGCCAAGGAGGGCATGTACGGCTGGTTCGCCGAGGAGGTCAAGGCCCGCGGCGGGGCCACCGGTGAGGACGTCGTCTCGCTGCTCGGCGCGGCGGTCGGCCGCGGCGACCTCACCGCCGAGGAGGCGATCGGCGTCGCCGGCCCGCTCCAGATCGGCGGCGAGGCGGTCACCAACAACGTCGGCAACATGTTCTTCCTGCTCCTCACCCGCCCCGCGCTGATGGAGCGCATGCGCGCCGAACCGGAGAACCGCGCCCGCTTCACCGACGAGCTGCTGCGCTACATCCCGCACCGCAGCGCCGTCGGCCTGGCCCGGATCGCCCTGGAGGACGTCGAGCTGCACGGGGTGCGCGTCCACGCCGGCGAGGCGGTCTACGTCTCCTACCTCTCGGCCAACCGCGACCCGGACGTCTTCCCCGACCCCGAGCGCGTCGACTTCGACCGCGCGCCCAACCCGCACCTGTCCTTCGGGCACGGCCCGCACTACTGCGCCGGCGCGATGCTCGCCCGGATGCAGACCGAGCTGCTGGTCGACACCCTGGTGGACCGCTTCCCCACCCTGCGCCTGGCCGTCCCGCCGGCCGAGGTGCCCTGGCGCCGCCGCACCCTCATCCGCGGCCCGGAGGCGCTGCCGGTCGCCTGGTGAGCCCGGGGCCCGGGCCCGCCCTCAGGAGACCGTGGCGGCCGGCGGCGTCCACCGCCGGGTGCGCGGCACACCGCCGGAGACGCCGTACTCCTTGCGCAGCGCCTCCGGCACGGCGTAGTGCATCACCCGCCCCCGGGTGAGCGTGGACAGCTCGAACACCGAGGTGAGGTGGCCCAGCCGGTCCAGCGCCCAGGCGCCGAACGGAGAGCGGTCCTCGATCGTCTCCAGCACCCCGAGCAGGTGCGGCACCGCCCGCACCACGGTGTCGAAGGAGGTACGGGGGACCTCCAGCCAGTCGGCGCAGGTGTCCCCGACCAGGTAGCGGATCAGGGCCGAGACGACCGGGTCGAACAAGGTCCCGGGCACCACCTCCTCGTACAGCTCGACGAGCTGCCGGGTCAGGTGCGCGCCCTCCTCGGAGGGCCCCATGTGCCGGACCATGTACAGGTCCAGGAAGGCCCGCGCCTCGGGCAGGGTCCGCGGCACGGCGTCCTGGTCGACGCCGAGCATGGCGCCGACCACCCGCCAGGCGTAGTAGTAGGCGTCCGCACCCTCCTCGGACATGTGGACGCCGAGCCGGTGCAGGCTGTCCAGCACCAGCATGGAGAAGAACATCTGGCCGCCGATCATGTCCTCCTGGCAGATCGGCGTGCCCAGCCCGGCGGTGTCCCAGCGGTCCTCCCGCCGCAGGTGGTGCCGGATGGCGGCGTGCAGCAGGCGCACCTTCTGCGCCGCCGGCACGAACCGCCCGCCCGCCTCGAAGGCGTCCGGCCGCATCAGGTAGACGGTGAACTGACCGGTCTCCGCCATCCGCTTGGACGGGTAGCTCAGCCCGTGGGTCGCCGACAGCAGCCGCGCCACGTGCGGCACCACGTAGCAGGCGGGCATGGCGGCGAAGGACAGCGCGGTGGAGATGTGCACGTTGTTGTCGGTGAAGAACAGCCGGGCCCGCTCCATCTCGTCCCAGTCCACCCAGTCCGGGGGAGCGGCGGTGGCCTCCAGGTACTCCCGGGCCACCTCCGGCAGCCCCTCCGGCAGCGGGGCGCCAGCCGTGGAGACGTACCGCATCAGGGTGTTGAACTTCCCCACCTCGCCGCGTGCGAAGAGGGTGGCCACGGTCGCGTCGGCCAGTTCGTCGCCGCGGCCGCGCAGCGCGTCCATCGAGGCGTCGGTCCAGGTCATGGGTGTGAACGGTCCTTCCGGGAGGAGGGTCGGGTCAGGACAGCCGGGTGGTGGCGGAGTGCGCCAGTGCGGTCAGCGCGGCGGCGGCCGGCGCCGGCAGGGCCAGCCCGTCCACGGCGTCGAGAGCCTGCGCCACCCGGTCGGCGATCATGGCCTCCACCCGGTCCGGCGCCTTCAGCCGGCGCATCAGCGCGCGCACCGCCCGCACCCCGTCGCCGGCCGCGTCCTTCGGGCCGGACCTCCCCAGCAGGGCGTCCAGCTCGGCCCGCTCCGCCTCGCCGGCCAGCCGCCAGGTCTCCGCCAGCAGGGCGGTGGGCCGCCGGCCGCGTACGTCGTCGGCGGCCGCCTTGCCGGTGCGCTCCGGCTCTCCGAACAGCCCCAGCAGGTCGTCCCGGAGCTGGAACGCCTCGCCGAGCGGCAGCCCGTACGCCGAGTAGCCGGCCCGCAGCCGCCCGCCCGCCCCGGCCAGCGCCCCGCCGATCAGCAGCGGCTGCTCCACGGTGTACTTGGCCGTCTTGTAGCGGATCACCTTCAGGGAGGCCGCGGTGTCCGGCACGCCCCCGGTGTGCAGGATCTCCAGGCACTCGCCGGCCACCAGGTCGCGGGCCAGCGCCGCCCACAGCGGCCGGGCCCGCCCGAGGTAGGCGGCGGGCAGACCGCTGGTGGTGAAGAGCTGCCCGGCCAGGGACATCAGCAGGTCCCCGACCAGCAGGGCCAGCGAGCGGGCCGCGTTCCCCGCCCACGGCCGGCCCCGCACCGCGGCCCGCAGGGCGACCTGGGCGGTGGGCCGCCCGTGCCGCAGCGGGCTGTCGTCGATCAGGTCGTCGTGGACCACGGCGGCCGCGTGCACCAGCTCCATCGCGGCGGCCGCCCGTACCAGCGCCGCGCTGTCCGGCTGGCCGGCCGCCCGCCAGCCCCAGTAGCAGAACGCCGCCCGCAGCCGCTTGCCGGCGGCCACGGCCGCCTCCAGCTCCCCGGCCACCGGGCCGAGGACCGGGTCGATCGCGGTCAGCCGGCCGGCCTCCTCGGCGACGAAGGCGTGCAGCACCGCGTCCACGCGCTCCCGGAAGGCGGCCGGCTCCCAGCGTTCAGCCGCCATCGACGCCCCGCCGGGCCCGTGCGTGCCGCGCCAGCACCTCCAGATGGGCCGGCGGCGGCGCCGCGTAGCGGTCCAGCACCAGCCGTCCGCGGGCGATCAGGTCGCTCTCGGCGTCCGCCGCCAGCTCCGGCCCGTCCGACCGCCGCAGCAGCCCGCGCACCGCGCCCAGCGCCGAGCCCAGCGTGCTCACCGCCAGGTCCGCCGCCCCGGCCGCCAGCAGCACCGCCCGCTCGTCCAGACGGCTGGACCGCCCGCTCTCCGTCGCCATGCCCGGCTCCCCATCGCCCGCAGGTCCGGGCGGCGCACGGTCGCGCCGCCCGTTGCAGACTCCCCGCGCCGGTGATCGCCCGAACGGCGGATACCGCCTGCGGGTGAGCGTCAGTACGGCTGTGCGGACGCGAGCGGTGCGGGACCTCAGGCGAACGGGCCGGTGACCGCGAAGGTGGTGCCGGGGGTGTAGCAGTTGACGAACATGGTGTCGCCGTCCGGGGCGAAGGTGACGCCGGCGAACTCGCCCCACTCCGGCTCCTCGGGGGTGCCGATGTTGTTCGCGCCGCGCGCCATCGCGTACACCTCGCCCCGCCGGGTCACTCCGAAGACGTGCTGCGCGCCGCCGCCGTCCTCGCAGACCATCAGCCCGCCGCCGGGGGCGAGGCAGATGTTGTCGGGCGACTCGCCGGGCAGCGCCACGCCGGTGTCCGGGCCGAAGACGACCACCAGGGTGAGCCGGCGGCGGTCCGGGTCGTACCGCCACACCTGGCCGAAGTGGTCGGCGGCCGAGCCCTCCCGGGCGCGGGCGTAGCTGGAGACGAAGTACACCGAGCGCCCGCCCCAGTAGCAGCCCTCCAGCTTCTGGGCGTGGGTGATGCCGCCCGCGCCGAAGTCCTGGAAGCGGACGGGGGTCTGCCGGGCCAGCGGGTCGGGCACCTCCACCCACTCGATCCGGTCGAAGACGGCGCCGGTCTCGCGTACGGCGGACAGGTCCGGCACGCCGGGCACGCGCATCGCCTCCAGCCGGCCGCCCGCCCGCAGCGAGCCGGTGCCGCCGCGCGGCCGGTTCGGCAGGAAGCGGTAGAACAGGCCGAACGGCTTGTCGAAGGCGTCCTCGGTCTCGTACACCACCCCGGTGTGCGGGTCGACGGCGACGGCCTCGTGCTGGAAGCGGCCCATCGCGGTCAGCGGCACCGCGCCGGTGCGCAAGGGGTCGCCGGGGTGCACCTCGAAGACGAAGCCGTGGTCCTTGGTGTAGCCGTTGACGCCGGCCCGGTCCTCGGTCTCCTCGCAGGTCAGCCAGGTGCCCCAGGGGGTGGGCCCGCCCGCGCAGTTGACGGCCGTGCCGGCGACGGCGACCCGCTCGCCGACCACCCGGCCGCGGGCGTCCAGCTCGATCGCCGTGCAGCCGCCCTTGCCCTCCGGGTCGTACGTCAGTCCGCGCGCGGTGGGCACCGGGATGCGGCCGTCGTGGCGGTTCTCGTGGTTGCGGACCAGGTGGGTGTGGCCGCGGCGGCCGGCGAAGGCGGCCATCCCGTCGTGGTTGCTGGGCACCCGGCCCTCGCCGGAGCGCAGCCGGTCGCCCTCGCGGGACAGCACCCGGTAGCGGAAACCTTTCGGCAGGTCCAGCAGGCCCTTCGGATCGGGGACGAGCGGACCGTAGCCGGTGTGGCCGCGGGCGGCGGCGGTGCCGGCGAAGAGTTCGCCGAGCGCGCCGGTGAAGGTGATCCCGGCGGCGGTGGCGCCGGTGGCGGCCAGGACCTGACGTCGCGTTGCGGACAGCCGTGGAGCGGACATGGGGCGACTCCCTGCTGGCGGATGGCTGACAGGTGGGGGACGTGACCCGCTTGTGTGTACCACGCACCATGGCGCCACGGGAACCACGCGCACCAGCGCGCCCCGCGCGCCGCCCCGGGACGGCCGCCCCCACCGCCGCCGTACCGCCGCGTGTCCGACCGGTCGCGCCGGCCGCCGGGGGCCGGGACGGCCGCACGTCCCACCGGCCGCGTCGGTCGGCGGTCGCCGGGGCCGGGACGGCGGTCCGCGCCGCCGTCCCGGGAGCGGGTCAGGCCAGTTCGGCGGTGAGGGTGATCGTGGTGCCCGACAGGGCCTGGCTGACCGGGCAGTTCTTCTTGGCGTCCTCGGCGGCCGAGGCGAACGACTCGGCGTCGAGGCCGGGCACCTCGCCGCGCACGGTCAGGTGGATGCCGGTGATGCCCTCGCCCGGCTGGAAGGTGACGTCCGCCCTGGTCTCCAGGCGGGTGGGCGGGTTGCCCGCACCGGTCAGGCCGTGCGAGAGGGCCATCGAGAAGCAGCTCGAGTGCGCGGCCGCGATCAGCTCCTCGGGGCTGGTCCTGCCGTTCGCCTGCTCGGCGCGCGAGGGCCAGGAGACCGGCTGCGAGCCGATGCCGGACGAGTCGAAGGTGACGGTGCCGGAGCCCTTGGCGAGCTCGCCCTCCCAGACCGTGTGGGCGGTGCGCGTGGTGGCCATGGTGGTTCCCTTCCTGATCGGTGAGGGCCCCAAAGCTACTGCTCCACCAGCCCCTTCGCGTCGCGCGCCAGCGCGGTGAGCCGGGAGATCGCCCGGAAGTACTTCTTGCGGTAGCCGCCGTTCAGCATGTCCTCACCGAACAGCCGGTCGAAGGGCGCCCCGGAGGCGAGCACCGGCACCTCCCGGTCGTACAGCCGGTCGGCCAGCACCACCAGCCGCAGCGCGGTGGACTGGTCGGGCACCGGGGCGACCCCGGTCAGGCAGACCGCGGACAGCTCGTCGGTCAGCGCCCCGTACCGGCTCGGGTGCACCCGCGCCAGGTGGTCGAGGAGCGCCGGGAAGGCGTCCAGCGAAGCCCCGGGCGCGGCGTGCGCGGCCGCGGTGACCTGCTCGTCGGTGTACGGGGCCGGCGCCTCGGGCAGCCCGCGGTGCCGGTAGTCCTCGCCGTCGATGCGCAGCGCCCGGAAGTGCGCGGACAGGCCCTGGATCTCGCGCAGGAAGTCGGCCGCGGCGAACCGGCCCTCGCCCAGCTTGCCCGGCAGCGTGTTGGAAGTGGCGGCCAGCGCCACGCCCGCCTCCACCAGCTTGCCCAGCAGCGAGGAGACCAGCACGGTGTCGCCCGGGTCGTCCAGCTCGAACTCGTCGATGCACAGCAGCCTGTGCCCGCTGAGGGTGGCCACCGTCTGCTGGAAGCCCAGCGCGCCGACCAGGTTGGTCAGCTCCACGAAGGTGCCGAACGCCTTGCGGGACGGCTCGGCGGGGGTGGCGTGCCACAGCGAGGCCAGCAGATGGGTCTTGCCGACGCCGTACCCGCCGTCCAGGTAGATCCCGCGCGGCCCGCTCGGCGCGGCCGGCTTGCGCCCGAACCAGCGCCGCAGGCCGCCGCCCTCGGGGGCCGCCCCGAGCCCGCCCGCGAAGCCGCTGAGCACCTTGACCGCCTCGGCCTGGCTGGGCTGGTTCGGGTCGGGGATGTAGGTGTCGAAGCGGACCCCGTCGAAACGCGGCGGCGGCACCATCTCGGCCACCAGCCTGGCGGCGGGGACGTGCGGCTCACGGGCGCACAGGGACAGCGGGGCCGCTTCGGTTATGGCACTGGACACCCTCCCCACTCTACGGCCCGCGGGGGCCGCCTCCCGCCCGGCCGTGCCCGGGGGCGCGGGGCGGCCCCCGGGCACGGCCGGGCCCCGGGCGGCACGTGGACCGCCGCGTGCCAGACTCGCTCGCATGCGACGCCTGTGCCCCGTGACCGACCGGACGCCCACCGCCGACCTGGCCCCGCGGGAGTGGGGGCCGCAAGAGCTGGCCGACGCCTACGGCTACCCGGAACCGGCCGCGGGCGGGTCCTGGCTGCGGGCGAACATGGTCGCCACCCTGGACGGCGCCGCGCAGCACGACGGGCGCTCGCAGCCGATCTCCTCCGCCGCCGACATGCGGGTCTTCGGCACCCTGCGAGCCCTGTCGGACGTGGTGGTCGTGGGCGCGGAGACGGTACGCCGGGAGGGCTACCGCCCGGCCCGCGCGCGGGAGGCGTTCGCCGCCCGCCGGGCCGCCGCCGGGCAGGGCCCCGCGCCGGCCATCGCGGTCGTCTCCGCCTCCCTCGACCTGGACTTCTCCGCCCCGCTGTTCACCGCCCCCCTGACGCCCACCCTGGTGCTGACCGGGGCCGGCGCCCCCGCCGACCGGACCGCCGCGGCCCGGGAGGCCGGCGCCGAGGTGGTGGTCGCGGGCGACGGCGCGGGCGTGGACCCGCACCGGCTGGTGCGCGAGCTGGCCGACCGGGGGCTGCGCCGCCAGCTCAGCGAGGGCGGGCCCCGGCTGCTCGGCATGCTGGTCGCCGCGGGCGTGCTCGACGAGCTGTGCCTGACCGTGTCGCCGACGATGACCGCGGGCGGCGCCCAGCGGATCGCCGGCGGCCCGGAGATCCCGGTGCCGCGCCGGTTCGAGCTGGTCTCGCTGCTGGAGGAGGACGGCTTCCTCTTCAGCCGCTACCGCCGGGGCGGCGCCGGACCGGAGTGACCGCGGGGCGTCGGGGCACTGTCACAGGGTGGTCACCAGGCCGCCGGCATCGCCGGAATCGACCGTTCCGCTTGATCTCCGGCGGGCACACTTACTCACGCGGTTCCCGTGCGCAGACGGGGAAGGATGGTTTCGGCAGAACGGCGGCGGGCGAGCGGCCCAGGCAGCGGACGGAGCCGGCCGCCGCCGCAGCAGACAGAAGCAGCAGACAGAAGGGCTTGGAAGTGTTCACGAGCGTACTGATGATCGAGAAGCCCCTGTCCGCCGTCGACGTGGAGTTCGTCACCGGCCTGCACGGGGACGAGCGGATGTCCTTCATCGTGCTCATGCAGCCGCGCGGCGACCAGGCGGTCGTCCTGCTGCGCGCCATCGACGACGTGGCGATGGGAGAGATCAAGGAGGCCGTCCGGGAGGGCGACGAGCCGGAGGGCAGAGCGGCCCGGCTGCCCGCCGAGGCCGGCCTGGAGCACTCCCTGCTCGCGCTGCGCGCGGCCGGTTGCGAGGCCGTCGGCCAGGTGGTGGAGGACCACCCCCTGGACAAGCTGAGGGCGGTGGTCGACGAGTCCGGCGCCGACGAGGTGATCGTGCTGACCGCGCCGCACTACGTGGAGGAGTTCTTCCACCGCGACTGGGCCTCCCGCGCCCGCCACAAGGTCGGCGTGCCGGTCCTGAAGCTCTTCGCCCACTCGGACGCCGACGTCCGGGGCGACGACCGCGGGGAAGGCGGGGCGGGGCCCGCCTGAGACACGGGCGGCCCGGGTACGGCATAGGCTGGCCCCCGCACGTACCCACCGCACCCCGGGGAGAGACCCACATGGCATCCGCCGTCCCTGCCGCCATGGAACGCCCGCACTTCATCGGCATCGGCGGCGCCGGCATGTCGGGCATCGCCAGGATCCTCGCCCGGCGGGGCGCCGAGGTCGCCGGCAGCGACGCGCGCGAGTCCGAGACCGCCGCGTCGCTGCGCGCCCTCGGCGCCACCGTGCACATCGGCCACGCCGCGGGCAACGTCGCCGCCGCCACCACCGCCGTCGTCGTCTCCAGCGCCATCCGCGCCGACAACCCCGAGCTGGTGCGCGCCGCCGAGCTGGGCGTCCCCGTGGTGCACCGCTCCGACGCGCTCGCCGCCCTCATGGGCGGCCTGCGGTCCATCGCGGTGGCCGGCACCCACGGCAAGACCACCACCACCTCCATGCTGGCCGTCGCCCTCACCGAGCTGGGCCTCGACCCCTCGTACGCCATCGGCGGCGACCTCGCCGGGCCCGGCACCAACGCCCGCCACGGCGAGGGGGAGGTCTTCGTCGCGGAGGCCGACGAGAGCGACCGCAGCTTCCAGAAGTACGACCCCGAGGTCGCCGTCGTCCTCAACGTCGAGCTGGACCACCACGCCAACTACGCCTCCATGGACGAGATCTACGAGTCCTTCGAGGCGTTCGCCGCCAAGATCCGCCCCGGTGGCGCGCTGGTCGTCGGCGAGCACGAGGGCGCCCGCGAGCTGGCCCGCCGGGTCGCGGCCGCCCGCGACGACCTCACCATCGTCCGGGTCGGCGAGGGCGCGGACTCCGACGCCCGGATCACCGCCGTCCAGCCGCGCGGCATGACCAGCGAGGTCACCGTCGTCCTCGACGGCGCCGAGCACGCCTTCACCGTCTCCGTGCCCGGCCGCCACTACGCGCACAACGCCGCCGCCGCGCTCGCCGCCGGCGCCCGGGCGGGCGTCGACCCCTCCGCCCTGGCCAAGGCCCTCACCGCGTACACCGGCGTCGGCCGCCGCCTCCAGCTCAAGGGCGAGGCCGCCGGCGTGCAGGTCATCGACTCCTACGCGCACCACCCCACCGAGATGACCGCCGACCTGGAGGCCATGCGCGGCGCGGTGGGCGACTCCCGGCTGCTGGTGGTCTTCCAGCCGCACCTGTTCTCCCGCACCCAGGAGCTGGGCGCGGAGATGGGCCAGGCGCTCGCCCTCGCCGACGCCTCCGTGGTGCTCGACATCTACCCGGCCCGCGAGGACCCGCTGCCCGGCGTCACCAGCGCCCTGATCACCGACGCCGCCCGGACCGCCGGCGCGGACGTCACCGACGCCCCCGACAAGGCCGCCGTGCCCGGGATCGTCGCGGGAATGGCCCGGCCCGGCGACTTCGTTCTCACCATGGGCGCCGGGGACGTCACCGACCTCGGCCCCCTGGTCCTGGCCCGCCTCGCCGACGGCGCCTGACGGGCCCGGGACCGCTGACCGGTACGCGTACGAGGGAGCAGGAGAGCACACATGGGCTACGACGTGGAGAAGACGGACGAGCAGTGGCGCGCGGAGCTCTCCCCCGAGGAGTACCAGGTGCTGCGCCAGGCCGGCACCGAGCGCCCCTTCACCGGTGAGTACACCGACACAGAGACCACCGGGGTCTACTCCTGCCGGGCGTGCGGCGCGGAGCTGTTCACCTCCGGTGCCAAGTTCGCCTCGCACTGCGGCTGGCCGTCCTTCTACGACCCGAAGGACACCGACGCGGTCGAGCTGATCCAGGACCACTCGCACGGCATGGTCCGCACCGAGGTCCGCTGCGCCCGCTGCGGCTCGCACCTGGGCCATGTCTTCGAGGGCGAGGGCTACCCCACCCCCACCGACCAGCGGTACTGCATCAACTCCGTCTCGCTGCGGCTGGAGCCCGCCGACGGCTGAGCCGCCGGCCGCGCAAATCCGTGGCGGGCCGGGCGGCGGCCGTGGTGGGGTCGCCCCATGCCGTCCCCCGAGCGGTTCGCCGCCTTCGCCGCGCTCTCGGCGCTGCTGATCGTGATCCCCGGTCCCAGCGTGCTCTTCGTGGTCGGGCGGGCCCTCGCACAGGGCCGCCGCGCGGCGCTGACCACGGTGGCCGGCAACACCGCCGGCGCCTACCTGCTCGTGCTGGCGGTCGCCTTCGGCGTCGGCTCGCTGGTGGAGCGCTCGCTGCTGCTGTTCACGGCGATCAAGCTGGCCGGCGCCGCCTACCTGGTGCATCTGGGCGTGCGCGCCTGGCGGGAGCGGGGCAGGCCCGCCGGCCGCCGACGAGGGCGGCGGGGCCGGGCGCGGCGGCCTGCGGACCTTCTGGGAGGGCTTCGCGGTCGGTGCGGGCAACCCCAAGACCATGGTGTTCTTCGCGGCCGTGCTGCCGCAGTTCACCGACCGCGGCCAGGGCGGCGTGGTGGCCCAGATGCTGCTGCTGGGGCTGGTCTTCAACGCGATCGCGCTGGTCTCGGACGGGATCTGGGGCCTGGCCGCGGCCGGGGCCCGGGACTGGTTCGCCCGCTCGCCGCGCCGGCTGTCCGCGGTGGGCGGGGCCGGCGGCCTGGCGATGATCGGGCTCGGCCTCACCGCGGCCGTCGCCGGCCGCGAGGACTGACCTCAGCCCGCGGGCTGGAGCAGGTCCCAGCGGTTGCCGTACAGGTCCTCGAAGACCGCGACGGAGCCGTACGCCTCGTGGCGCGGCTCCTCCAGGAAGCGCACCCCGGCGGCGGTCATCCGGGCGTGGTCGGCGGCGAAGTCGGCGGTGTGCAGGAAGAAGCCGACCCGGCCGCCGGTCTGCGCGCCGACGCTCGCCGCCTGCTCCGGGTCCTTGGCCTTCGCCAGCAGCAGCCCGGTCCCGGCCTCCCCGCCGGGCGGGCGGACCACGACCCAGCGGGAGCCGCCGCCCCGGTCGGTGTCCTCGGCCAGTTCGAAGCCGAGCGCGCGGGTATAGAAGTCGACGGCCTCGTCGTAGTCGCGGACCACGAGGGTGACCAGGGCGATGAAGGACATGGAGAGAAGGTTAGACGTATGACGGAGGGCGACCCGCACCGGTCGGCGGCGCTCGTCGCACGCGCCCGGAGGCTCGCCGTGCCCGGGCGCCGCACGATGCTGGGGATCGCCGGGCCGCCCGGGGCGGGCAAGTCGACGCTGGCCGCCAGGCTGGTGGAGGAGCTGGACGGGCTCGCCGTGCTGGTGCCGATGGACGGCTTCCATCTCGCCGGGGCCGAACTGGAGAGGCTCGGGCGGGCCGGGCGCAAGGGCGCGCCGGACACCTTCGACGCCGCCGGGTACACCGCTCTGCTGGCCAGGCTGCGCGCCGCGGACCCGGCCGTCACCGTCTACGCGCCCGCCTTCGACCGGGCCCTGGAGGAGCCGGTCGCCGGGTCCGTCGCGGTCGCCCCCGGCGTACCGCTGGTGATCACCGAGGGCAACTACCTGCTGCACGAGGAGGGGCCGTGGGCCGGGGTGCGGCCGCTGCTGGACGAGGTCTGGTACCTGGACGCGGACCACCGCACCCGGCTGGCGCGGCTGGTGGCCCGGCATGTGCGCCACGGCAGACAGCCCGCGGCCGCCGAACGCTGGGTGCGGGAGTCCGACGAGGCCAACGCCCGACTGGTGGCGGCCGGCCGGGACCGCGCCGACCTCGTCGTACCGGTGGACTGACCGCCCGGCCTCAGCCGTCCGTGAGGACCACGCAGGACTGGGCCGGCAGGGTCAGCAGGCCGTCGGCGTCCGGGGGCCGGACCGGCTCCCAGGCGGCCAGCACCCGCCCGCCCGTGCCCAGCGGGACGCGCACCGGCTCCTTCGCCAGATTGACCGCCACCCGCACGTCGCCCCGGCGCAGCGCCAGCCAGCGGGCGTCCTCGTCGAAGGCGGTGCGCACCGACGCCAGGTCCGGGTCGGTCAGGTCGGGCTGCTCGGCCCGCAGCGCGATCAGCTCCCGGTACCAGGCGAGGAGCCGGGCGTGCGGGTCGCGCTCCCGCTCGGCCCAGTCCAGGCAGGAGCGGTCGCGGGTGGCCGGGTCCTGCGGGTCGGGCACGTCCTCGGCGGCCCAGCCGTGCGCGGCGAACTCCCGCCGCCGCCCGGTGCGCACCGCCTCGGCCAGCTCCGGGTCGGTGTGGTCGGTGAAGAACTGCCAGGGCGTGGACGCGCCCCACTCCTCGCCCATGAACAGCATCGGGGTGAACGGGGCGGTCAGGACCAGGGCGGCGGCGCAGGCCAGCAGCCCGGGCGGGCAGGTGGCCGAGAGCCGGTCGCCGGTGGCCCGGTTGCCGACCTGGTCGTGGGTCTGGGCGTAGCCGAGGAAGCGGTGCGCCGAGGTGCGGACCCGGTCCACCGGGCGGCCGTGCACCCGGCCGCGGAAGGTGGAGAACGTCCCGTCGTGGAAGAAGACATGGCCGAGCGTCTTGGCCACCGCGGCCAGCGGGGCGCGGGCGAAGTCGCCGTAGTAGCCCTGCGCCTCGCCGGTCAGCGCGGTGTGCAGGGCGTGGTGGAAGTCGTCGTTCCACTGGGCGTGCAGCCCCAGGCCGTGTGCGGCGCGCGGCGCGGTGGTGCGCGGGTCGCACAGGTCGGACTCGGCGATGAGGAACAGCTCCCGGCCCCGCTCCGCGCCGAGCGCGTCCACCGCCGCGGAGAGCTCCTCCAGGAACGTCAGCGCCCGGTCGTCGGCCAGCGCGTGCACCGCGTCCAGCCGCAGCCCGTCGATCCGGTACTCCCGCAGCCAGGCCAGCGCGCTGCCCAGCAGGTACGCCCGCACCTCGTCCGAGCCGGGGGCGTCCAGGTTGACCGCCGCGCCCCACGGGGTGTGGTGGGTGTCGGTGAAGTACGGACCGAAGGCCGGCAGGTAGTTGCCGGAGGGGCCCAGGTGGTTGTGCACCACGTCCAGGACCACCCCGAGGCCCAGGCCGTGCGCCGTGTCGACGAAGCGCTTCAGCGCCTCCGGGCCGCCGTAGGGCTCGTGCACCGCCCACAGCGACACCCCCTCGTACCCCCAGCCGTGCCGGCCGGGGAACGGGCACAGCGGCATCAGCTCCACATGGGTGACGCCGAGCGCCACCAGGTGGTCCAGGCGGCCGGCCGCCGCGTCCAGCGTGCCCTCGGCGGTGTACGTGCCGACGTGCAGCTCGTAGAGGACCGCGCCGCGCAGCCCGCCGGCCGGAGCGCCGCCCGCGTGCCGCCAGGGGTACGCGGAGTGGTCCACCACCGCGCTCAGCCCGTCCGGCCCGTCCGGCTGCCGGGCCGAGCGCGGGTCGGGCAGCACCGGGCCGCCGTCCAGCGCGTAGCCGTAGCGGGCCCCGTCGCCCGCCTCCGCCTCCGCCGCCCACCAGCCTTCCCGCTCCGGGTCCCGCTCCATGAGGCGCACCGCGCCCTCAAGGTGCAGCTCGACCCGTTCCTCCGCCTGCGGCGCCCACACCTCGAACAGCATGGCGATCCCCTCGTCGTGGATGGTCTCCTCGTCGGTGGCCCTGTCATCCTGGCAAGATCCGGACGCGGGCGCACTCCACTCGGCCGAACCGGCCCCCGTGTCCGCGGCGGGCCGCTCCCGGCACACCCGCACGTCACAGCTCCGTACGCGGCTGGACACCCGAACGCCGCCGCGCCGACAATCGGACCGTGACGCCCCCTTCCGATTCCCACGCCATGCCCGCCCCGCGGCTGTCCGACGCGGAACGGGACCGTGCGCTGGGCGTGTTGAGGGAGGGCGCCGCCCTGGGCAAGCTGTCCCACGACACCTTCGTGCGCCGGATGGAACTGGCCCTGGCCGCCCGGCACTCCGAGGAGCTGGCCGCGCTCACCGCCGACCTGCGCCCCGAAGGGCGGTTCAGCAGGGTGCTGTTCGGGTCGGTGGAGCGGGTGTCGTCGTTCACCGTCAGGCTGGGCCGGGCGTGGCGGGCGCAGAAGCTGCCGGCGCTGCGGCTGCCGCCCGGCCCGCATCCGCTGCTGATCGGCCGCGACCCGGCCAACGGGCTGCGGCTCAGCCACGAGTCGGTCTCCCGCCGCCACGCCGAACTGGTCCCGCACGGCGGGCTGTGGGTGCTGCGCGACCTCGGCTCCACCAACGGCACCACCGTCAACGGCCAGCGGGTCACCGGACCGGTGGTGGTCCGGGCCGGTGACATCGTCGCCTTCGGGCACATGGTGTTCACCCTGGCCGCCGCCCGCTGACCCGCCCTCAGGCCCCGTCGCCGCCGGCCCGGGACAGCAGGGCCACCGGGCGGTCCGCGAACAGCTCCGCCAGGTCCACCGGGCCGCCGCCGGTGAACTCCCGGCCGCCGCCCAGCGCGTCGGACCAGCGGCCCTCGGGGAGGGTGAGCGTGGTGCCCGCCCAGCCGCCGCCCTCCTCCAGCCGCAGCGCCAGCCGGGTCACCGCGGTGACCGTCCGGCCACCGCGCCCGAAGGCCAGGCAGTGCTCGGCCGCCGGACCGTCCGCCGTGAGCGGGGCGTACGTGCCGGGGCGGCCGAACGCCTCGGGCAGTCGCCGCCGCAGCGCCAGCGCCGCCCGGGTCAGCGCCGTCTTCTCGTCGGCGGGCCCCTCGGCGTACGGCTGCCGGTTGTCCGGGTCCACCAGCGCCAGGTACTCCCGCTCGGTGCCCTGGTAGAGGTCCGGGACGCCCGGCATGGTCAGGTGCAGCAGCGCCGCGCCCAGTGTGTTCGCCCGCACGTACGGGTCGAGTTCGCGGGCCAGCAGCGAGACGGTGTACAGCGGCGGGCCGCCCGGGCCCGCGTCCACGAAGTCCAGCACGGCCTGCTCGTACGCCGGGTCGGCCTCGGTCCAGGTGGTGCGCAGCGCGGCCTCCCGGACCGCCTTGAGCACCGCCGGGGCCAGCCGGTCGGTGTACGGCGAGCCGAGCCCGAGCGCGCTCTGCCAGGCCGACCAGGCGGTCTGCGGGTCGGGGCAGGGCGTCCGGCCCACGTCGTCCAGCAGCTTTCCCCAGCGCTGCGGGCACTGGGACAGCACCGCGATCCGGGCCCGGACGTCCGCGCTGCGCTTGGTGTCATGGGTGGACAGCGCGGTGCCGGTGGCCGGCCAGTCGCGGTCCAGCCGGGCGCAGTAGGCGTGGAAGGCGGCGGGGGAGACGGCTGGTTCGCCGGGCTCGCCGCCCACCTCGTTGGCCGAGATCAGCGGGGTGTAGCGGTAGAACGCCTTGTCCTCCACGGACTTCGCGCGCAGCGCGGAGGAGGTCTGGGCGAAGCGGGTGAGGAACGCCGCCTGGGCGGGCCCGTCGCCGAGCCGGCCGAGCGCCAGGTCCCGTACCGCGTCCACGGCCGCGGCCTCCGCCGGCACGGTGAAGGACGCCTTGGCCTCCTCGGCGGCCCGCTCGGTCAGCACGTCCTCGCGGTCCGGGCCGTAGGGCCGGTAGACCGGCACCCGCACCAGCAGCTCGCGCACCGCCTGGCCCAGTGCCCAGGGTGCGTGGTCGCGCCGGGCCGGGTCTGCCGCGCAGACCAGGGCGGCGGTGCGGGTCAGGAACGCGACCTCGGCCGCCAGCTCCCGCTCCACCACCTCGTACGCGGCCCGCCGGGCGGTGGCCTCCCACTCGCCGCCCTCGTCGGCGGCCGGGGCGGCGAACCGGCGGTAGTGCCCGGCCAGCTCCTCGGCCCCGGCCGGGTCCACGAAGACGCCGTCGATCCGGCGCAGCGCGTCGTAGCCGGTGGTCCCGGCCACCGGCCAGGAGGCGGGCAGCGGCTCCTCACCGGTGAGGATCTTCTCCACCACGATCCAGCAGTCCGGACCGGCCTGCCGCCGCAGCTCACGCAGATACCCCTCGGGGTCGGCGAGCCCGTCCGGGTGGTCGATCCGCAGGCCGTGCACCACCCCGTCCCGCACCAGCTCCAGGATCTTGCCGTGGGTGGCGGCGAAGACCTCCGGGTCCTCCACCCGCACCCCGATCAGGTCGGAGATGGTGAAGAACCGCCGGTAGTTCAGCTCGGTGCGGGCCAGCCGCCACCAGGCGAGCCGGTAGTGCTGGGCGTCCAGCAGCCCGGGCAGCGGCAGGTCCTCGGTGCCGGGGCGCAGCGGGAAGTGCTGCCCGCCCGCGTGCAGCAGCCCGTCCGCCACCCGCATCTCCGGCAGCTCCTCGCCGACCGGGCGGCCGAGCACCGGCAGCAGCAGCTTCCCGCCGCCGGCCGCCCAGTCGACGTCGAACCAGCGCGCGTACGGCGAGTCGGGGCCGTCCCTGAGCACGGCCCGCAGGGCGCGGTTGTGGAGCGGGGAGGCGGCCATGTGGTTGGGGACGAGGTCCACCACCAGGCCCAGGCCGTGCGCGCGGGCGGCGGCGGCCAGGGCCCGCAGCCCCTCCTCGCCGCCCAGCTCCTCGCGGATCCGTGCGTGGTCGGTGACGTCGTAGCCGTGCGTCGACCCGGGGACCGCCTCCAGCACCGGGGAGAGGTGCAGGTGGGAGATGCCGAGCGCGGCGAGTGCCGGCACCGCGTCCGCGGCGGCGGCGAACGGGAACTCCGGCTGTATCTGGAGCCGGTAGGTGGCGAGGGGCGTCATGCAGGTCCAGGTACCCCGCCGGGGCACTCCCGCTCATCGTACGGTCGTATTCACGCCGGATCACCCGGCCGGCGTACGACGCCGGTCCGCCCGGTCACCCGCCCGGCGTACGCGCGGGGGCCTCCCGGTGGACGGCGCCGCGGCCCGGCGGTGTGGTGGCCGCCGGGCCGCGGTGGTCGCGCTGGTGCGCGGCGGGCGTCAGGCCGGTCGGCGCAGCACCGCCAGGCTGCGGCCGATCAGCGTCAGCCGGTCGCCGGCGGCGAGCTTGACGCCCTGCCCCGGCTCCACCCCGTCCTCCTCGGAGGTGTCCACCACCACCTGCCACTGGCGGCCGTGGTTGACCGGCACCACGAACTCGATGTCCTCCGCGGCGGCGTTCACCATCAGCAGGAACGAGTCGTCGGCGATCCGCTCGCCGCGCGGTCCGGGCTCGGAGATGGCGCTGCCGTTGAGGAACACCGACACCGCCTTGGCGTGCGCGAGCTGCCAGTCCTGCGACGTCATCTCCTCACCCTCGGGGGTGAACCAGTTGATGTCCGACAGCTCGTCGTGGGTGCCCTCCACCGGCCGCCCGTGGAAGAAGCGGCGCCGGCGGAAGACCGGATGGTCCCGGCGCAGCCACACCATCGAACGGGTGAACTCCAGCAGCGACCGCGCCTCGGCGTCCGCCCGGGAGGTGTCCTCGCCGCCGTCGTCGGTGGCCTCCGCCCCCGGCTCCTCCCGGCCGCCGTCCGCCGCCGGCCCGGACTGGTCGGACCCGTCCGGGTCCGGCCAGCGGAGCCAGGCGATCTCGTTGTCCTGGCAGTAGGCGTTGTTGTTGCCCCGCTGGGTGCGCCCGAACTCGTCGCCGTGGCTGATCATGGGCACGCCCTGGGACAGCATCAGGGTGGCGATGAAGTTGCGCATCTGGCGCGTGCGCAGCCTCCGGATGTCCTCGTCGTCGGTCTCGCCCTCGGCCCCGCAGTTCCACGACCGGTTGTGGCTCTCGCCGTCGCGGTTGCCCTCGCCGTTCTCGTCGTTGTGCTTGTCGTTGTACGAGACCAGGTCGCGCAGGGTGAAGCCGTCGTGGCAGGTGACGAAGTTGACCGAGGCCAGCGGCCGGCGGCCGTCGTCCTGGTAGAGGTCGGAGGAGCCGGTGAGCCGGGAGGCGAACTCCGCCAGGGTGCGCGGCTCGCCCCGCCACAGGTCGCGGACCGTGTCGCGGTACTTGCCGTTCCACTCGGTCCACAGCGGCGGGAAGTTGCCCACCTGGTAGCCGCCCTCGCCGACGTCCCAGGGCTCGGCGATCAGCTTCACCTGGCTGACCACCGGGTCCTGCTGGACCAGGTCGAAGAACGAGGACAGCCGGTCCACCTCGTGGAACTGGCGGGCCAGGGTGGCCGCCAGGTCGAAGCGGAAGCCGTCCACGTGCATCTCGGTCACCCAGTACCGCAGCGAGTCCATGATGAGCTGGAGCACGTGCGGCGACCGCATGAGCAGCGAGTTCCCGGTGCCGGTGGTGTCCATGTAGTACCGGGGGTTGTCGGTGAGCCGGTAGTACGAGGGGTTGTCCAGCCCCCGGAAGGAGAGCGTCGGCCCCAGGTGGTTGCCCTCGGCGGTGTGGTTGTAGACCACGTCGAGGATGACCTCGATGCCCGCCTGGTGCAGCGCCCGCACCGCCGACTTGAACTCCAGCACCTGCTGCCCGCGGTCGCCCCAGGAGGCGTACGCGTTGTGCGGGGCGAAGAAGCCGATGGTGTTGTAGCCCCAGTAGTTGGCGAGCCCCGCGTCGGCGAGCCGGTGGTCGTTGACGAACTGGTGCACCGGCATCAGTTCCAGCGCGGTCACCCCCAGCTCGGTCAGGTGCTCGATCACCGCGGGGTGGGCCAGACCCGCGTAGGTGCCGCGCAACTCGTCCGGCAGCGCCGGGTGCCGCATGGTCAGGCCCTTGACGTGCGCCTCGTAGATCACCGTCCGGTGGTAGTCGTGGCGCGGCCGGCGGTCGTCGCCCCAGTCGAAGTAGGGGTTGACCACCACCGAGGCCATCGTGTGCGGCGCCGAGTCCAGGTCGTTGCGGGAGTCCGGCTTGCCGAAGTGGTAGCCGTACACCGCCTCGCCCCAGTCGACGGCGCCGGCGATGGCCCGCGCGTAGGGATCGAGCAGCAACTTCGCGGAGTTGCAGCGCTGTCCGCGCTCCGGCGCGTACGGTCCGTGGACCCGGAATCCGTAGCGTTGGCCCGGCATCACGCCGGGCAGGTACGCGTGGCGGACGAAGGCATCCGTCTCGCGCAGCTCCACCGCGGTCTCGGAGCCGTCGTCATGGAGCAGACACAGCTCGATTCGGTCTGCGGCCTCGGAGAAGACCGCGAAATTGGTTCCGGCGCCGTCGTAGGTGGCACCGAGGGGATACGCCGTCCCCGGCCAGACCTGCATAGACAGACTCTTCCACTTCTGATCCGGCTGATGGGTGTCACTTGAGCCAGAATGTTCCCCGAAACCGGCCGAACCTCCCAGGACATCTGCCCGCGCCGCCGGGTGACCGGGATCGGCCCTGGTCGGGTGGCCGGAATCCGTCCCGCCGTTCGAGTGGTCGGGGTGCCGGCCGCCGGCGGCCGCCGCCCGGCCCCGGTCCTTTCCGCTTCCCCCTCCCGGCCCGGTCAACCGCGCGCACCCGGTGTCGCCCCCACGCGTCCGGACCCGCCGCCGCGCACCGCGCCGGCCCGCTGCCGGGCCGGTCGCCGGGCCCCGCCCCGGGCCAACCATGAGCAATGCCCCCGATCCGGACCCGGGGCAGGGGCGGAAGTGCCCGTACGAGTGCGGAGGTTGAGCGGAAGCGGCGGCCAACGGGCTGCGACCCCTCGCCCTCCCGGAGTACCCTTCCTTGATCGTTGTCGGACGGGTGCGCGGGAGCAGAAGGCGGTGTGCGGGTGAGCTCGGGAGGGCTGGAGCTGCCCCCAGGGGAGTCGGGTCGCCGCGGCGATCCCGCCCCGCAGGGGGACCCTGCGGAACCCGCCGGCGTCACGGAGGACACGCCGCCCGGAGCGGTGCCGCTGGCCCGGCCGATGCAGATCGGCGCGGAGCTGGACTGGGGCGCCGACGCCTGGAGCGAGGTGCGCACCCGCGCCCAGCGCGCCGGCCGCGCCTATATCTGGCTGAATCTGATCGAACAGCGGCTGCGCGCGGTGGTGGCCGCGGTGCTGCGGCCCGTCTACGCGCCGGTGCACGGCGACGACTGGGTGGTGGCCGCGGCCGGACCGGCCGGCCAGGAGTGGGTCCAGCGCGCGGTCGCCGTCCGCGAGGTCTCCCGCCGCAAGGGGTACCTGCTGGACCCGGCCGACGACAACGTGCTCAGCTTCCTCACCCTGCCCCAGTTGCGCGAGCTGATGGTGCAGCACTGGCCCTGCTTCGAGCCCTACATCGACGACCGGCGCGAGGTGGAGCTGGTCCTGGACGAGCTGGAGGTCACCCGCAACGTCGTCTCCCGCAACCGGGCGCTCTCCCGCACCGTGCTGGACCAGGCCGAACGGGCCTCCGCCCGGCTCCTGGAGATCCTCGGCAGCGGCGCCGAGACGCCCTCCGCCCACCGGCTGCCGGTGGACGCCGTCGAGGAACTGGTCGGCGACCGCTACGCCGATGTGGTCTCGGTGCACGCCGACCGGGTGCGGCTCCAGCGGCTGATGCCCGCCGAGGACCTCTTCGGCGGGGCCCGGCGGCTGGACGCCGTCGGCATAGGGCTCAACCTCCTGGTGCAGAACTTCTCCGGGCGGCGGCTGGTGCACCTGGCCGAGTCCGGCTGCCGCACCCGGCTGCTCTTCCTCAACCCGGCCAGCAGCGCCGTCAAGCGCCGCGAACGCGAACTGGGCCTGAAGAAGGGCGAGCTGAGCCGCTCGGTGGAGATGAACATCCTGCACATGCGGCGGGTCCGCGCCCGGCTGCGCGACCCGGGCGCCTTCCGCATCCAGGTCTTCGACGAGACCCCCCGCTTCACCGCCTACCTGGTGGACGGCGACGGCCCGGACGGCGTCGGCGTCGTCCAGTCCTACCTGCGCCGCGCCCGCGGCATCGAGGCCCCCGTCCTGGTCCTGCGCGGCGGCCGCCGCACCGCCCTGCGCTCCGGCGCGGAACCGGAACCCGGCCTCTTCACCACCTACCGCGAGGAGTTCGAGTCCGTCTGGTCCGACTCCCGCCCCGTCTCCTGAGCTGACCCCGCGTCGGGCCCGGCGCCCGGCCGGCGGGGCGTTGTCAGTGGCGCGTGGCAGGGTGAAGGCCGTGGGGGAGCGGGCCGCCGGCCCGGCCCCATTGCGGACCGATCCACGACACCGAGGGGGGACCATGAGCTGGCACGGGGAGACGCTGGTCGGCTTCGACCTGGAGACGACGGGCACCGAACCGCGGGAGGCGCGCATCGTCACCGCGGCGGTCGTCGAGGTGCGCGGCGGGCAGGTGACGGGCCGCCGGGAATGGCTGGCGGACCCGGGCGTGCGCATCCCGGCCCAGGCCACCGCCATCCACGGGATCAGCAGCGAGCGGGCCGCCGCCGAGGGAAGCCCCGCCCGCCAGGTGGCCGGCGAGCTGGCCGACGTCCTCACCGCCCACTGGCGCCGGGGCACGCCCGTGGTCGCCTACAACGCCGCCTTCGACCTCTCGCTGCTCGCCGCCGAACTGCACCGCCACCGCCTGCCCCCACTGGCCGAGCGGCTGGACGGCGCGCCGGTCGGACCGGTGCTGGACCCGTACACCATCGACCGGGCCGTGGACCGCTACCGCCGCGGCAAGCGGACCCTGGAGGCGGTCTGCGCCGAGTACGGCGTGGTGCTCGACGGCGCCCACCAGGCGGCCGCCGACGCGCTCGCCGCCGTCCTGGTGGCCCGGGCGATAGCCGAGCGGCACCCGGCCGTCGCCGCGCTGGAGCCGGCCGAGCTGCACGACCGGCAGGTGCGCTGGTACGCCGAGTGGGCCGCCGACTTCCAGCGCTTCCTGCGCCGCAAGGGCACCCCGGACGCCGTCATCGACCCGGTGTGGCCGCTGCGCCTGCCCGCGCCGGTCGCGGCCGGGTGACGCCCCGGTCCGTCAGGACTCGCGCGGCGGGCGGCCGTGGGCGTCGAAGAAGCCGAGGAGGAGGTCGCCGACCCGCTCCGGCGCCTCCAGCGGGAGCCAGTGCCCGACGCCCTCCACCCGCTCGTAGCGGAACTCCCCGTCCACGTAGGCTTCCGTCCCGGTCATCGACCGCTCGGTGAGGAAGGGGTCGCCGTCGCTCCACACGCCCAGCACCGGACCGCGCAGCCGCGGCCCGTCCGGCACCGGACCGAACATCACCTCGGCCGGCAGCCCCGCCCGGTAGACGCCCAGCGCGGCGGTCAGCGCCCCCGGCTCCCGCATCCTCGCCAGCGCCTCCTCCGGCTCCGGGTGCGCGCCCAGCATCTCCCGCAGCTGCGCGAAGTCGTCCCGGGACAGGAACTCCTCCGCGAGGCCCTCCCGCTGGAAGAGCTGCATGTACCAGGAGCGGCGGCGCTGCTCCCAGCCGGCCGTCAGCAGCGAGGAGGCGTGCCCCACCGACAGCAGGGTGAGGGTCGCGACGCGGGCCGGCTCCACGGCGGCCAGCGCCTGGGCGACGCCCGCCCCCCAGTCGTGGCCGACCAGATGGACGCGGCCGACGTCCAGACGGTCCATGAGCTGCACCATGTCCCCGGCCGAGTGCAGGGGGTGGTAGGCCGTCGGGTCGGCCGGCCGGTCCGAGGCCCCGAAGCCGCGCAGGTCCGGCGCGATCACCCGGTGTCCGGCCGCGTCCAGCGCCTTGAACTGGTGCCGCCACAGGTCGTGGGTGTCGGGGAAGCCGTGCAGCAGCAGCACCGGATCGCGGCCCGTGCCGTTGTCCTGGACCTCCAGCGACACCTCGGACAACTCCACGCGCATGACGGTCTCCCCTGGTCGGTCAGTCAGTCGGTCGGCCGGTGGTCCGGTCGGCCGGTGGTCCGGTCGGCCCGGGCGGGGGCCGCGCCGAAGGTCAACCTACGGGGGGAGCGCCGCGATCAGAAGGGGTGCCAGCGCACTTCCGGATCGCCCTCGCGCAGCGACGCCACCCGCCGCCGGAACTCGGCCAGCGCCGCGGGGTTGGCCGGGGCGTGCTGCGCCACCCAGGCGCAGCTCGCGGTCTCCCGGGCGCCGCGCAGCACGGCGCAGCCGTCCCAGTCGCGCACGTCCCAGCCGTACGCCTCGGTGAAGGCGTCGTAGGCGGCCGGGTCGAGCCCGTAGCGGTCCCGGGACAGGGCGAGGACGACCAGGTCGTGTTCGCGCAGGTCGCAGGAGAAGGTCTCCAGGTCCACCAGGACCGGTCCGTCCGGCCCGACGTGCACGTTGCGCGGCAGCGCGTCGCCGTGCACGGGGCCGGGCGGCAGATGCGGGACCAGCGCGGCGGCGGCCGCGGCGAAGCCGTCCCGCCGGGCGCGCAGGTACGCGGCGTCGGCCGGGTCGATGGCGTCGCCGGCCAGCCTCAGCCAGCGCTCGACGCCGCCCAGCAGCTCCCGCGCCGGCAGGGCGAACGGCGGCGCGGGCAGCGCGTGCACCCGCCGCAGCAGCGGGGCGAGGTCGCGCGGCTCGGGCGGGCGGACGGCGTCGGGCAGCCGGTGCCAGACGGTGACCGGGCACCCGTCCACCAGCCGGGGCCCCGGCTCGGCGGCCCGCACCGCCGGCACACCCGCCTCGGCGAGCCAGCCCGCCACGGCCACCTCGCGCCGGGCCCGCTCCAGCAGCTCGGCGTCCCGGCCGACCTTGACCACCAGGGCGCCGTGCGCGCCGGTGCGGAAGACGGCGTTCTCGCCGAGCGCCAGCAGCTCCGCCCCGCCCTCGCCGCCCGCCAGGCCGGCCGCCGCCAGCACCTCCCGCGCGCGTACCTCGTCCATGCCCTCGTGCCTTCCTCTCGCCGACCGTTCAGTCTCCCATCCGGCCGGACGGCGGAGCGGAACGGGCGGCGGTGGGGAACGGGCGGCGGTGCGGTAGGGGGCGGCGATGCGGAACGGGGCGGCGGTGCGGAACGGGCGGCGAAAGTGGTTGCACGATACGTATCGTCTCGTCTATGGTCCTCGGTATGCCGAATCACGCGCCCCGCGCCGCCCACATCGCCATGGTCTCCATCGCCGCCCACGGCCACGTCTACCCGCACCTCGACGTCGTCCGGGAGCTCGTGGCCCGCGGACACCGCGTCAGCTACGCCATCCCGCCGGCCTTCGCCGACCAGGTCGCCGCCACCGGCGCCCGGCCCGTCCCGTACACCTCCACGCTGCCGGTCGACGACGACCCGGACGCCTGGGGCACCGAACTCATCGACAACATCGAGCCGTTCCTGACCGACGCGATGCAGGCGCTGCCGCAGTTGGCCGAGGCGTTCGAGGGCGACGTCCCCGACCTCGTCCTGCACGACACCACCGCCGCTGCCGGCGCGGTCCTCGCCCACCGCTGGGGCGTGCCCGCCGTCTCCCTGTGGACGCACCTGGTGCCCTGGAAGGGCTACGAGGAGGAGGTGGCCGAGCCCATGTACGCCGAGCTGAAGCGGTCCGAGCGCGGCAAGGCGTACTACGCGCGCTACCGGGGCTGGCTCGCGGAGAACGGCATCGACACCGACCCCGACGACTTCGTCGCCCGCCCCCGCCGGGCGGTCGTCACCATCCCCCGCGCCCTCCAGCCGCACGCCGACCGGGTCGACGAGGCGGTCTACCGCTTCGTCGGCCCCTGCCAGGGCGACCGCTCCGGCCAGGGGGCCTGGCAGCGGCCCGCCGGAGCCGAGAAGGTCCTCCTCGTCTCGCTCGGCTCCGCCTTCACCAAGCAGCCCGCCTTCTACCGCGCCTGCGTCGAGGCGTTCGGCGACCTGCCCGGCTGGCACGTCGTCCTACAGATCGGCAAGCACGTCGACCCGTCCGAACTCGGCGACGTCCCCGGCAACATCGAGGTCCGCGACTGGGTGCCGCAGCTCGACGTGCTGCGGCACCCAGTCGCGGACCTCGATGTTGCCGGGGACGTCG
>NZ_PVLV01000144.1 GCF_002982015.1 Streptomyces solincola
CCCCCGCCCCGCCCCGCGCCCGGCGTACAGCGTCCTGGGCCACGCCCGCTGGGCGCGGGCCGGGCTGAGCCCGCTCCGGGACTGGCGCGAGGCCCTGGCCGCCTACAGCGTCGAGACGAACGCGGCCCAGGCGGCCGGGGCCACGGCGAACGGCTCGCGCGCGGTGTCCTTGGAGTCCCGCACATGAACGGCGGCGGGGCACGATGCGACCTCGACGCAGTCCCCGCCACCGGCACCGCTGTAGCTGGACTTCGTCCAGGAGAGGGCCACCTCGACGCAGTTGCCGCCGCCGCCACCGCTGTAGCTGGACTTGAACCAGTCGAGTTCCGTGGTGCTCATAGCGCTCCTCGCATCTGCTCCAGCAGGCTCCGGGAAGCCTCCGGGCTCAGAGCCTGTGAGCGCATCTTGCCATAGCGCTGAAGCATGAAACTGACCGTTTTGGGGTCGGTGATCAGGGTGCTGGTGTCATGTGCTTCGACGTAGCCGAGCCAGTGGTGGTCGGGCAGTTCGGCGAGACACATCGGCCCTTCGAAGCCCTGGTGCTCGGCTGCGGACCTGGGCATCACCTGGATCTCGATGTTCGGCCGACCGCCCCGCTCCAGCAGGGTCTCCAGCAGCGACCGAGTCGCTTCGCGCCCTCCGAAGCGACGCTCGATCAGCGCCTCTTCCAGGACGAAGCTGAACTGGGTGTCCGGCCTGGTCTCCAGCAACCGCTGCCGCTCCAGTCGGCCCGCGAGACGCTCGTCCATCTTGTCCTGGCTGGCGGCGGGAAGCCGCTGCCGCAGGACCTCCCGCAGGTACGCCTCCGGCTGCAACAGCCCAGGGATCACCGCGCAGTCGTAGGTGTACAGCGACAGCGCGATCTCCTCGGTCGCGGCCCACGGCTGGAACCAGGACGCCAGCCCGGGCTTCCGCCGAAGGCTCCGGACAGCGGCGTCGAGCACCCTCGCCGGTCCGGCTCCCAGGCTCTCCGACACCCTGCCGACCAGGTCCCCCGGAGGGAACCGCCGCCCCTGCTCCATCTTCGCCACGTACGGCACCGAGTAGCGCACCAGGGGCGCGAACTGCTCGCGCGTGAGGCCGGCCTCCTCCCGTAACGCCTTGAGCACCGCCCCGAACGTCCGCAGACTCTCCGGGGGTTCCGGCTCACCCTGGGCGCGCCGCGCCTCGCCGTCGTTCACCGCCGTCATGCGGGACATGCTCACGTACCGTCACGCACCCGGTCCAGCGGGTCAGCAGATACAACCGCATCTGTATCTCCTGCGTCCCTCCCGACCAGCGCCGCCGCCCCGCGACGCTTGCCCCATGGCAGACATCGAGACCGAACCTCCCGTCACCGTACGTACGTTCGCGCAGCGCTTCTCCTCCACCCGCCGGGGTGCGCGCCTCGCCAGGCTGCTGGCCGCGCAGCAGCTCACCCAGTGGGGCGTGGTCAGCACCGAAGGGGCCACCCTCGTCGTGGCGGAGCTGGCGGCCAACGCCGTGCTCCATGGCCGCGTCCCCGGGCGGGACTTCGCCCTGCGGCTGACGTACGACGAGGGCGCGGCCCTGGTCCGCGTCGAGGTCGCCGACACCCACGAGGGGCGGCCCCGCCCGCGTATCGATGCGGACGCGTCCGGCGGCCACGGACTCACACTCGTCGCGGCGCTCAGCAGCGCGTGGGGCGTGGCGGAGCGGGAGGGGCCGGGCAAGACCGTGTGGGCCGAGTGCCCGCTGCGCCGACCCGCCCCATAGGCAAGTCGCTACTTGCCTATGATGGCGGTCATGGCGGAGGATGTTTTCAAGGCCCTGGCCGACCCCACCCGTCGGCGCATTCTCGACGAGCTGGTGGAACGGGACGGCCAGACCCTTTTCGAGATCTGCGGGCGGCTGGCGGTGAAGCACGACCTGGGGCTGTCCCGGCAGGCGGTCAGCCAGCACCTGGCCGTGCTCGAAGCGGCGGACCTGGTGCGCGTGCGCCGCCAGGGCCGCTACAAGCACCACGACCTGAACACCGAGCCCCTCGCACGCATCGCGACGCGGTGGCTCAGGACCGACACCCCGGAGGAGTCCCCATGAGAATCCGACTGACCAGCGTCTTCGTGGACGACCAGGCCAAGGCGCTGCACTTCTACACCGAGGTGCTCGGCTTTGTGAAGAAGCACGATGTCCCGGTCGGCGAGCAGGACCGGTGGCTGACGGTCGTCTCGCCCGAGGAGCCGGACGGGGCCGAACTCCTGCTGGAGCCGGCCGGGCACCCGGCCGCCAGGACGTACCGCGACGCGATGGTGGAGGACGGCATTCCGCTCGTCCAGTTCGCCGTGGACGACGTGCGCGCGGAGTACGAGCGGCTGCGCGGGCTGGGTGTGCACTTCACCCAGGAGCCGCTGGAGCTCGGCCCCGTCACCACCGCCGTCCTGGACGACACCTGCGGCAACCTGGTGCAGATCCTGCACGCCCAGGACCCGGCGAGCTGAGCGGGCTCAGCCCGCCACGCAGAACTCGTTGCCCTCCGGGTCCTGAAGGACGTTCCAGGTCAGCGGCCCGGCGGAGTGCTCACCGACCACGGTCGCGCCCATCGCGACCAGCCGCGCCACCTCGGCGGCGCGGTCCTCGGTGTGGAAGTCGACGTGGACGCGGTTCTTGGTCTGCCGGACCTCGTCCACGTGCTGGAAGCCCAGCACCAGCGGCTGTGCCCCGACGATCACGAACTCCCCGTCGAAGTCCTCGGCGATCTCCGCGTCCAGGGCCCGCGCCCACCAGGCGGCGAGGGTGCGGGGCTCGCCGCAGTCGATCGTGATCATCTTCGCGTCCAGGGTCATGCCCCGCACCTTAACGCCGCCGGGCGGTCGGGGCGGCGACGGGCGTCCGTCAGTCCACCGCCGTCCCCGCCAGCTCGACCATGAGGCCGGGGAGGGCCGGCCGGTTCACGCCGAGCAGGGTGGTGGCGGGGGCCGCGCCCGCTGCCCCGAGACTCGCGGCGAGCACGCCGTGGTGCGCGGACAGCCGGTCGACGTCGGCGGTGTGGACGACGAGGCGGACCAGGTTGGTCAGGGTCGTGCCGGCCCCGGCGAGGACGGCTTCCAGGTTGTCCAGGCTCAGCGCGAGCTGGGCGGCCATGTCGCCGGGGTGCTCGGGCTTGCCGTCGGGCTCATCGCGGGAGCGGGCGACCGCGGTGGCCGCCCGCTTCGGTGATTGACCGGCCTTACGGCGTCGGCCGCAGCACCAGGCTGACGAAGCCGAACGCGTCCCGGTAGGCGGCCCATTCGCGGCGGTGGGCGTCGGCCGCCTTGAGGGCGTCGGCGCTGTCGGGGTCCTCGGGGTGGTCCAGCGCCCAGGCGGCGAGCGAGCCGGTCCAGTTCCACTCGTAGTCGTCCAGCTCGTGGCGGGTGCTGGTGTGCCCGTAGACCGGGGTCCAGCCGGCGGCGACCACCCGGTCCACGGTGGAGTGCAGGTCGGTGTAGCCCTCGCCGAGCATCTCGACGGCCGCCGGGGAGGGTTCGGCCTGCCAGTAGGCGTCGCCGACCAGGACCCGGCCGCCGGGGGCCAGGTGCTCTCGGGCGGCGGCGAGGGTGGGCAGCAGGCCGCCGAAGACGTGCGCCACGCCGAGGCAGAGGACGAGGTCGAAGCCGGCCGGGTCGGTGAACGCGGCGGCGTCCGCGCGGTGGAGGGTGAGCCGGTCGCCGGCGCCGGCGGTCTCGGCGGCGGCGCGAGCGCGGGCGAGGGCGGGCTCGGAGAGGTCGACGCCCACGGCCCGTGCCTCGGGGTGCGCGGCCAGGGTGCGCAGCAGCCACTCCCCGCCGCCGCAGCCGAGGTCGAGGACGCGGGCGTCGGGAACGGGGACGGCGCGGCGCAGCAGGCGTTGAACCGTGTCGTCGCCGAGCGGGTCGGCAATGGGGTGGTCGGCGTGGGCGAGGTGGGACATCAGGTCGCGGTTCATCGATGCCAGAGTCCCAGCCGCGGTCCGGCCCGCGCACCCCGTTTACGGCGGACGCCGGTGTCCGCCGGACACAGGGCCGTTTGCCGGACACAGGGCCGCAGGACACGGAAAACCCCCGCGCCCACCCGGCGGACCGGGGGACGCGGGGGCTTCCGCGATGCGAGCAGCTCGTAGGAGCTACCAGGTCAGATCGACAGGACTACTTGTTGATCTTGGTGACCTGGCCGGCGCCGACGGTCCGGCCACCCTCACGGATGGCGAACTTCAGGCCCTCCTCCATGGCGACCGGCTGGATCAGCGAGACCGTCATGGTGGTGTTGTCGCCCGGCATGACCATCTCGGTGCCCTCGGGGAGGGTCACGACGCCGGTCACGTCCGTGGTACGGAAGTAGAACTGCGGGCGGTAGTTGTTGAAGAACGGCGTGTGGCGGCCACCCTCGTCCTTGGACAGGATGTAGGCCTGCGCCTCGAACTCGGTGTGCGGGGTGACCGAGCCCGGCTTGATGATGACCTGGCCGCGCTCGACGTCCTCGCGCTTGATGCCGCGGAGCAGCAGACCGACGTTCTCACCGGCCTGGCCCTCGTCGAGCAGCTTGCGGAACATCTCGATGCCGGTGACCGTGGTGGTGGTCTTCTCGGTCTTGATGCCGATGATGTCGACGGTCTCGTTGACCTTGAGGACACCGCGCTCGATGCGACCGGTGACGACGGTGCCACGACCGGTGATCGTGAAGACGTCCTCGATCGGCATCAGGAACGGCTTGTCGACGTCACGCTCGGGCTGCGGGATGGACTCGTCCACGGCCTTCATGAGGCCGAGGAGCTTCTCGCCCCACTCCTTGTCGCCCTCGAGGGCCTTGAGCGCGGAGACCTGGACGACCGGAACGTCGTCGCCCGGGAACTCGTACTCGGTGAGGAGCTCGCGGACCTCGAGCTCGACGAGCTCCAGGATCTCCTCGTCGTCCACCATGTCGGCCTTGTTCAGGGCGACGACGATGTAGGGGACGCCGACCTGGCGGGCCAGGAGCACGTGCTCCTTGGTCTGCGGCATCGGGCCGTCGGTGGCGGCGACCACCAGGATGGCGCCGTCCATCTGCGCCGCACCGGTGATCATGTTCTTGATGTAGTCCGCGTGACCCGGGCAGTCGACGTGGGCGTAGTGACGCGCCTCGGTCTGGTACTCGACGTGCGCGATGGAGATGGTGATACCGCGCTGGCGCTCCTCGGGAGCCTTGTCGATCTGGTCGAAGGCCGAGGCCTCGTTCAGGTCCGGGTACGCGTCGTGCAGCACCTTGGTAATGGCGGCCGTGAGGGTCGTCTTACCGTGGTCGATGTGACCGATGGTGCCGATGTTGACGTGCGGCTTAGTCCGCTCGAACTTCGCCTTCGCCACTGGGGTCCTCCTGTGGAGTGGTTCTGTACGCCTTACTCATCGGCGCCAGGTGATCTTTGCTGGGGTGCCATCCGCCGGGGCCGGCCTCGGGTTCGGGACCGGGCCCCCGGCGCATGGTGTCAAGCCTACGGCGTGAACCCGGGTGGGTTACTCGCCCTTGGCCTTCGCGATGATCTCCTCGGCGACGTTCCGGGGAACCTCGGCGTAGGAGTCGAACTGCATCGAGTAGCTTGCGCGACCCGAGGTCTTGCTGCGGAGGTCGCCGACGTAGCCGAACATCTCCGAGAGCGGCACCAGGCCCTTGACGACCCGGGCGCCGGCCCGCTCCTCCATGGCCTGGATCTGGCCACGGCGGGAGTTGATGTCGCCGATGACCTCGCCCATGTAGTCCTCGGGCGTGGTGACCTCGACGGCCATCATCGGCTCGAGGAGCACGGGGGAAGCCTTGCGCGCGGCCTCCTTGAAGGCCTGCGAACCGGCGATCTTGAAGGCGAGCTCCGAGGAGTCGACCTCGTGGTAGCCACCGTCGATGAGCGTGACGCGGACGCCCGTCATCTCGTAGCCGGCCAGGATGCCGAACTGCATGGCCTCCTGCGCGCCCGCGTCCACCGAGGGGATGTACTCCTTGGGGATGCGGCCACCGGTGACCTTGTTGACGAACTCGTACGAGGCGTCGCCGCCCTCGATCGGCTCGATCGCGATCTGCACCTTGGCGAACTGACCGGTACCACCGGTCTGCTTCTTGTGGGTGTAGTCCACGCGCTCGACGGCCTTGCGGATCGTCTCGCGGTACGCGACCTGCGGCTTGCCGACGTTGGCCTCGACCTTGAACTCGCGCTTCATCCGGTCGACCAGCACCTCGAGGTGAAGCTCGCCCATGCCGCCGATGACGGTCTGGCCGGTCTCCTCGTTGGTGTGCACCTGGAAGGAGGGGTCCTCCTCCGCGAGACGCTGGATGGCGACACCCAGCTTCTCCTGGTCACCCTTGGACTTGGGCTCGATCGCGACCTCGATGACCGGCGCCGGGAAGTCCATGGACTCCAGGATCACCGGCTGCTTGTCGTCGCACAGCGTCTCACCGGTGGTGGTCTGCTTCAGGCCCATGACGGCGACGATGTCGCCGGCGCCCACCGACTCGATCTCCTCACGCTTGTTGGCGTGCATGCGGTAGATCTTGCCGATGCGCTCCTTCTTGCCCTTGACGGAGTTCAGCACCGAGGTGCCGGACTCCAGGCGACCGGAGTAGATCCGGACGAAGGTGAGCTTGCCGAGGTGCGGGTCGCTCATGATCTTGAACGCCAGCGCCGACAGCGGCTCCTGGTCCGACGGCTTGCGCTTGACGACCGTCTCCGCGTCCTTCACGTCGTGGCCCTCGATGGCCTCGACGTCGAGCGGGGAGGGGAGGAAGCGCACGACCGCGTCGAGCAGGGGCTGGACGCCCTTGTTCTTGAACGCGGTGCCGCAGAACACCGGGGTGACCGTGGTGTCAGCGGACTTGCCGGAGGCGATGGTGATACGACGGATCGCGGCGTAGAGCTGCTCCACGGTGGGCTCCTGGCCCTCCAGGTACAGCTCCATGATCTCTTCGTCGTTCTCGGCCACGGCCTCGATCAGCAGGCCGCGGTACTCCTCGGCCGCCTCGGTGTGGGTGTCCGGGATGTCGACGGTGTCGTACATCTCGCCCTTGGCCGCCTCGGCGGACCAGACCAGGGCCTTCATCGTCACGAGGTCGATGACGCCCTTGAAGTCGGCCTCGGCGCCGATCGGAAGCTGCATGACCAGCGGCTGGGCGCCCAGCCGGTCCTTGATCATGTCGACACAGCGGTGGAACTCGGCGCCGGTGCGGTCGAGCTTGTTGACGAAGCAGATACGCGGAACGCCGTAGCGGTCCGCCTGACGCCACACGGTCTCGGACTGCGGCTCGACACCGGCGACGCCGTCGAACACCGTCACGGCACCGTCGAGCACGCGGAGCGAGCGCTCCACCTCTACGGTGAAGTCGACGTGGCCCGGGGTGTCGATGATGTTGATGGTGTGGTCAACGTCTTCCAGCGGCCAGTGGCAGGTCGTCGCGGCAGACGTGATCGTGATGCCGCGCTCCTGCTCCTGCTCCATCCAGTCCATGGTGGCGGCGCCATCGTGGACTTCACCGATCTTGTAGGAGACACCGGTGTAGAACAGGATCCGCTCGGTGGTGGTCGTCTTGCCCGCGTCGATGTGGGCCATGATCCCGATGTTGCGGACCTTGGCCAGGTCAAGCGAAGTGGTAGCCATAAGGCTTCAGTCTTCTCTCGGTCTCGATGTGGGGTGCGACTACCAGCGGTAGTGCGCGAAGGCCTTGTTGGACTCGGCCATCTTGTGCGTGTCCTCACGCTTCTTGACCGAGGCGCCGAGGCCGTTCGAGGCGTCCAGCAGCTCGTTCATGAGGCGCTCGGTCATGGTCTTCTCGCGACGGGCGCGGGAGTAGCCGACGAGCCAGCGCAGCGCGAGCGTGGAGGCGCGACCGGGCTTGACCTCGATCGGCACCTGGTACGTGGCGCCACCGACACGGCGGGACTTGACCTCGAGCGACGGCTTGACGTTCTCCAGCGCGCGCTTCAGCGTGATGACCGGGTCGTTGCCGGTCTTGTCACGGAGGCCTTCCATGGCGCCGTAGACGATGCGCTCGGCGGTGGAGCGCTTGCCGTTCAGGAGGAGCTTGTTGATGAGCGAGGTCACCAGAGGAGAACCGTAGACCGGGTCGATGATGACCGGGCGCTTCGGGGCGGGGCCCTTACGAGGCATTCTTACTTCTCCTTCTTGGCGCCGTAGCGGCTGCGGGCCTGCTTGCGGTTCTTGACACCCTGGGTGTCGAGCGAGCCGCGGATGATCTTGTAACGAACACCCGGCAGGTCCTTCACACGGCCACCACGCACGAGCACGATGGAGTGCTCCTGCAGGTTGTGTCCCTCACCCGGGATGTAGGCCGTGACCTCGATGCCGCTGGTCAGACGCACACGCGCGACCTTACGGAGGGCCGAGTTCGGCTTCTTCGGGGTGGTCGTGAACACACGCGTGCAGACGCCGCGGCGCTGAGGGGAACCCTCGAGTGCGGGCGTCTTGTTCTTCTCGACCTTGTCCTGCCGGCCCTTGCGGACCAGCTGCTGGATCGTAGGCACTACTTCTCCGGTTTCTGTGTGCCGTGTAGTGAAGCTAACCTGGAACGCCTCCGACCCACGCGGTCGGGTGTGTCGGATGCCGCGGACTTCCACCGGTGAGTGGAGAGGGCGCGGATCGCGGTGGCCGTGACCGGCTCGCCGTGCGGTTGAGGACACGCACACGAGCCCAGGCACACCCCAGGCACAAGGTCTGAGCGTACCTACCGTACGGACCTGGGTCAAAACAAATGACCATGCCCGGGAAACGGGCGGATGCCGCGCCGATCCCACCGGTGGACGGGGGCCGCGTCCGGTCAGTCGCAGCCCTCCTCGCAGGCGGCCTCCTCGCGCGCGGCGGGGACGCCGCGCCGGCCACCCGGCCGCTCCCGGCCGCGGCCGTCCTCGCGGTCGCGGGGGCGGGGGCGGCCGGCGGCGTCGAGCCGGGGGATGGTCGGCACCTTGGAGGTGCGGCTCTTGGGGGCGAAGGCGGGGCGGCGGTCCGGGTCCGGAGCCGGCCCCGCGTCGGGGTTCGCCTCCGCGTCGGGGGCCTGCTCGGCCTCCGACGCCGGGTCGGCGCCCTCCGCCTCGGCCTCGTCCTCCGCGGACGGCGGGACGCCGCCGCTCCCGGCCCGCACCTCCCCGGCGGCGCGGGCCGCGCTCGTTCCGGGCCCCTCGGCCGCGCCGGCGGCTCCGTCGTCCCCCGATGCGGCCCCGTCGCCGATCCCGCCGCCGGGGTCGCGGCGGCTGGGCGGGAACGGGATCACCGCGGCCCGTCCGGTGCGCCCGGGGCGGCGGGACGCACGCGACCGGCCGCGGACGGCCTCGGCGCGGGCGGCTTCGGCACGGCCCGCGGCGATGTGCGCCGCCGCGTCCCGCCAGCCGTGGGCGTACGCGGCGAACTCCAGCCGCTCCACCTCGGCGCGCAGCAGTACGGCTATCTCTTCCGGCGGATGGTCCTCCAGCAGCTCGCCGAGCGTGGCGAGGAGGCCGGACAGGCCGCCCTCCCGCCGGTCGTCCGGGCCCGTCGCACCCTCACCGGCTCCGCTCCCCCGGGCCGGGGAGGACTCGTCGTCCTCACCCATGCGCTGCAATGCCTCTCGTGTGCCGACTGCCACCCGCCGCACCACGGGTTTTCCGGCACACGAAGACGGCCGCCCCGGACAAGGGGGCGGCCGAGCCGTGCGCGGCCCGCGATGACACGGCCTGTACGAACGTGGGGGACAGGTCGTGACAGCTTAACTGTCACGGTTCGTCAGACATCGGGCAGGCATGGCGCGGACACCGGGCCGACACGCGTCCGACACCCGGTGACCACGGCGGGCCGCCGTGCTCTCACTCCTTGGCGAGCGGGGCGCGGCGCGCCGGGGCGGCGGGCAGGAACTGCCCCGCGACCTTGATGAACATCTCCCACTGGTCCGCCGGTACGCCGAGACCGGCCGCGGCCTCCTCCAGCGTCAGCCGCCGGGCGGCGGCCGGACCGGCCGCCCCGTCTCCGGCCGCCGGCAGCGGCAGGTCGTCCTCGCTCAGCCGGCCGGAGCGGATGAGCATGTCCCTCACCGGCACGCCCAGGACGTGCGCGAGCCGGCGGGTGGTCTCCAGGTCCGGCATGCTCTGCCGCTGGAGCAGCCGGGTGATGGCGGCGCGGTGGACGCCGGCCTCGTCCGCGAGGCGGGACTTGCCGCCTCCGCGCGGGCTGTCGATGTCATAGCCGCGGCGGCGGATCAGGTCCTCGATCCAGGCGGCGAACTGTTCCAGATCACTGGCGGTCATCGTGCGGGTCGCCTCCCTCCGAAGCGGAGCCCACATTATCGCGCTTGCGCGCGCAGCATTACGTGCCCTTCCGCACGCACGGTAATGGTTCTGCGAAGATCCGCGGAATTGGAGTTGCGAGCGAGCCCGCAACATGACAACGTGCGTCACCGCAACAACTCTCCGCACGCCTGCCACCGCGCCATCAGGAGCACCGCATGCCCGCCGTTTCCGCCCCGCCGCTCGCCGAGGTCCTGGAGTTCTTCGGCTGGCGGGCCGCCGCCGCCTGTGTGGACCTGCCGCCGGAGGTCGTCTTCTCCCGCCGCCCCGCAACGGCCGCACCTGCACTGACGGCCTGCGGACGGTGCCCGGTGGTGGCGCGCTGCCTGGAGGCGGTGGCGCCGGCCGAGAGTTGGTTCGACGGCGTGAGCGGGGGCCGACTGTGGCGCAACGGCCGCCCGGTGCCGCTGGACGGCGCCTCCCGGCGACGGCGCGGCCGCCGCATCTGACGTGGACCACTGATTGCGCGCTCGCACGATAGCGGTCGAACGGTCACCGACCGGACCGTGAGCGCGCCCGGACGGCCGGCGTATGCCGTGTACGGCAGAGCGCCGACCGGTGACGACACCCCTCGCCGTACCGCATCCCCTCCCACCTTCGATCTCCCTCCTCCCGCTCCGAAAGGACGCAGCCATGGCCGCCGTACCGACGTCCGACACCGACCGCCAGGTCCGCGACGCCGCCCTGTGGATCGAGGCGCTGCTGAAGCAGTTCCCCGAGCTGCTGACCGAACTGGCGCCCGGCCGCCGCGGCCGGCCGGCTGCCGGCGGGCCGCCGCACCGCCCGCCGGCCTCGCCGGAGGCCGCCGAGCGGCTGCGCGCCGAGCGGCGGGAGGCGCTGCTGATGGAGCAGCGGCACGGGCTGGCGGTGCCCGGTTACTCGGCCGCGCCCCTGCGGCTGCACGTCTCGGACGCGATCCGGGACATCACCGACGGGGTGGTGGAGCTGGACGAGGCGGTGCACGACAAGCTGGGCCTGGGCCGGCCGCGCCACGCCCCCGTACCGCAGCGGCTGGCCCGGGTGGCCGGGCTGCTCGACCGGGTGGCCGGGCATCCGGCGCTCGCCGCGCATGTCCGGGACGAGGCGCGGCGGATGGCCCGGCGGTGCGCCCGGGTGCTGGGGCAGGCGGAGTCGATGGTCCGGGTGCACGGGCGCTGCCCGTGGTGCGACTCGGTGTCGCTGCGTGCGTTCCCGGCCCGCCGGGCGGTGCTCTGCGTCAACCCGGCCTGCCGGTGCGACGACGCCGAGTGCGGCTGCGGTACGGACCCGGCGTACCGGCATGTGTGGCACGAGGCGGACTGGGCGGAGCTGGCCGGCGCGTCCGGGGCGGACCGCGCCGAGATCGACGCCTCGATGGACGAGTCGGCGGGCGAGTCAGCGGGCGAGTCGATGGGCGATTCGGCGGGCGAGTCGATGGGCGATTCGGCGGGCGCGGCGATGAGCGGGGCGGCGGGCGCGGTGTAGCGCCGGATTCGCCGCCGCCGGCTCTCCGCCGCCACCTGCTCTCCGCCCGTAGGGCGCCAGCCCTTCCCCGTACGGAAGTCGAGGACCCGAGACCATGACGCTCATCGCCGCCGAGACCCTGATCAACGCCGACCTGGCCGCCTCCGAGGCGGGGGTGATGCCGGCCACCATCCGCAAGTGGGTGCAGCTCGGCCACCTCTCCCCCGCCGGGCGGCGCGGCCGGGCGCTGCTCTACCGGCTGGAGGACGTGTTCGCGGCCGAGCGCGCGGCCCGGCGGCGGCCCCGGCCGCGCTGAGCCGCGCCGTACACGACCACGAGTACGGGTACGAATACGAATACGACGAGGAGGCGGTCACCCCTGTACGGGGTGACCGCCTCCTCGTCGTCTGTTCGAACGCCCCGGGGACTGTTCGAGCGGTCTCAGGTGTCGCCGTCCGAGCGGAAGCGGAGCACCTGGGCGTCCGGCGGGCCGTGGCGGGCCGGGCTGCGATGGGCGATGGCCTCCTGCCAGCCGCTGGCGAAGCCGCGCAGTTCGGCGTCGACGGCGATGCGCGCGCCGACCTTGCCGATCACGGCGGTCAGCGTTCTCACAGTCTCCCGGGTGTAGGTCCCGGCCTCCCCCGCCTCGGCCGCCACCTCCATCGCGGCGGCGACCACGTCGGTCAACCGCTCCTGGGCACTGCCGGCACTGCTGACCACTCGCACCTGCCGCTCCCTGTCCGCACATTGGGGTGCCATCACGACTCACCGCCCCTGTTCGAATCTATGTTCGAAGTGCCGAGGGTAACGCGCGTACGGCGGCGCACACCACTCCGATCACGCCCGCAGCGATCACCGGAACCATGTCTTCTTACGTCGCGCTCGCACGAACGAGTTGCGCGCTCGCACGAAATGAATCACAGTAGGTGCAGCGGCGGAGCTGTGCCCGCATCCCTCCAGGGCGACGCCCCCACGGGGGTGGCGTCCTTTGCGGGCACGGCTCCGCCGCGCTGTTGCCCCGCAAGCCCCCGTTCGAACGACAGGAGCGCGAACGCGTCATGAGCAGCTCAGCCCCGAGCACCTTCCCCGATGTGGAGGCCCTGGTCGTGGACCTCCTCTCCGACCTGCCGGAGCTGGCGGGGGCGATCGTGGACGACGAGCCGCCGGCCGGCTTCGACGGCACCCAGCGGGCGGTCATCGTCTCACGGCGCGGCGGCGCCTGGATCGACGACCTCCACCTGGACCAGCCGCTGATCGAGCTGGAGGTGTACGGCCCGACCAAGTCGGCCGCGCACATCCTGGCCAACCAGGCCCGCGCGGTGGTGCTGAACAGCGCCGGCACGGTCCTCGGCACGTCCGTCATCACCGACGTCAGCGAGGCCGACGGCCCGCGCTGGCTGCCGGACTACCTCTACACGGCGGCCAACCGCTACCTCTGCGTGCTGCGGCTGTCGGTCCGCACGGACTGACCGGCCCAGCGCCACCCGGCCGGCCCGCGAGGACGGGCCGCCCCCGCGTACCGGACCTCCTTCGGCCCGCGTACGCCCCCACCAGACCAGGCCTCGCCGATCCCGGCGGGGCCTTTGCCGTACCCACGGCGCCAACCCACCCCATCCAACTCCCCCAAGGAGCACCGCATGGCAGGCAACACCTCCTCCGAGATCCGCGTCGCCGGCACCGGCCGAGTCCTGGTCGCCCCGCTCGGGGCGCCGCTGCCGACCACCTTCTCCGCCAACCCGTCGACCGACTGGGGCAGCGCCTGGGTGGACCTCGGCTACACCTCGACCGACGGCGTCACCTTCTCCAAGAAGGACAAGCTGGACCCGGTGGAGACCTGGCAGTCCATCAGCCCGGCCCGGTTCGTCTACGCGGACCGCGACCTGACGCTGAAGTTCTCCATGCTCCAGTTCAACGAGGACACGCTGCCGTTCTTCATGGGCGGCAGCAAGAGCGACATCACCGCGGCCGGCGCCGGCAACTCGGGCGTCTTCACCTTCGACGTGCCGGACGGTCCGACCTTCGACGAGCGCGCGCTCGGCCTGGAGTTCACCGACGGCAAGGACGTCACCTACCGCTTCGTGATCCCGCGCGGCCAGGTGACGGCCACCGACGACATCAAGCTGGCCCGCAAGGCGGCGGCGTCCCTCGGCGTCACCTTCACCGCCCTGTCCGGCGGCGACGGCGAGCCGCTGGCCACCTTCGTCATGAAGGACCCGGCGTACGGCGCGCCGGTCGCCTGACGATCCACCCCTCGGGGCCGGGCCGGAGACACCCCCGTCTCCGGCCCGGCCCCGGCTTTACTCCCC
>NZ_PVLV01000145.1 GCF_002982015.1 Streptomyces solincola
CCCAGGCCCCGCCGCCGGCTGCCCCCGCCCCGGGTGCTGCTGCTCGGCCTCGCCGCGCTGGCCCTGGCCGGCGGCGGGGCCTGGGTGCTCTACGGCTCCTCCTGGCTGCGGGTGGAGGCCACCGCCGTCACCGGCGTCCGGGTGCTCACCCCCGCCCAGGTCGAGGCCGCCGCCGACGTCCCCGAGGGCGCCCCGCTCGCCTCGGTGGACACCGACGCCATCGCCCGGCGGCTGAGCGAGAAGCTGCCCCGGATCGAGACGGTGGACGTCAGCCGCTCCTGGCCGGGCACGGTGGAACTCTCCGTGGTCGAACGCCGGCCGGTGCTGCTGGCCGCCGAACGCGGCGGCTACACCGAGATCGACGCCACCGGGACCCGCTACGCGAACGTCAAACGGCCGCCCGCCGGCGTACCGCTGCTGGTGGTGAAGCCGGCCGCCTCGGCCAGCCTTCGCCGTTTCGGCGCGGAGGAACTCACCCTCTCCGCCGTCACCGTGGCCGGCGACCTGCCGCGCGGGCCGGCCCGGGAGACCCGCCGGCTCACGGTCGTCTCCTACGACTCCGTCACCCTGGAACTCTCCCGGGGGCGGAGCGTGATGTGGGGCAGCGCGGAGAACGGAGCCGCCAAGTCCCGGGCGCTGACCGCCCTGATGAAGGCGGAACCGCGTGCGAAGACGTTCGACGTCAGTGCTCCGACCGCCCCGGCCGCTTCGCGCGGTTGACGCGCATATGCGCTGGCCAGCACCCTGGTTGGTCAGCGCTCCGGGTGATCACATAGGGTGAAAAGAAAAACGGGAGGTTCGGCGTGTTCGTTGAACACGCGCCACTTGTCGACTTAGTGTCCTGTTCGGAAGAGTCCTACGGACAGACACATTGGTAACCCTGAACGTGAGGTTCAGGGTTGGGGTCGGCGTTCGGGACCGTCCCAATCGGCATCCGCCGGCGCGGCGCACACGGGCGCAGCGACGGCACGTAAATCGAGGCGAGAGGCCTTCGACGTGGCAGCACCGCAGAACTACCTCGCAGTCATCAAGGTCATCGGTGTCGGCGGCGGTGGTGTCAATGCCATCAACCGAATGATCGAGGTCGGTCTCAAGGGTGTCGAGTTCATCGCCATCAACACGGACGCACAGGCCCTGTTGATGAGCGACGCCGACGTCAAGCTCGACGTCGGCCGCGAACTCACCCGCGGCCTCGGCGCCGGGGCCAACCCGGCAGTCGGACGCAAGGCGGCAGAGGACCACCGCGAGGAGATCGAGGAGGTCCTCAAGGGGGCCGACATGGTCTTCGTCACCGCCGGAGAAGGCGGCGGCACCGGCACCGGCGGCGCACCCGTCGTCGCCAACATCGCCCGCTCGCTGGGCGCACTGACCATCGGCGTGGTCACCCGCCCCTTCACCTTCGAGGGCCGGCGCCGCGCCAACCAGGCGGAGGACGGCATCGCCGAGCTCCGCGAAGAGGTCGACACCCTCATCGTCATCCCCAACGACCGGCTGCTGTCCATCTCGGACCGCCAGGTCAGCGTGCTCGACGCGTTCAAGTCGGCCGACCAGGTGCTGCTCTCCGGCGTGCAGGGCATCACCGACCTGATCACCACCCCCGGTCTGATCAACCTGGACTTCGCCGACGTCAAGTCGGTCATGTCCGACGCCGGTTCGGCCCTGATGGGCATCGGCTCGGCCCGCGGCGACGACCGCGCGGTGGCCGCCGCCGAGATGGCCATCTCCTCGCCGCTGCTGGAAGCCTCCATCGACGGCGCCCGCGGGGTGCTGCTCTCCATCTCCGGCGGCTCCGACCTGGGGCTGTTCGAGATCAACGAGGCGGCCCAGTTGGTCAGCGAGGCCGCCCACCCGGAGGCCAACATCATCTTCGGCGCGGTCATCGACGACGCCCTCGGCGACGAGGTGCGGGTCACCGTGATCGCGGCCGGCTTCGACGGCGGCCAGCCGCCGGCCCGCCGGGACCAGGTGATCGGCGCCGGCGCGCCCGCCAAGCGCGAGGAGACCCCCGCGCCCCGCTCCGTACCGGAGCCGCCCCGCCCGGCGCCCGGGCTCGGCACCGTGCCGGTGCGCGAGGAGCAGCCGCCCGCCCCGGCGCCGGTCGAGCCGGCCCCCGTCTCGGAGGCCAAGCCGAGCATCCCGGAGCCGCACCACTACCCGGACAGCCAGGCCGAAGAGCTGGACGTCCCGGACTTCCTGAAGTGACCGTGTGACGTGATAGGGCAGCACCACACAGCGAGCGGCGCGCACTTCGCCTTCACCGACCGGTGGGGCGGGGTGAGCGCCGCTCCGTATGACGCGCTCAACCTGGGCGGTGCGGTCGGCGACACGCCGGACGCGGTCCGCGCCAACCGACGCCTGGCGGCCGAGTCCCTGAAGCTGGACCCGGCCGCGGTGGTGTGGATGAACCAGGTCCACGGCCGGGAGGCCGCCGTGGTCGAAGGCCCCTGGCCGGACGGCCCGGTCCCCGCGGTGGACGCGGTGGTCACCGCCCGGCGCGGGCTCGCCCTCGCGGTGCTCACCGCCGACTGCGTGCCGGTCCTGCTGGCCGACCCGGTCGCCGGGGTGGCCGCCGCCGCGCACGCCGGACGCCCCGGGATGGCGGCCGGCGTCGTGCCGGCCGCCGTCGAGGCGATGGTCCGGCTCGGCGCGGAGCCGTCCCGGATCACCGCCCGCACCGGCCCCGCCGTCTGCGGACGCTGCTACGAAGTGCCGGAGGCCCTGCGCGAGGAGGTGGCCGCGCGCGAACCGGCCGCCTGGGCGGAGACGAGCTGGGGCACCCCCGCGCTGGACGTCACCGCCGGCGTGCTGGCCCAGTTGGCCGCGCTCGGGGTGGCCGACCGGCAGGCGTCGGCGGTGTGCACCCGCGAGTCGGCCGACCACTTCTCGTACCGCCGCGACCGCACCACCGGCCGGCTCGCCGGATACGTCTGGCTCGACCCGGCGCCGGCGGACCGCCCCCAGACGACGGAAGGCCCATGACCGACCGCAGGACCGAACTGGCCGCCAACCTCGACCGGGTGGAGGAGCGCATCGCCGCCGCGTGCCGGGCGGCCGGCCGGCCGCGCGAGGACGTGACGCTGATCGTTGTCACCAAGACCTACCCGGCGAGCGACGTGCGGCTGCTGCACGAACTGGGTGTGCGCCAGGTGGCGGAGAACCGCGACCAGGACGCCGCCCCCAAGGCAGCCGAGTGCGCCGACCTCGATCTGACCTGGCACTTCGTGGGCCAGTTGCAGACCAACAAGGTGCGCTCGGTGACCGGTTACGCCGGTCTGGTGCAGTCGGTGGACCGGGTGAAGCTCGTCGGCGCGCTGTCCACCGCGGCCGAGCGCGCCGGGCGCGACCTGGGGTGCCTGATCCAGGTCGCGCTGGACGCGGACGCCGCCGGACGCGGTGAGCGCGGCGGCGTCGGCCCGGACGGGATCGGCGATTTGGCGGACGCGGTGGCGGCCGCCCCCGGCCTCAGGCTGGACGGCCTGATGACGGTGGCGCCGCTGAGCGGTCCCTACGCCGGACGCCAACGCGCCGCGTTCGACCGGCTGATGGACCTGTCGACCCGGCTGCGTCAGGCTCATCCGGCTGCGACCATGGTGTCCGCGGGCATGAGCGCGGACCTGGAGGACGCGGTCGCGGCCGGGGCGACACATGTACGCATCGGTACGGCGGTACTCGGAGACCGACCGCCGCTCCGGTAACGTCGCGAAATAAGTCGGACCACAGTAGAAAATATGGTCAATTCCGCCGAACAGCGGACAGGCCGGGAGCCAGTGGATCGCGGGCTGTGACATGGCCGATCCACCACAGAGCGGAGGACTGGAGAGCATGGCCGGCGCGATGCGCAAGATGGCGGTCTACCTCGGCCTCGTGGAGGACGATGGGTACGACGGCCGGGGCTTCGACCCCGACGACGACTTCGAACCCGAACTGGAGCCGGAGCCCGAGCGCGACCGGCGCCACCAGCCCCCGCACCAGGCGGTCCACGCCTCCGCCCACCAGCCGCACCGCCCGGTCGAGCACGAGGAGCCGCCCCGGGTGGTGGCCCAGCCGCCGGTCCCCCGGGAGCCCGTCGCGCTGCCCGTGGAAAGCGGACGTCCGGCGCGAATCGCCCCCGTGTCATCCATCACACCCGAACGCCCGAGCCTGGAGAAGAACGCACCGGTGATCATGCCCAAGGTCGTGTCCGAGCGGGAGCCCTACCGGATCACGACGCTGCACCCCCGGACCTACAACGAGGCCCGTACCATCGGGGAACACTTCCGCGAGGGCACCCCCGTGATCATGAACCTGACCGAGATGGACGACACCGACGCCAAGCGTCTGGTGGACTTCGCCGCCGGTCTCGTCTTCGGTCTGCATGGGAGCATCGAGAGGGTGACGCAGAAGGTGTTCCTGCTGTCTCCTGCTAACGTCGATGTCACGGCGGAGGACAAGGCCCGCATCGCAGAGGGCGGATTCTTCAACCAGAGCTGAGAGCACGACACCGGGAACGACCGGCCGCGCGGCCGGAAGGACACGGGATGGACATGGGGATCAGGGGAGAGGGAAGCGCGGGATGAGCGTGGCATTGCAGGTGGTCTACATCGCTCTGATGTGCTTCCTGGTCGTCCTGATCTTCCGGCTTGTCATGGACTACGTCTTCCAGTTCGCCCGTTCATGGCAACCCGGGAAGGCGATGGTGGTCGTTCTGGAGGCCACCTACACTGTCACCGATCCACCACTGAAACTCCTTCGGCGGTTCATCCCGCCGTTGCGTCTCGGAGGCGTGGCACTCGACCTGTCCTTCTTCGTCCTGATGATCATCGTCTACATCCTGATCACTGTGGTGAGCAGCGCGATGGTGTAGCGATACGGTCCTGCCGACTGCCGACGACTACGTAGAGGTGAAGGAAAGATGCCGCTGACCCCCGAGGACGTGCGGAACAAGCAGTTCACGACCGTCCGCCTCCGAGAAGGCTATGACGAGGACGAGGTCGATGCCTTCCTCGACGAGGTCGAGGCAGAACTGACCCGTCTGCTGCGCGAGAACGAGGACCTGCGCGCCAAGCTGGCCGCGGCCACCCGCGCCGCCGCGCAGAACCAGCAGCAGGGGATGCGCAAGCCTCCGGAGCCGCAGGACCGTCCGCAGGGTCCCGGCGCCCCGGTGCCCGCCGCCATATCCGGACCGCCCGTCCAGCAGCAGCCCCCGCAGATGGGTCCGCCGCAGCTTCCCGGTGGAGCCCCGCAGCTCCCGGCCGGTCCGAGCCACGGCGGTCCGCAGGGCGGCCCCGGCGGTCCGATGGGCCAGGGCCCGATGCAGGGCGGCCCCATGCAGGGCGGTCCGATGCAGGGCGGTCCCGGCCAGATGGGCGGCCCCATGCAGGGCGGCCCCGGTCAGATGGGCGGCCCGATGGGCGGCGGCATGGGCGGCCCGATGGGCGGTCACGGCCCGGGCATGCCCCAGCCGGGTCAGGGCCCCGGCGGCGACAGCGCCGCCCGGGTGCTCTCGCTGGCCCAGCAGACCGCCGACCAGGCGATCGCGGAGGCCCGTTCCGAGGCCAACAAGATCGTCGGTGAGGCCCGTTCGCGCGCCGAGGGCCTGGAGCGGGACGCCCGCGCCAAGGCCGACGCCCTGGAGCGGGACGCCCAGGAGAAGCACCGCGTGGCCATGGGCTCCCTGGAGTCCGCCCGCGCCACGCTGGAGCGGAAGGTCGAGGACCTGCGCGGCTTCGAGCGCGAGTACCGGACCCGCCTGAAGTCCTACCTGGAGAGCCAGCTCCGGCAGCTCGAGACCCAGTCGGACGACTCGCTGGCCCCGCCGCGCTCCCCGGCCGCCCCGTCGCTGCCGCCGTCCCCGTCGATGGCCTCGGCCGGCGCCGGCGCCCCGTCCTACGGGGGCAACCAGTCGATGGGCGGCGGTCCCTCGATGGGCGGTGGTCCCTCCTACGGCGGCCAGCAGCAGATGTCGCCCGCGATGACCCAGCCGATGGCGCCGGTGCGGCCGCAGGCGCCGCAGCCGATGCAGCAGGCGCCGTCGCCGATGCGGGGCTTCCTCATCGACGAGGACGACAACTAAAGGCGCGGACGCGCGTAGCGCGGCAGGCAGTCTGTGCGAAGGGCCGGGNNGGCCGGGGGGACACGCGAAGGGGCCCGGCCGCCGGGGTGGCGGCCGGGCCCCTTCGCGGTGCCGGCGGCGCCTACGCCTTGCGCAGGCGGAAGGTGAGGGACAGGCCCTCGTCGGTGAACGGGGTGCCGAAGTCCGCCTCGCCCTGGGCGTGGTCGGTGGCCAGCACCTCGTCCGCGATCAGACCCGCGTGCTCGGTGAGCGCCTCGACCACCTCGGCGTCGGTGGAGGACCAGCGCAGCGCGATCCGGTCGGCCACGTCCAGGCCGCTGTTCTTGCGGGCCTCCTGGATCAGGCGGATCGCGTCCCGGGCCAGGCCGGCGCGGCGCAGCTCGGGGGTGATCTCCAGGTCCAGGGCGACCGTCGCGCCCGCGTCGGACGCCACCGACCAGCCCTCGCGCGGCGTCTCGGTGATGATCACCTCGTCCGGGGCGAGGGTGATGGTCTCGCCGTTCACCTCCAGGGTGGCCTCGCCGTCGCGCAGGGCCAGGGCGAGCGCGGCGGCGTCGGCGGCGGCGACCGCCTTGGCCACGTCCTGGACGCCCTTGCCGAACCGCTTGCCCAGGGCCCGGAAGTTGGCCTTGGCGGTGGTGTCCACCAGCGAGCCGCCGACCTCGGAGAGCGCGGCCAGCGAGGAGACGTTCAGCTCCTCGGTGATCTGCTCGCGCAGCTCGGGCGAGAGCGTGTCGAAGCCGGCGACGCCGACCAGCGCGCGGGACAGCGGCTGGCGGGTCTTCACCCCGGACTCGGCGCGGGTGGCCCGGCCCAGCTCGACCAGCCGCCGCACCAGCGCCATCCGGGTGGAGAGCGCCGGGTCGATCGCGGTGAGGTCGGCCTCCGGCCAACCGGCCAGGTGCACCGACTCCGGCGCGCCGGGGGTCACCGGCACGACGAGGTCCTGCCACACCCGCTCGGTGATGAACGGGGTGAGCGGGGCCATCAGCCGGGTGACCGTCTCGACCACGTCGTGCAGGGTGCGCAGGGCGGCCTTGTCGCCCTGCCAGAAGCGGCGGCGGGAGCGGCGCACGTACCAGTTGGACAGGTCGTCGACGAACGCGGACAGCAGCTTGCCGGCCCGCTGGGTGTCGTAGGCCTCCATGGCGGAGGTGACCTGGTCGACGAGGGCGTGCAGCTCGGACAGCAGCCAGCGGTCCAGCACCGAGCGCTCGGCCGGGGCCGGGTCGGCCCCGCTCGGCGCCCAGCCCGAGGTGCGGGCGTAGAGCGCCTGGAAGGCGACGGTGTTCCAGTAGGTCAGCAGCGTCTTGCGGACGACCTCCTGGATGGTGCCGTGGCCGACCCGGCGGGCCGCCCAGGGCGAGCCGCCGGCCGCCATGAACCAGCGGACGGCGTCCGCGCCGTGCTGGTCCATCAGCGGGATGGGCTGGAGGATGTTGCCCAGGTGCTTGGACATCTTCCGGCCGTCCTCGGCCAGGATGTGCCCGAGGCAGACCACGTTCTCGTAGCTCGACTTGTCGAAGACCAGGGTGCCGACGGCCATCAGGGTGTAGAACCAGCCGCGGGTCTGGTCGATCGCCTCGGAGATGAACTGCGCCGGGTACCGGGACTCGAACAGCTCCTTGTTCTGGTACGGGTAGCCGTACTGCGCGAACGGCATGGAGCCCGAGTCGTACCAGGCGTCGATGACCTCCGGCACCCGGGTCGCGGTCCCGCCGCAGTCGGGGCAGTCGAAGACGACCTCGTCGATGTACGGGCGGTGCGGGTCCAGGCCGGACTGGTCGGCCCCGGTCAGCTCGGACAGCTCGGCGAGCGAGCCGACGCAGGTCAGGTGGGACTGCTCGCAGCGCCAGATGGGCAGCGGGGTGCCCCAGTAGCGGTTGCGGGAGAGCGCCCAGTCGATGTTGTTGTTCAGCCAGTCGCCGAACCGGCCGTGCTTGACGGAGTCCGGGAACCAGTTGGTCCGCTCGTTCTCCTGAAGGAGGCGGTCCTTGACCTCGGTGGTGCGGATGTACCAGGACGGCTGCGCGTAGTAGAGCAGCGCGGTGTGGCAGCGCCAGCAGTGCGGGTAGCTGTGCTCGTAGGGCACGTGCCGGAACAGCAGGCCGCGGCCGTCCAGGTCCTTGGTCAGCGCCTCGTCGGCCTTCTTGAAGAAGACGCCGCCGACCAGCGGCACGTCCTTTTCGAAGGTGCCGTCCGGGCGGACCGGGTTGACCACCGGCAGGCCGTAGGCGCGGCAGACGGCGAGGTCGTCGGCGCCGAAGGCGGGGGACTGGTGGACGAGGCCGGTGCCGTCCTCGGTGGTCACGTACTCGGCGTTGACCACGAAGTGCGCGGGCGCGTCGAACGGGATCAGCTCGAAGGGCCGCTGGTAGGTCCAGCGCTCCATCTCGGCACCGGTGAAGCTCTCGCCGGTGGCCTCCCAGCCTTCGCCGAGCGCCTTCTCCAGCAGCGGCTCGGCCACCACCAGCTTCTCGGCGCCGTCGGTGGCCACCACGTACCGCACGCCGGGGTGCGCGGCGACGGCGGTGTTGGACACCAGCGTCCACGGGGTGGTCGTCCACACCAGCAGCGCGGCCTCGCCGGCCAGCGGGCCGGAGGTGAGCGGGAAGCGCACGAAGACCGAGGGGTCGACGACCGTCTCGTACCCCTGCGCCAGCTCGTGGTCGGACAGCCCGGTGCCGCAGCGCGGGCACCACGGGGCGACCCGGTGGTCCTGGACCAGCAGCCCCTTCTTGAAGATCTCCTTCAGCGACCACCACACCGACTGGACGTAGCTCGGGTCCATCGTCCGGTAGGCGTCGTCCAGGTCCACCCAGTAGCCCATCCGGGTGGTCAGCTCGGCGAAGGCGTCGGTGTGCCGGGTCACCGACTCGCGGCACTTCGCGTTGAACTCGGCGATGCCGTAGGCCTCGATGTCGCCCTTGCCGGAGAAGCCCAGCTCCTTCTCCACGGCCAGCTCCACCGGCAGTCCGTGGCAGTCCCAGCCGGCCTTGCGGGCCACGTGGTAGCCGCGCATGGTGCGGAAGCGCGGGAAGACGTCCTTGAAGACCCGGGCCTCGATGTGGTGGGCGCCGGGCATGCCGTTGGCGGTCGGCGGCCCCTCGTAGAACACCCACTCGGGACGGCCCTCGGACTGCTCCAGGCTCCGGGCGAACACCTTCTGCTCGCGCCAGAAGTCGAGCACGGCGTGTTCAAGGGCGGGCAGGTCTACCTGGGCTGGTACCTGGCGGTACTGCGACATCGAATCCTCCGGCGGAGTGCTGCATGCTTTCCGTCCGGAGGGACGAGAGCGCCGACTGCGCGCGGCTCCCGCGGTACCACCCTCCTTGGCGGCGCACGCTCGCGCACCGCCCCCTCATTGGGGTCGCGACGCCGGTTCTACCGGCCGGGGCGGGACCTCGGTGTCGGGTCCGTGTCCGGCTTTCTTCCGGCGGCTCCGGGGTGATGCTTCACGCCGCGCTCACCCCCGGGCTCGCACCGTCCCCGGGTCGCTCATGGCTGCGTACGACGCTACTCGTCCCCATCCACGCCTTTCGCTGCGCCCAGTGTACGGGCCGGGGCGGACACCGGCCGACCCGATTTCGAGGGTCCGATCACCCGGACCCGTCACCCGGCCCTGACGCCCCGGCCCCGAATACCTGGCGGGGAGCTGGGCACAACGGATGCAGACCGTCCCCACGGCGGCCGGGGGTGTCCGGCGGCGGGCGGCGTGCCCCGTTGCCGCGGGGCCTGAGTCGATTTATCGTCCCAGCACGATTCGCGAGCAAGATCACAGTATGTGAAGGGGCCGCGAGATGGTGGCGAGGAAGACCGCCGGGAAGGCCGTCGAGAAGACCGCGGCGAAGGCCGCGGCGAAGAAGACGGCCGCCAAGCGGGCGGCGGCGAAGACGGTGAGGAAGGCGGCGGAGAAGGTCGTGGACGCGGTCGCCGGCCGGCCCGCCGACCAGCCGCCCCGCGCCGAGGCGGCGCCGGCCGCCGAGACGCCCCGGGACGGGACGGCGAAGAAGCAGGCGAAGAAGGCGGCCGTGAAGAAGACGGCCGAGAAGAAGGCGGCCGCGAAGAAGACGGCCGAGACGAGGACGTCCGCCGGGAAGGCGTCCGCCGGGGAGGCTGCCAGGACGGCCGCCGGGACGTCTGCGGGGAAGGCGAAGAAGACGCCCGCGGCCGGGAAGGCCGCCGGGAAGTCGGCCGCCACCACCTCTGCCGGGACGAAGGCGGCGGAGAGCCTGGACGAGCGGGCCTTTCCGGACCGGGCCGCCGTGGAGGCGACCGCCGACAGGGCCGCCGTCGAGGCGTCGCCGGAGGCGGCCGGAGAGCGGCAGCCCGGCGGGCCGGGCGGCCGGAAGGCGCGGCACGCGGCGGCGGGCGGCGCGGGGGAGCGGGGCAGGAGACGCGCGGCCGGACCGGCCGCGGCAGGGGCCGCGTCCGCGGCCGAGGGGGCCGGCGAGGCCGTGGAGCAGACAGGAGCCAGGACCGTGGCAGCGAAGAAGACGGCGGAGAAGACGGCGGAGCCGACGGCCGACGAGGCCGTCGGCAGGGCGGCGGGCAAGGCGGGCAAGGCGGGCGGCAAGGGCGCCGGCTGGGGCAGGGC
>NZ_PVLV01000146.1 GCF_002982015.1 Streptomyces solincola
CAGCGGCCCCACCCCACCGACGAGGCGCTGCTGGCCCGCGTCCTGGAGCCCTACAAGACGCACTGCCGGTACCTGCTGGCCGCCGAGGTCACGGCCGTCGAGGGACTGACCTCCGCGCGCTGCGCGTTCTCGATCCCGGAGTCCTGCTACATCGACGACACCGGCCACCTGAACGCCGTCGAGGTCAACATCGCCTACAACCAGATGATGTACTACCTGGTCGCCAAGTCCGTGGCCGAGGGACTGCTGACCGGCTTCGAGGACTGGACCCTCGACGACTTCTGGCGCCACCAGCTCCCCGACATCCTCATCGCCCGCTTCACCTCCCACTTCCGGCGGCCCGTCGATCCCCGCGCGTTCACCGGGGAGATGGAGTTCACCTCCGTGGTCCGACGGGCCGGCGGCGGCGCCGGCCCCTTCCTGCACGCCCGGACCGCCTTCCGCTACCGCGACGCGCACGGCGGCCGGAGCGACGGAGAAGCGACCCTCGCCTTCGTCAACGTCCCCTGACCCACCACACCGAAGGGCACCCGCATGGATACGTCCAGGGCCTCGCGGCCCCGCGGCGCACCGCGTCACCGCCCCGAACCGCGCACGCTCGTCCACACCGCCCGCCTCCACGCCGCCCGGCGGCCCGAGGCCGCGGCCGTGGTGTGCGAGGGCCGCACACTGACCTACGCGGAGCTGCACCGCCGCAGCAACCGCATCGCGCACGCCCTGCGAGCCGCGGGCCTCGTCGAAGGCGACCGGGTCGCGTTCCTCGGCAAGGAGTCCGAGCACTACTACGAGGCGCTGTTCGCCTGCGCCAAGACCGGCACCGTGCTGGTCCCGGTCAACTGGCGGCTCACCGCGCCCGAGGTCGGCCACATCCTCCAGGACTCCGGGACCCGGCTGCTGTTGCTGGACGACGCGTGCGCGACGACCGCCGAGGCCCTGCCCACGGAGCCGTCCCGGATCGTGGTGCCGGTCGGCTCCGTCGCGGCATGGAGCGCCGGGCACGACGACACCGACACCGGGTTCGAGGCGGACGCGGACATGCCGCTGGCACAGCTCTACACCAGCGGGACCACCGGCCTGCCCAAGGGCGTCGTCCTGGCCCACCGCAGCTTCTTCGCGATCCGCGACGCGCTGGCCGAGGCCGGCCTCGACTGGCTCGACTGGCGGGCGGACGACATCTCCCTGGTCGGCATACCCGGGTTCCACGTCGGCGGCCTGTGGTGGGCCGCGCAGAACCTCGACGCCGGCGCCACCGTGGTGGTGATGCCGGCCTTCACCGCCCGGCAGGCCCTGGACCTCATCCGCGGCCTCGGCGTCACGACCGCCTGCGTGGTCCCCGCCATGCTCCGCATGATGCTCACCGAACCCGGTGCCAGCGCGCGGGACTTCACCACCCTGCGCAAGACCGTGTACGGCGGGTCGCCGATCTCCGAGGCGCTGCTCGAGGAGAGCCTCGCCGTCCTCGACTGCGAGTTCGCGCAGATCTACGGCCTGACCGAGACCGGCAACACGGCCGTGTGCCTGCCTCCGGCCGCGCACGTCCCCGGCGGCCCCCTCATGCAGTCCGCCGGACGCCCCTACCCGGGCGTGCGGGTCAAGATCCTCGACGAGCGGGGGCGCGAACTGCCCCCGGGCGAGGTGGGCGAGGTCTGCCTGCACACCCCCGCCCGTATGGTCGCCTACTGGGGCCTGCCCGACCAGACCGGCGAGACGCTCGTCGACGGCTGGATCCACACCGGGGACGCCGGGTACCAGGACGCGGACGGCTATCTCTTCATTCGCGACCGGATCAAGGACGCCGTCCTCGTCGCCGGGGAGAACGTCTACCCCGCGGAGGTCGAGAACGCCCTGGAGAGTCACCCGCGGGTGGCCGAGGCCGTCGTCGTCGGTGCTCCCGACGAACGCTGGGGGGAGTGCGTGCACGCGTTCGTCGTCCCCGGCCCCGGGCGGCCGCCGACCGCCGGGGAACTGCACACCCACCTCGTGCCGAGGCTCGCCGCCTTCAAGCTGCCCGCCCGCTACGAGCTGATCGACGCCGTGCCGCGCAATCCCAGCGGCAAGATCCTCCGCCGCGAGCTGCGCGACCGCTTCTGGGCGGACGCCGCACGCAACGTCAACTGAGGCCGCACATCCGGCACCTGCCCCATCCGGCCACCCTGGAGAGAGAACCCCCCATGCCCGAACCCCTCACCCTGGACGGCTTCCGCGCGGACCTCGCGGAGTGCCTGTTCCTCGAACCCGCCGAAGTCGACCTGCGGCAGAGCCCGCTGGACGCGGGCCTGGACTCGCTGCGCATCGCCACCCTGCTGGAGCGCTGGCAGCGGGCCGGCGCCGACGTCAGCTTCGTCGAACTGGCCGAACGCACCTCCTTCGAGCAGTGGTGGCAGCTGCTGTCCGCGCGAGCGGAAGGGGCAGGCCGTGCGCGGGCCTGAGCGCCGGCCCCTGCTGGCCGCGCAGGAGGGCATCTGGGCGGGCCAGCAACTCGACGTCGGCAGCCCTGCGTACAACACCGGCGAGTACGTGCGCATCGACGGCCCGGTGGACACCGCCGCCTTCGACCGTGCCCTCCACCACGTCGTCGCCCGGACCGAGGCCCTGCACGTCACCTTCGCCACCGACGAGGCGGGGCGTCCGTGGCAGGTCCCCGGCCCGGCCGGCGTGTGGCGCACCCACATCGCCGACCTGACGGCCGCACCCGACCCGCGGGCCGCCGCGTCGGCCTGGATGGACCAGGACATGGCCCGCCCCGTCGACCTCACACGCGGCCCGCTCTTCGGCCACGCGCTGCTGCGGACCGGGCCGCGCGAGCACCTCTGGTACCACCGGGTCCACCACATCGCGCTCGACGGCTTCGGACTCTCCCTGGTGGCCCGGAACGTCGCCCGCGCCTACAGCGCGCTCATGGCCGGCGAGCCCGCGCCGGAGTGCGGCTTCGGCACGCTGGAGTCCGTCCTCGCCGAGGAGCGGGCCTACCTCGGATCGGCCCGCCACGCCGCGGACGGCGCCTACTGGCGGGAACGGTACGCCGACCGTCCGCACGTCCCCTCCCCGGCGGGCCGGTCCGCCCTGCCCGCCCGCGCCTTCCACCGCCACGCCACCGACCTGGACGAGAGGTGCACCGGCGCACTGCGCGAGGTCTCCCGCGGCCTGTCGGTGACCTGGCCGGACGTCGTGCACGCGGTGACCGCCGCCTGCCTCCACCGGCACACCGGCGCCGCGGAGATCATCCTGAGCGTCCCGTCGACCAGCCGCCTCGGCTCCGTGTCCCTGCGCGTGCCGGCCATGGTCCGCAACATCGTGCCGCTGCGCGTGCCGGTCGGCCCGGGCGACACCCTCCGCGAGCTGGCCGTGCGGATCTCCCGCGAGCTGCGCGCCGGCCGGCCGCACCAGCGCTACCGCTACGAGCGGCTGCGCCGCGACCTGGGACTAGTCGGCGGGCAGCGCCGGCTGTCCGGGCCGGGCGTCAACCTCATGCCGTTCCCTTACGACCTCGACTTCGCCGGGTGCCGCAGCACCGTGCACAACGTGTCCGCCGGCCCCGTCGACGACCTGGCCGTCAACGTCTACGACCGGGGTGACGGCACCGGTCTGCGCATCGCCGTCGACGCCCACCCCGGCCTCTACACGGAAGCAGAGACCACGGCCTTCCAGGAGGGCCTGGTCAGGCTGCTGGGGGAGGCCGTCGCCGACCCGGACCGCCCGCTCGGCGAAGCACCGGCGAGCCGGTCGGCGGCCCCCGTGCCCGTCCTGGACGGCGGAGCGCTGCCCGTGCCCGCCCGCCCGGTCATGGACCTGATCGCCGAGCACGCGGCCCGCCGGGCCGGCGCCGTCGCGGTCGAGCACGCCGGCGCCACCCTCACCTACGGCCGGCTCCTCGACGCGGCCCGGCGCACCGCCCGGCGCCTGCGGGCCCGAGGCGTCGGCCGGGGCGACGTCGTGGCGGTGGCCCTTCCCCGCGGCGCCGACGCCGTCACCGCCGTCCTCGGCGTACTGCTCGCCGGAGCCGCCTACTGCCCCCTGGACCCGGCCGCGCCGGCGAAGCGCCTACGCCGCCTGCTCCGCGACACCGATCCCGCGCTCGTCCTGACCACCGGCGCCCGCCCGGCCGCGTTCGCGGGCCACCCCACCCTGCTCCTCGACGAGGCGGACCCCGCTGTCGGCGACCGCGCGAGCGCCCACCGCGAGCCCACCCCGTCCGCCGCTGCCGGCGCCGTGCCCGACGACCTCGCGTACGTGCTGCACACCTCGGGAACCACCGGCCGGCCCAAGGGCGTGGCGGTCGCCCACCGCGCCCTGGCGCACTTCACCGCCGCGGCCGCGCACCGCTACGGACTGCGCCCCGAGGACCGGGTCCTGCAGTTCGCCCCGCTGCACTTCGACGCCAGTGTGGAGGAGATCTTCCTGACGTTGTGCGCGGGAGCCACCCTCGTCCTGCGCGGCGAGGGGATGACCGAGTCGGTGCCGCACTTCCTGCGGGAGTGCGCGCGGCTGCGGACCAGCGTCCTGGACCTGCCCACCGCCTACTGGCACGAGGTGGCCTACGCCGTCTCGACCGGCGCCGCGACGCTGCCCGACGCCGTGCGGACCGTCGTCATCGGCGGTGAGGCCGCGCTGCCCGAACGCGTCGAGCGCTGGCGCGCGGCGGTCGGCACGTCGGTGGCGCTGCTGAACACCTACGGGCCGACCGAGGCCACCGTCGTCGCCACCGTCGCCGACCTCCACGACGCCGGCCTCGCCCCGGGGGACGTACCCATCGGACTGCCCCTGCCCGGGACCCGGGCGGCCGTGGTCGACGGCGAGCTGTACCTGCTCGGCCCCGCACTCGCCGACGGCTACCGCCCCGAGACGCCGGACGGTTCGCGCTTCGCCCCGCTCCAAGCCCTCCCGGGCGCCCCGCGGGCCTACCGCACCGGCGACCTGGTGCGGGTGGGGGAGGACGGGCGACTGCGCCATCTCGGCCGAGCCGACACCGAGTTCAAGATCAGCGGGCACCGGGTGCAGCCGGCAGAGGTCGAGACGGCGCTGCTCACCCACCCGCGCGTCCGGCAGGCGGCGGTCGCCGGACAGGTGCTGCCGGACGGCACCCGCCGCCTGGTCGCCCACGTCGTGCCCGAGGGCCGGGCGCCCTCCGCCGCCGAGGTCAGGGAGCACCTGCGCTCCCGGCTGCCCGCGGCCCTGGTCCCCTCCGCCGTCGAGACCGTGCGGGAGCTGCCCCGGACCAGCTCCGGAAAGATCGACCGGGCCGCGCTGGCCCGACCCGCCGAACACCGGCCCGCCGACGCCGCGAGCCCGCTGGAACGCGTGATCACCGGCGTCTGGGGGCGGCTGCTGGGCACCGCCGTACCGGTGGACGCCGACGTGTTCGACCTGGGCGCGCAGTCTCTCCAGGCCATCCAGGCGGCCAACCGCCTCGCCGCCGAACTGGGCCGGGACGTGAAGGTGGGCTGGCTCTTCCAGTACCCCGCCGCCGCAGCCCTGGCCGACTTCCTGGACGGCCGCCGGCAGCCCGCCGGCGAACCTCCGCAACGGAACGGCCACGACCGGCGGGAACCGGACGGACGGCGGCGGACCCCCGCCGACCCGCCGGCCAGGCGGAGCCGCTGCGCCGCCACCGCCCTCCCGCCGACCCTCCTGGACGACACCGTCCTGGAGCCCGGTATCCGCCCCGGGGCAGCAGGCCCTCCCCGACCCTTCGACCGCGCCCCCGGCCGCATCCTGCTCACCGGCGCCACCGGCTTCGTCGGCGCCCACCTCCTGGCCGCACTGCTGTCCGACACCCGGGCCGAGATCGTCTGCACGGTACGGGCCGACGGCGTGGCCGAGGCCGCGACCCGTCTCCGCGCGGCCCTGCGGCGGCATGGCGTCACACCCCCGACCGACGCCTTCGCCCGCCTGAAGGCCCTGCCGGCCGACCTCGGCCGTCCGGGACTGGGAATCGGCCCGGAGGCCCGGTCCGACCTCGCCGCCGGCTGCGACGCCGTCTTCCACAACGCGGCGAGCGTCAGCATCATGCGCGACTACACCACCCTGCGCGCCGTCAACACCGAGTCCACCCGGGAACTGTTGCGGCTGACCGCCGCGCGCGCCGTCCCCCTGCACTACGTCTCCACCCTGTCCGTGGCGCCCCCGGCACGCCGCAGCCCCGAAGTGCCGGAGGAGTTCCTGCCGCCGCACGACGGGCTGCGACACGGCTACCAGCAGACCAAGTGGGCTTCCGAACGGCTGCTGGAGCAGGCCGCCGAGCGGGGGCTGCCGGTCACCGTCCACCGCCTGGGCCGCGTGGTCGGACCGGCCGGCACGGGCCACGTCAACGAGCGCGACTTCCTGTGGGGCGTACTGCGCGCCGGCATCCCGGCCGGCATCGTCCCGGAACTCTTCGAGGACGAGGTCTGGACCCCGGCGGACTTCGTGGCGCGCTCCCTGACGCACCTGTGCCTCGGTCCGGCCGCGGCGGAGCACGGCCCCGTCTTCCACCACGCCACCGCGCCCCGTGTACGCCTGCCGGACGTCTACGACTGGGTGCGGGCATACGGCTACCCCGTAGCCGAACTGCCCCTGGCCCGCTGGCGCGAGCGTCTTGCCCCCACCGCCGACGCGGCGGCCACCACGCTCGCCTTCTTCGACTCCGCCGAACCGGCCGACGGCGCGGACCTGCGCCTCGGACACGTGCGCGCGGACCATGTCCGGGCCGGCCTGGAGGGCTCCGGCATCGCCTGCCCGCCCCTGGACCGCCCGGTGTTCTTCCGCTACCTCGACCACTGCGTGTCCGCCGGCCTGCTCCCCGCGCCGACGGGCCGAGCCGCCGCCCACCGGACGGACCGCGCGTGACGCGGGGCACGCGGCGCCCCGGGAACGCGCACCCGCTTCGACCCGACTACTCCACCAGAACCCGACGGGCCGCCCGCGCGGCCCCCACGCAAGGAGCCCGCATGTCGCTGAACCGGTCGGCCGTCGCCGCCCTGGCCGCCGCCCTCTGCCTGGTGACGGCCGGCTGCTCAGGCCCGTCGGCGGACGACGACGCGAGCGCCCGGACCACCGACGCCGCTACGGCGGGCGCGAGTTACCCGGTCACCCTGGACAACTGCGGCCAGAAGCAGACCTTCGACAAAGCCCCCAGCCGGGTGGTCGTCATGAACGGCGCCTCGGTCGCCGAGGTGTCCACGCTGCTCGCCCTCGGACAGGGCGACAAGATCGTCGCCAACCAGCAGAGCTACGGCGGCTCCGAGGTGCCCGGCCGCGCCGAGGCCATCAGGAGGCTGCCCGACGGCGACGTCCGGCAGAACGACGCCTTCGACGTCCCGCGCGAGACCATGATCGGACTGCGCCCCGACCTGGTGCTGTCCACCACCGCGTACGGCTTCGAGGAGAAGAACGGCTTCGCCACCCGCGCACAGCTCGAGGACGCCGGGGCCCGCACCTACGTCTCCCCGCAGGGCTGCCACCAGGACACCTCCAAGATGACCATCGACGACAGCTACCGGCTGCTGCGCGACATGGGCAAGGTCTTCGGCGTCAGCGACCGGGCCGAGGAGCTGATCGCCGCCTCCGAGAAGAGGATCGCCACCGTCTCGGGCAAGGTGAAGGGCCGCAAGCGGCCCAAGGTGATGGTGCTGTTCTCCAACATGTCCATGGGCGGCAACGACTTCGGCTCGGTCGTCGCCAAGGGCATCTACAACGACATCCTCGTCGAGGCCGGCGGCGCCAACGCCTTCGAGAACGCCTCCGCGACCTCCTTCGCCGACCTGAGCAAGGAGGAGGTCGCCGCCACCGACGTCGACGCCCTCGTCGTCATCGGCTACAACGACCCGGACCCGGCGGCCTTCGCCGAGAACCTGCTCAAGGAGTTCCCCCAGTGGCCGGCCGCCAGGAACAACGCCTACGTGACGCTCTCCGACTCGATGTACCTCGGCCCCAGCAACGACCTGGCCGTGGAGAAGATCGCCGAGATGCTGCACCCCGACGCGCTCTGAGCCGGGCCAGGGCCCCTCTGGCGTTCGTCCTGCTGCCGGCCGCGCTGGCCGCCACCATGATCGTGGCGATCAGCGTCGGCGCCGTCACCATCCCGATCGGCGACGTGTGGGGGGTCGTCCTGCACCACGTCACCGGGGCGGGCGGCGCCCCCGCCGACCCCGCGCTCGACCAGATCGTCTGGAACTTCCGCACCCCGCGGGTGGTCCTGGCCGCCGTGGTCGGCGCCGGCCTGGCGGTGACCGGAGCCGTCCTCCAGACCGTGGTGTCCAACCCCCTCGCCGACCCCGTGGTGCTGGGCTTCTCCTACGGCGCCACGCTCGGCGCGGTCCTCGTCATCACCCTGGGCGGCGGCACCCTGCTCGCCGGCTTCGGGGTGTCCGCGGCCGCCTTCCTCGGGGCGGTCGCCGCGGGTGCGCTGGTCTTCGCCCTCGGGCAGCGACGGGGACGGCTGGCACCGGTGCGGCTGGTGCTGGCCGGCGTCGCCATCGGTTACGTCTTCCTCTCGGCGACCAGTTACGTCCAGCTCCAGGCCACGCCCACCGAGCTGCGCACGGTCATGTTCTGGATGCTGGGCAGCGTGGCCGGCGCCACCTGGGACCAGGTCCCCGCGGTCACCGCGGTGGTGCTGCTCACCACCGCCCTGCTCGCCCTGTTCGGCCGCCGCCTCAACGTGCTGCTGGCCGGCGACGAGTCCGCCACCGCGCTCGGCGTGGACGTCAACAGGCTGCGCGCCGCCCTGCTGGTGCTCAGCGCACTGCTCACCGGCACGGTCATCGCGGTCGCCGGCGGCATCGGCTTCGTCGGCCTGATGATCCCGCACCTGGTGCGCCTGACGACCGGGGCCGACCACCGCCGGCTGGTGCCCCTCACCGCTCTCCTCGGCGCCGTCTACCTGGTCCTCGTCGACCTGCTCTCCCGCACCCTCGACCGCCCCAACGAGCTGCCGCTGGGCATCCTCACCGCCCTGCTCGGCGCCCCCTTCTTCCTGTGGCTGCTGCACCGCAGCAAGGGCCTGGACTGAACCATGGACCTCACCCTCGACCGGCTCCACGTCACCCTGGAGCACCGCGCGATCCTCCGGGACGTCAGCCTCACGGCCCGGCGGGGCGACGTCGTCGGACTCGTCGGCCCCAACGGCAGCGGCAAGTCCACCCTGCTGCGCACCGTCTACCGGTCGCTGCGGCCGGCGGAGGGCGTGGTCCGGGTGGGCGACGACGACGTGTGGCGCCTCTCCCCGCGCGCCGCGGCCCGCCGCACCGCGGCCGTCCTCCAGGACGCCGGCGGCAACACCACCGGACTGACGGTCGCCGAGATCGTCGCCCTGGGTCGCGCGCCGCACCACGGACTGCTCGGCCGCGACGGCTCGGAGGACCGCGACACCGTTTCCGAGGCCATCGACCGCTGCGGCGTACGCCCCTTCGCGGACCGCGACTACGCCTCGCTGTCCGGGGGCGAACGGCAGCGCGTGCTGCTGGCCCGGGCGCTGGCCCAGCAACCCCGGCTGCTGGTCCTGGACGAGCTCACCAACCACCTCGACATCAGGGCCCGGTTCGAGCTCATGGACCTCATCCGGGCCACCGGCGTCACCACGCTCGCCGTCCTGCACGACCTCGATCTCGCGGCCCGCCTCTGCGACCACCTGGTGGTCCTGAACGAGGGCGCCGTGGTGGCGGCCGGGCCGGTGCTGGAGGTGCTCACCCCGGACCTCATGGCCGGCGTCTTCGGCGTCCGCGCCACCACCGAGCGCCATGCGGACGGCGTCGCCCGCATCACCTACGCCGCCCGGCCGCTGGCGCACCCCGGGGCGGCCACCACCTCCTAGCGGGCCGGGCCGCCGGGGCGGCCGCCTCAGGCGTCGGCGGTCTCCTTGAGGACGTCGCAGGTGTTCTGGAACTCCTCCATCAGCCGGCCGGCCTCGACCACGAGGACGCCGTAGGGGCGCGAGGCGTCCGACAGGGGCAGCTCGTCCTCCCGGGCCGTGCTCAGCACCTCGTCCAGCGCCTCCTGGGCGATCGAGGCCAGCCGGCACATCTCCTCGGCCTGCTCGGTGAGGGTGTCGCTGTCCAGAGCGGCGAGGATGTGCGCGATGTCGCGCAGGCTGCCGGCGAAGTCCGCGTACGCGCGCAGGGCGGGCGCGTAGGTGTAGGTGTTCTCCGTCTCGCGCCACCGCCCGAGGCTGCGGGTCAGCGACCCCAACTGGTAGACCGCGCGCTCCAGGGCGTCGACGCTCTGCCGGTAGCGCTCGAAGCTCAGATAGCCGCGGTGGGCGGGCAGCAGCCGGCGCGGATTGAACGGGAGGCTGTTCTCCGCCGTGCTCAGCCCCGCCCTGGCCTGCCCGACCGCCCGCTGGGCGCTCTCGCCGGCCGCACGCCACTGCCGGGCCCGCTCCGCGTCCACGTCGCCCGTGCACAGGCCGTCGGACATGTCGTCCAGCAGCGCCTCGACCTCCGCCGCGAGGGCCCGCAGTCCGTGCTCGGCGCTGCGGTAGCGCAGCGGCGGCGCCACGCACAGGTTCACGGCCAGTCCCACGCCGCACCCCACCAGCACCAGCACGATGATCTGGCCGAGCTGGCTCACCCGCTCGCCCGTGCCGGTCGCGGTGACGTAGGTGGAGAAGGCGAAGAACGCCGCCGTGGCGACCTGCGAGCGCTGCTCGCCCAGGGCCGGCCACTGGCCGAGGCACAGGGCGATGACGGCGACCAGGACGAACGCGAACAGGTCCGGGCCGGCGACGAAGCCGACGGCCGCCTGGACCGCCACGCCCACGGTGACCGCGGCCGTGTAGCGCAGGGACTGCCAGACGGACCGGTAGATCGTCGCGTTCATGATCAGCACGGCGGAGAACGGCGCGAACGCCGGCGACGCCGCGTTCAGCAGGTCATACGCCACCCACCAGGCCAGCGTCGCCGCCAACGCGCTCTTGCCGACCAGCAGAGCCGTGTTCCGCTCGTGTCCGGGCGCCCGCAGCGCCCTCTTCAGCCATGATCCGCAACTCGCCGCCCACGTCATGCCCTGTCGCCCTGAACTCCCGCTCGCCGCATCCGTACGGGCCTGAGAGTTGCCCGGACGGTCCACCTATGCACGGTATCGGGGCCTGGCGCGCCCGCCGGGAGCCTCGCGGACGACCGGCCGGCGATGAGTTCACGGCGCCGCGCCGGTCATTGCCGGCACACACCTCAGCTCCCGGAGGAGGAGTCGCGATGGCAGACCTCATGGTGGGACTTCATCGTCTCGCTCGACGGATACGCCTCCGCCGACGGCTGGCCGGGATTCTGGGGCATGGAAGGGCCCGAATACCTCGCCTGGCTGGACAGCGACGGCGAGAAGCAGCACATCAGCCTGATGGGCGCCGCCACCTACCGGCTGATGTCGGGCTTCGCGGCGCAGATGCCCGACGACCCCGGCATGGCGGACCTGACCGCCATGCCGAAGGTGGTCTTCTCCTCGACCCTGGACGCCCCGCCGGACTGGCGGAACACCGAGCTGGTCCGGGGCGACGCCGTCCGGGCCGTACGGGAGATGAAGCAGGAAGCGGCGCGCCCGCTGCGCACCCTCGGCAGTCTCACGCTCTGCCGCTCACTGCTCGCGGCCGGTCTGGTGGACCGCTTCCGCCTCGTCGTCTTCCCCGTCATCACGGGCGCCACCGGGAAGGAGCGGATCTTCGACGAGTATCCCGACGTCCGCCTCGACCTCGTCGAGAGCCGCACCTTCGACGGCCGGCTCCAACTGCTGGAGTACGCGCCCACCGTCCTCGACGGGCCGCCCGGCACCACCCCGTAGAGGACTGCGCGGAGCACCCGCCGCGCCCGTCGGCGGGTCAGCCCGCCGCGATCCGGCGGGGCAGGTCGGCCAGGAGCGCGGTGAGGTCGGCGGCCGGGACGCCGCCGCCCTGGGCGACGTCGGCGGAACCTCCGCCCCGGCCGCCCAGGACCTCCTTGACCAGGGCGCCCGCGTGCCGGCCGGCCTCGCGGGCGGCGGCGTTGACGGCCACGACGAGGCCGCCGGAGGTGGTGGCGACGGCCGCGATGCCGGGCCGGCCTTGGGGGAGGCGGTCGCGGACGGCGAGGGCGAGCGCGCGGGCCTCGTCGGCGGCCCCGTCGAGGGTGTGGGCGACCACGAGGGTCCCGCCGGCGTCGGCGGCCCGCCCGGCCAGGTCGCCGGCCCGGGCCGAGACGGCCTGCGCCTTCAGACGGGCGTTCTCGCGGTCGGCGGCCTTGAGGCGGTCCAGGAGGCCGGCGATCTTCTCGGGCAGCTCGGCGCGGGGCGCGCCCAGCTGCTCGGCGATCCGGGCGACCAGGTCGCGCTCGCGGGCCAGGTAGCCGAACCCCTCGATGCCGACGGCGGCCTCCAGCCGGCGCATGCCCGCGCCCACCGAGGACTCCGAGGTCAGCGCCACGGTGCCGATCTGGGCGGCGTGCTCGACGTGGGTGCCGCCGCACAGCTCGCGCGACCAGGCGCCGCCGATCTCGACGACCCGGACCTTCTCCCCGTACGTCTCGTCGAACAGCGCCAGCGCGCCGAGCTGCTTGGCCTCCGGCAGCGGCATCCAGCGGACGCCGACCGGCAGGTCGCGGCGCAGGGCCCGGTTGGCGGCCTCCTCGACCTCCGAGCGGACGGCCGGGGACAGCGCCCCGCGCCAGGGGAAGTCCAGGCGGAGGTAGCCAGGCCGGTTGTAGGAGCCGGATTGCAGGGCGGTCGGGCCCAGGACCTCGCGCAGGGCGGCGTGCAGCACATGGGTGCCGGAGTGGGCCTGGCGGGCGCCGAGCCGCCACTCCGGGTCGACGGCCGCGTGGACCGAGTCGTCCACGGCCAGCTCGCCCGCCGTGATCCGCACCCGGTGGACCACCAGGCCCGGCAGCGGACGCTGGACGTCGACGACCTCGGCCTCCGCCGAGGCGCCGGAGAGCAGTCCGGCGTCGCTGTCCTGCCCGCCGGACTCGGCGTAGAAGGGCGTGCGGTCCAGGACCACGGAGACGATGTCGCCGGTCCGGGCCACCGGCGCCGGCCCCTCCGGGCCGAGGAGCGCGAGCACGCGGGACTCGGTGGTCAGGCCCTCCCAGGCGCGCCAGTCGGTCGGCCCGTGCGCGTCGAGGATGGCGCGCAGGGCCGAGGTGTCGGCCGCACCGCCGGACTTGCGGGCCCGGGCGTCGGCGCGGGCCCGCTCCCGCTGGGCGTTCATCAGGGCGGTGAAGCCCTCGCGGTCGACCTCGACACCCTGCTCGGCGGCCATCTCCAAGGTCAGGTCGATGGGGAAGCCGTAGGTGTCGTGCAGCAGGAACGCCTGCGCGCCGGGCAGCGAGCGGCCGCCGCCCCGCCGGACCTCGGCGACTGCGGTGTCCAGGACGGTGGTGCCCTGCCGCAGGGTCGCGCGGAAGGCGTCCTCCTCGCCGTACGCCTGGTCCGAGATCCGCGCGAAGGACTCCACCACGTCCGGGTAGCCGGGGGCCATGCGGTCCCGGGCGACGGGCAGCAGCTCGGGCAGCGCCGGGTCGTGGAAGCCGAGCTGGCGCATCGAGCGGACGGAGCGGCGCAGGATGCGGCGCAGGACGTAGCCGCGGCCCTCGTTGCCGGGCGCGGTGCCGTCGGCCAGCAGCATCAGCGCGGTGCGGACGTGGTCGGCGACCACCCGCAGCCGCACGTCGGCCCCCGCGTCGGCGCCGTAGCGGACGCCCGCCAGTTCGGCGGCCCGGTCCAGGACGGGGCGGATCTCGTCGGTCTCGTACAGGTTGTCCTTGCCCTGGAGGAGGGTGGCCATCCGCTCCAGGCCCATGCCGGTGTCGATGTTCCGGCGGGGCAGCTCGCCCAGGATCGGGTAGCCGGACTTGCCGGGGCCCTCGCCCCGCTCGTACTGCATGAAGACCAGGTTCCAGAACTCCATGTACCGGTCCTCGTCGACGGCCGGCCCGCCCTCGCGGCCCAGGGCCGGGCCCCGGTCGTAGTACAGCTCCGAACAGGGCCCGCACGGGCCGGGGACGCCCATGGACCAGAAGTTGTCCTCGTCGCCGCGGGCCACGATCCGGGCGTCCGGCAGACCGGCGACCTCGCGCCAGATGCCGCGGGACTCGGTGTCGGAGTGGTGGACGGTCACCCAGATCCGCTCCGGGTCGAGCCCGTAGCCGCCCTCCGTCTGCGGCTTCACCGACAGGTCCCAGGCGAAGGCGATGGCCTCCTCCTTGAAGTAGTCGCCGAAGGAGAAGTTGCCGTTCATCTGGAAGAACGAGCCGTGCCGGGTGGTCTTGCCCACCTCCTCGATGTCCAGGGTGCGCACGCACTTCTGCACGCTCGTCGCCCGGTCCCACCGGGGCGCGGCCTCGCCCGCGAAGTAGGGCTTGAACGGCACCATGCCCGCGTTCACGAAGAGCAGCGTCGGGTCGGGGGTGGGCAGGGGCGCGCTGGGCACGACGCTGTGGCCGCGGGCGGCGAAGTAGTCGAGGAAGCGCTGGCGGATGTCGGCGGTACGCAAAGGTCTCACTGCTCCGGTCGAAGGGTCACAGGGGGCGGGCGGCGGCGGTGCGGGCCGGGAGCCGGGCGCCGAGGAAGGCGGCGGTTTCCCCGGGCGCGGGACGGATGGCACGGGGCCGGCCGTGCCGCTGGCGGAGTCTCGGACGGCGCGCACACGCCGCGGCCCGCGTCGGCCCGTCGTTCCCGGGCCGGATGCCGAACGCGTCCGCGGACACGGTCCGCACCCCGTCCGGGTGGGTCGCGGGCCTCTGCCGGGCGGCCACGGGCATCAGGCGGCCCGCGCCGCGGCGACGGGCAGCGGCGTCAGGGAGGCGTACTCCAGGGGCGCCGACGGGTCGATCGACACGTCCAGCGGCGCGGGCTCGGCTCCGGCGCGTACGAGGAGGTCGCCGACGGCCGCGATCATGGCGCCGTTGTCCGTGCACAGCGTCATCGGCGGCACGCGCAGCTCCACGCCGGCGGCGGCGCACCGCCGCTCGGTGAGGGCCCGGACCCGGGAGTTCGCCGCGACGCCGCCCACCACGACCAGCGTCCGGACGCCGTACGCCGCGCAGGCGGCGAGCGCCTTGCGGCTCAGCACGTCGGCGACGGCCTCCTGGAGCGCCGCGGCCCCGTCCGCGACGGGCAGGTCCGCACCCTGGAGCCGGTGCTTCTCGGCCCAGCGGGCCACGGCGGTCTTCAGGCCGGAGAAGGAGAAGGCGTACGGGTCGTCGCCGGCGCGGGTGAGCGGCCGCGGGAACTCCACGGCCCGGGGGTCGCCGTCCCGGGCCGCGCGGTCGATGGCGGGCCCGCCGGGATAGGGCAGCCCGAGGATGCGGGCGGCCTTGTCGAAGCACTCGCCGGCGGCGTCGTCCAGGGTGTCGCCCAGGTGCGCGATCGGCTCGCGCACCAGGTCCCGCACGAGCAGCAGCGAGGTGTGGCCGCCGGAGACGATCAGCACCACGCAGGGGGCGGGCAGCGGCCCGTGCTCCAGGGTGTCGGCGGCGACGTGCCCGGCCAGGTGGTGCACTCCGTAGAGCGGCACCCCGGCCGCGTAGGCGAGGGACTTGGCCCCGGCGAGGCCGACCTGAAGGGCGCCGGAGAGTCCGGGCCCGGTGGTGACGGCCACCGCGTCGAGCTGCCCCAGCCGCAGACCGGCCTGGTCGAGCGCCTGCCGGACGACCGGGTTGAACGACTGGAGGTGCGCGCGGGCGGCGATCTCGGGCACGACGCCGCCGAACCGGGCGTGCTCGTCCATGCTCGACGCCACCACGTGCGCGAGTAGCTGCCCGTCCCGCACGATCCCCGCGCCGGTCTCGTCGCACGACGACTCGATCCCCAGGACGATCGGTCCACCACCCATGACACCCCTCCTCCTCTGCACCCATCTTGCATCTGCAATATATGTGCAATAAGAGGCAGGGCCCATTTCCGGGGGAGTGCCGCGAGCGAGCGCCGAAGACGGTCGGATCAGTCCGCCCACCGAGGCGGCGGGGGAGTACGCCGCCCGCGGCGATCTCGACCAGGCCCGCCGCACGGGGCGCGAGCGGCTCAGTCGTCGTGCAGGGCGGTGCGCAGGGCGTCCACGGCGAGCTTCCGGGCGACGCCGGCGGCATGGGTGTCGCGCAGGCTGTCCAGCAGCAGGAAGTCGTGGACCATGCCGGCCACCCGCACGGAGGTGACGTCCACGCCCGCCTCGCGCAGCCGGTCGGCGAACCGCTCGCCCTCGTCCCGCAGCACATCGGCCTCGTCGGTGATGACGAGGGTGGTCGGCAGCCCCCTGAGCTGGTCCAGCGGCGCCTGGAGCGGGGAGGCGTAGATCTCGGCGCGCTGCGCGGGCTCGGGGGCGTAGGCGTCCCAGAACCACTTCATCCCGTCCCGGGTGAGGTAGTAGCCCTCGGCGAACTGCCGGTAGGACGGGGTGTCGAAGCCGGCGTCGGTGACCGGGTAGAGCAGGACCTGGGCCCTGAGGTCGATCCCGCCGCGCTCCTTGTTCATCAGCGCGAAGACGGCGGACATGCAACCGCCGACCGACTCGCCGGTCACCGCGACCCGTGAGGTGTCCAGGCCGTGCTCCGCTCCGTGCTCCAGCACCCACTGGCCGACGGCGTAGTTCTGCTCGACCTGAGTGGGGTAGCGCGCCTCCGGGGCCCGGTCGTAGACCGGGAAGACGCCGGCCGCGCCGGCGCCGACCGCCAGCTCGCGGAAGAGCCGGTCATGGGTCTTCTCGTCGCCGAAGACCCAGCCGGCGCCATGGATGTAGAACACCACCGGCAGCGGCCCGCCCGCCCCCCTGGGCCGGATGATCCGGGTGCGGACCGAGCCCCACTGGCCCGCGTCCACCTCGACCCACTCCTCGTCGACGTCCGGGCGCGGCACGCCGGCGTCGCTTTGCAGGCCGAGCAGGATGTCGCGGCCCTTCTCCGGCGGCACCTCGTGGATACGGGGATGCGGATCGGTGGCCTCCGCCAGCTCCCTGGCGGCGGGCTCCAGGTACGGGGCGGTCGGCGGGAGGAGGTCGGTCATGTCGGCTCCCTGCGAACGGGGCGGAGGACGAGGTGGACGAGAGTGCGGGCGCGGGACCCGGCCGGCGGGGCGTACGGGTCGTGGAAGGACGGTTCGTACGAGCCGTACGGGCCGGGGTGCGAGGTGCACCGGCCCGGCGCGCCGCCCGGCGGTACGGCCGTCGCGGGCCCGTGGCCCGCGGCCGGGCTGCGGTGGTGCCCGGCGCCGGTGTCGCGCCTCGGCCGGATGCGCCGGCCCCTCTGTCCATCGTCGTCCGCCCCACGTGCCGCGCAACCCGTCGGCCGGCCCGCCGCGCGCACCCTCACCGCAGGAAGCGGACCGCTTACCGTGGGGTGCCTTTCGGGCGAGTCAACTGTGTGATCACCCAACCGGTTTCGCGGGCCCTGATCGGTTCATGGTGGGTTCGCCCGAGCCCATTTGGGTGTGCTTACGGCCGCTTGACCGAAGTACCCGCGGCGACTTAGCTTCGACCCACCGACCCGTTGAGCTGCTCGAAGGAGGCGAAGTCGGATGACCACCCTCTCCGACCTGCATCGCCGCGCGCAGCAGACCGCCTGGGTCCCGGGTCGCGTGGCGCACGGCAGCTAGCGCCCCACCCCTCCGCGGCGCGGCCGCCCGCGGCCCCCGCGCCCGCGGTTCTTCTCTCTTCCCCGGCCTCCGGCACGTCCTATCGTGAATACGTGCACGTCTGCGCCCCGGGATTTTCTCCACCTGCGCCATCGATATAGAAAGCCCTTAAATGGCGACTTACACAATCTGTACCAGCGTGCACCGGAATGAGGATCTGCCATGGTAGCGGCGCACATCACGGTCAACGGGAAGGTCACACCGATCTCCCCGGCCGCTCCCCACACCACGGCCCTCGACTTCCTGCGTGAGCGCGGCCTCACCGGAAGCAAGGAAGGCTGCGCCGAGGGCGAATGCGGCGCGTGCTCGATCCTGGTGGCCCGTCCCGGGGTGGACAAGCCGACCGACTGGGTCGCGGTCAACGCCTGCCTCGCGCCGGTCGCCGCCCTGGACGGCCAGGAGATCGTCACCTCCGAGGGCCTGGCCACCCCCGGCGCGCCCGGCAAGGCGCCCACGCTGCACCCGGTGCAGGAGGAGATGGCGGTCCGCGGCGGCTCCCAGTGCGGTTACTGCACCCCGGGCTTCGTGTGCAGCATGGCCGCCGAGTACTACCGGCCCGGCCGCTGCGCCCACGCCGACGGGGCCGAGGGGACCGAAGCCCAGGTCGGCGGCGACAGCGAGCACGGTCCGAACGGCTTCGACCTGCACGCGCTGAGCGGCAACCTCTGCCGCTGCACCGGATACCGCCCCATCCGCGACGCGGCCTTCGCCGTCGGCGCGCCCGCCGAGGGCGACCCGCTGGCCCAGCGCCGCGAGCAGTCCGCGCCGGACGCGGCCGTCACCGAGTACGCCCAGGACGACAGCGTCTTCCTGCGGCCGGGCACCCTGTCCGGCGTCCTGGAGGTGCTGCGCGAGCGGCCCGAGGCGGTCGTCGTCGCCGGCAGCACCGACTGGGGCGTGGAGGTCAACATCCGCTCCCGCCGCGCGGAGTGCGTGGTCGCCGTCGACCGGCTGCCCGAACTGCGCGAGCTGCGCGAGGAGTCGGACCACGTCGAGATCGGCGCGGCGCTGACGCTCACCGAGATCGAGCGCCGCCTGGACGGCCGGGTGCCGCTGCTGGCCGAGCTGTTCCCGCAGTTCGCCTCCCGGCTCATCCGCAACAGCGCCACCCTCGGCGGCAACCTGGGCACCGGCTCGCCCATCGGCGACAGCCCGCCGGTGCTGCTGGCCCTGGAGGCGTCGCTGGTGCTCGCGGGCGCCGACGGCGAGCGCGAGGTGCCGCTGGCGGACTACTTCACCGGGTACCGCCAGAGCGTGCGCCGCCCCGGCGAGCTGATCCGCGCGGTGCGGATCCCGCTGCCGCTCGCGCCGGTCACCGCCTTCCACAAGATCGCCAAGCGCCGCTTCGACGACATCTCCAGCGTCGCCGTCGCCTTCGCGCTGGAGATCGAGGACGGCGTGGTCGCCAAGGCCCGGATCGGCCTGGGCGGAGTGGCCGCCACCCCGATCCGCGCCCTGGCCACCGAGGCCGCCCTGGAGGGCAAGCCGTGGTCCACGGACACCGTCGAGGCCGCGGCCCAGGTGCTCCAGGCCCAGGGCACTCCGATGAACGACCACCGGGCGAGCGCCGGATACCGGTCCGCGATGCTCGGCCAGAGCCTGCTGAAGCTGTACGCCCAGACCACCGAGGCGGTGTCGTCATGAGCCATCTGTCCGAGCGTCCCGAGAAGCCGGTAGTCGGCGTCTCCATGCCCCACGAGAGCGCGAGCCTGCACGTCACCGGCGCCGCGCTGTACACCGACGACCTGGTGCACCGCACCAAGGACGTGCTGCACGCCTACCCGGTGCAGGTCATGAAGGCCCACGGCCGCGTCACCGCGCTGCGCACCGAGCCCGCGCTGGCGGTGCCCGGCGTGGTCCGCGTGCTGACCGTCGCCGACGTGCCCGGCGTCAACGACGCCGGCATGAAGCACGACGAGCCGCTCTTCCCCGACGAGGTCATGTTCTACGGCCACGCGGTGGCCTGGGTGCTCGGCGAGACCCTGGAGGCGGCCCGGCTCGGCGCCGCCGCCGTGGAGGTGGAGCTCGACGAGCTGCCCTCCACCCTCACGCTGAAGGACGCCATCGCGCGCTCCAGCTTCCACGGCATCAACCCCGTGATGGTGGCGGGCGACGTGGACGCCGGGTTCGCCGAGTCCGCGCACGTGTTCACCGGCGAGTTCGAGTTCTCCGGCCAGGAGCACTTCTACCTGGAGACCCACGCGGCGCTCGCCCTCGTGGACGAGAACGAGCAGATCTTCATCCAGAGCAGCACCCAGCACCCCTCGGAGACCCAGGAGATCGTCGCGCACGTCCTGGGTTGCAGCAGCAACGAGATCACCGTGCAGTGCCTGCGGATGGGCGGCGGCTTCGGCGGCAAGGAGATGCAGCCGCACGGCTTCGCGGCCATCGCCGCGCTGGGCGCCAAGCTCACCGGCCGGCCGGTGCGGCTGCGGCTCAACCGCACCCAGGACATGACGATGTCCGGCAAGCGCCATGGCTTCCACGCCGAGTGGAAGATCGGCTTCGACGCCGAGGGCCGCATCCAGGCCCTGGCGGCCACGCTCACCGCGGACGGCGGCTGGAGCCTGGACCTGTCCGAGCCGGTGGTGGCCCGCGCGCTGTGCCACATCGACAACACGTACTGGATCCCCAACGCCCGGGTCGAAGGCCGCATCGCCAAGACCAACTCGGTCTCCAACACCGCCTTCCGCGGCTTCGGCGGCCCGCAGGGCATGATCGTCATCGAGGACATCCTCGGGCGGGTCGCGCCGCTGCTCGGCATCGACCCGATGGAGCTGCGCGAGCGCAACTTCTACCAGCAGGACCAGACCACGCCCTACGGCCAGCTCGTCACCCACCCCGAGCGGATCTCCGCCGTGTGGGAGCAGGTCCGCGCCAACGGCGGCCTCACCGACCGCAAGCGCGAGATCGCGGCCTTCAACGCCGCGCACCCGCACACCAAGCGGGCGCTGGCCGTCACCGGCGTCAAGTTCGGCATCTCGTTCAACCTCACCGCCTTCAACCAGGGCGGCGCGCTGGTGCTGATCTACAAGGACGGCTCCGTCCTGATCAACCACGGCGGCACCGAGATGGGCCAGGGCCTGCACACCAAGATGCTCCAGGTCGCCGCGACCACCCTGGGCATCCCGCTGCACCGGGTGCGGCTCGCCCCGACGCGGACCGACAAGGTGCCCAACACCTCCGCCACCGCGGCCTCCTCCGGCGCGGACCTCAACGGCGCCGCGGTCAAGAACGCCTGCGAGCAGCTCCGCGGGCGCCTGCTCCAGGTGGCCGCCACCCAGTTGGGCGCCGGCGCCGCGGACGTGCGCATCGTCGAGGGCTTCGCACGGGCTCTCGGCAGCGACAAGGCCGTGGCCTGGGACGACCTGATCCGCACCGCGTACATCCAGCGGGTGCAGCTCTCGGCGGCCGGTTTCTACCGGACCGAGGGACTGCACTGGGACATCAAGAAGTTCCAGGGCACGCCGTTCAAGTACTTCTCCTACGGCGCGGCCGCGACCGAGGTCGAGGTGGACGGCTTCACCGGCGCGTACCGCATCCGCCGGGTCGACATCGTGCACGACGTCGGCGACAGCCTGTCCCCGATGATCGACATCGGCCAGGTCGAGGGCGGCTTCGTGCAGGGCGCGGGCTGGCTGACGCTGGAGGACCTGCGCTGGGACACCAGCGACGGCCCCCACCGCGGCCGGCTCCAGACCCAGGCGGCCAGCACCTACAAGCTGCCGAGCTTCTCGGAGATGCCCGAGGAGTTCAACGTCGCGCTGATGGAGAACGCCACCGAAGAGGGCGCCGTGTTCGGCTCCAAGGCGGTCGGCGAGCCCCCGCTGATGCTGGCCTTCTCGGTCCGCGAGGCGCTGCGGCAGGCCGCCGCCGCGTTCGGGCCGGCCGGCGTCAGCGTGGACCTGGCCTCGCCGGCGACGCCGGAGGCGGTGTTCTGGGCGGTCCAGGCGGCCCGCAGCGGCGAGGTGCGGCGTGAGGACCTCCCGCTCGACGGCGGCGAGATCCCGGCACGTCCCATCGCCCTGAGCCATGCCTGACATGACCTGGGTGGCCGCGGTCGGGCGGTTGCGAGCACGCCGGGAGACCGGCGTGCTGGTGACCGTCGCGACCGTGCGCGGCCACGCACCCCGCAAGGCCGGGGCCAAGCTCGTGGTGGGCGCGTCCGGCACCTGGGGCTCCATCGGCGGCGGCAACATCGAGGCCGTCGCCATCGACCGGGCGCGCGAGCTGATCGACCGGCCCGACCCGGAGCCGGAACTGATGGACTTCGCCCTGAACGACAAGGTCACCAACCGGCACGGGGTGCAGTGCTGCGGCGGCGCCGTCACCGTCCTGCTGGAACCGCTCCCGGTGGTTCCCGCGGTGGCGGTGTTCGGCGTCGGCCACGTCGGGTTCGAGCTGGCCCGCATCCTGGCCCGCCACAACATCGACCTGCACCTGGTCGACAGCCGCGCCGAGATGCTCGCCGACGAACGGCTCGACGTGCTCGCGGACGCGGTGGCGGAGATCAGCGTGCACCACCAGCCGCTGCTGCCCGAGGAGGTGCTCGCGGAGCTCGCTCCCGGCACGCACGTCCTGATCATGACGCACGACCACGCCGAGGACGCCGCACTGGTCGACCAGGCCCTGCGCACGCCCGGCCTGGGCTCGATCGGCCTGATCGGCTCGTCCGCCAAGTGGGCGCGCTTCCGGCACCGGCTGACCACCGAGGGCGGCCACGACGAGGCCGCGATCAACCGGATCAAGATCCCGATCGGTACGCCGGGGATCACCGGCAAGGAGCCCGCCGTGATCGCGGTGAGCGTCGCCGCCGACCTCATGCGGGCCTTCGAGGAGGAGCGCGCCGGGGCGGCCACCGAGCCCGTACCGCTGTCCCCGCCGGCCGCCGAGGCGGACCCCGGCCGGGGAGCGCACCGCTCGTCCGGCACGGCGGCCTGACCGGCGGACCGCATCGGCGAAGGGGCGGGNNGGGGCCCCGCCCCTTTCGGTCACTCGGCGGAACGCTCCGTCGGCGGCCGGTCCGCCAGCGGAACAGTCCGTCGGCGGAACAGTCCGTCGGCGGACGGCCCGTCAGCGGGCCATCAGGGCGAAGACGCCCCAGCCGAGGTGCTCCCGCCGGTAGCGCGCGTAGCGGGCGGGACCGGTGGTCAGCTCGGCCCGCACCTCGCCGGCCAGCTCGTCGTCGGGATGGGCGTCCAGCCAGCGGCGGAGGTTGAGCCACTGCGCCGCCTGGTAGCGGTCCCAGTCGTCCTCGGAGGCCAGCACCATCTCCACGACGTCGTAATCCAGTGCACCGAACCGCTCGATCAGCTCCGGCAGGACGTGGAACTCGCCTCCGCCGCCGACCGCCTCGGCGGTCCGCCGGTCCGGCGCCTCCCGGCGCCAGTACGGCTCGCCGATCAGCATCAGGCCGCCGGGGCGCAGGCTCCTCGCCAGCAGCTCGACGGTGCCGGCGACCCCGCCGCCGATCCAGGTCGCCCCGACGCACGCGGCGAGATCCACCGGCTCGTCCGAGACGTGGCCGGAGGCGTCGCCGTGCACGAACGCGACCCGGTCGGCGACGCCGAGTTCGGCGGCCCGGGCGCGGGCCTTCTCGGTGAACACCGTGCTGATGTCCACCCCGGTCCCGGTGACGCCGTGGTCACGGGCCCAGGTGCACAGCATCTCGCCCGACCCGCTGGCCAGGTCGAGCACGCGCGTCCCGGGAGCCAGGCGCAGCGCCCGGCCGAGGACGGCGAGCTTGTCAGGGGCGAACGGATTGTGGACGCGGTGGCTGCTTTCGCGAAGGGCGAAGATGCGGGGAAGATCCACGAGAGGAATTCCTTCGGTGCGATGAGGTCGTGGTGTCTGCGGGGGACAGCCGACCGGAGCCGGCAGCCATGGCCTCGACCGTCATCTGACGCACCTCTTCCGAACACGTGGATCTTCTGGACCCGGACAAGGTAAGCCTTCCGGGTCGGCGCCTCCACCGGTTTTCTACCGGCCGCCCGGGCCGGAGCCGTAGGGCAGCAGGGCCATCTCGCGGGCGTTCTTGACGGCGGCGGCCATCTGGCGCTGCTGCTGGGCGCTGATGCGGGTCACCCGGCGGCTGCGGATCTTGCCGCGGTCGGAGATGAACCTCCGCAGCAGGTCGGTGTCCTTGTAGTCGATGTACGTGATGCCGGCCGCGTCCAACGGGTTGGGGCGCGCCTTGGCGGGCTTGCGGGGGTCGTGGCGTCGGGGCACGGGGGGCTCCTCGGGGGGCGGGTCGGGGGAGACGGGTCAGCGGGCGCGGCCGTAGCGGCGCTCGAAGCGCTCGACGCGGCCCGCGGTGTCCAGCACGCGTGCGGTGCCGGTGTAGAAGGGGTGGCTCGCGGAGGAGATCTCCACGTCGACCACGGGATAGGTGCCGCCGTCCTCCCACTCGACGGTCTTGTCGCTGCTGATCGTGGAGCGGGTCAGAAAGGCGAACGCGCCCGCCCGGTCGCGGAAGACGACGGGGCGGTACGGGGGATGGATGCCGGGCTTCATGGCAGGGTCCTCGCGATCGGGGGTGGTGCGGCGGCGGGTGGGGGACGGGGTCAGCGCTCTTCGCGGAAGTCGACGTGACGCCGGGCGACCGGGTCGAACTTCCGCAGGACCAGGCGGTCCGGGTCGTTCCGCCGGTTCTTGCGGGTGACGTAGGTGTAGCCGGTGCCCGCGGTGGAGCGGAGCTTGACGACCGGGCGCAGTTCGTTGCGTGCCATGCCGCTACTATATGGCAATGGTTTCCATGTTCAGTAGTGGGGCCAGGTCGACGAGAGGCAGGTAACACCCGTGTCCGCCCAGTGCCAACTGACCGGCGCCAAGCCGGGCTTCGGCAACAACATCTCCCATTCGCACCGCCGCACCCCGCGCCGGTTCGACCCCAACATCCAGCACAAGCGCTACTGGCTGGCCGGCGAGGGCCGCACCGTGCGGCTGACGCTCAGCGCACGGGCGATCAAGACCGTGGACGTCATCGGCGTCGAGGCCGCGGTCGCCCGCATCCGGGCGCGCGGAGGGAAGGTCTGATGGCGAAGAAGAGCAAGATCGCCCGGAACGAGCGGCGCAAGGCCGTCGTCGAGCGCTACGCCGCCCGGCGCGCACAGCTGAAGGCGGTGATCCGCCGCCCGGACACGCCGGAGGCGGAGCGGGCCGCGGCGGTCGCCGAACTGCGGCGCCAGCCGCGCGACGCCAGCGCCACCCGGGTGCGCAACCGCGACAGCGTGGACGGCCGCCCCCGTGGGCACCTGCGGAAGTTCGGCCTGTCCCGGGTGCGCGTACGCCAGCAGGCCCATGCCGGCTTCCTGCCGGGAGTGACCAAGTCCTCCTGGTGAGGCCCGGATGAGGACCGGGGGGCGGCCGACATCGCCGCCCCCCGTGGCCGCGTCCTCGGCCGGGGTCAGGCGCCGGCGTCCTCCGCCGGATCCGGCTCGGGCGCGCGGTCGAGGTAGGGCAGCGGCGGTTCGGGGGTCGGCACGACCTCCGTGACGTCCAGGGCGACCGCCGCGCCCGCGGTGCCGAGCGTGCCGCCCGGGTGCCAGGCGCCGGTGACCCGCACCCAGGTGTCGGCGGGCGGCGCGGCGGCGCCGTGCACGGTGACGGTGAGCGTCCGCGCGTCGGCGGCGCAGCAGGCGATCAGCAGGCGGGAGAGGTCCCAGGTCCCGTCGGCGCGCGGGGTGACGAATCCCTGCATCACCACCGTACGGCCGGCCAGGCTCCGTTCCTCGTCCTGCCGCACCCGGGCGGTGAACTCGGTCAGCGTCAGGGGCACCGCGCCCTGGCGCGGCAGCGGCGCGAACTCCTCGTACTCCTCCACCGGTGCGGCCGTGTCGCGGGAGGCGGTGTACGAGCCGAGCGCGGGCGGCGCGAACAGCAGCAGGGCGAGCGCCGGCAGGAGCAGCAGCCAGGCGACCCTCGGCGTGTGCTCGTGGTCGTGGCCGTGGCCGTCCCGGGCAGGCGGGGGGTCCTGGCGGGCCGCGCGCCGGTGGGCGGCGGCCTGCTCGGCGCGGTGGACGCCGAGCAGGCCGGCGGCCACCAGGGTGAACCCGGTGGCGACCAGCAGCGGTTGCATGCCGGGTTTGACGTAGCGCAGGCAGATGTCGCTGACCAGCGAGACGCGCAGCACGGCGGTGCCGGTCACCAGCAGCAGGCCGGACCGCAGCAGGTCCCGCACCGTGGCGCTCGCCCCCTCTCGGGTCGCGGCCCTCACAGCAGCCACCAGCCCGTCAGGGCCGAGGCCGCGACGGCGACCACGCCCGTGGCGAGTGAGAACCGCAGGGCGAAGGCCCGGCCGAAGGCGCCCGCCTGAAGGGCGACCAGCTTGAGGTCCACCATCGGTCCGACGACCATGAACGCGAGCTTCGCGGTGGGGGAGAAGCCGGTGAGGGAGGCGGCGATGAAGGCGTCGGCCTCGGAACACACCGCCAGTACGACCGCCAGCAGGGCCAGGAACAGCACGGACGCCCAGGGTGAGTCGGAGAAGAAGCCGAGCACCGAGCGGGGCACCAGCACGTTGAACGTGGCGGCCGCCATCGCCCCCACCACCAGGAACCCTCCCGCGTGCAGGAAGTCGTGCTGGAAGCCGGCGGCGAACCGGGCCCACCGGCCGCCGCCCGCCGGCAGTTCGGGGCGTCGGGCCGGCGGCCGCAGCCACTCGGTCCGGCCCAGCCTCAGCCAGAGCCACCCCATCCCCGTGGAGACGGCCAGCGAGGCGACCAGCCGGGCCGCGACCATCGCCGGGTCGCCGGGGAAGGCGACGGCCGTCGACATCAGCACGACCGGGTTGACGGCCGGGGCGGACAGCAGGAAGGCGAACGCCGCGGCGGGCGGCACCCCGCGTCCGATGAGGCTCTTCGCCACCGGCACCGAGGCGCACTCGCACCCCGGCAGGACGACCCCGGCCGCGCTCGCCACCGGCACCGCCAGCGCGGGCCGGCGGGGCAGGGCCCGGCTGAAGACGGACGGCGGGACGAAGGCGCTGATCGCGCTGGAGACAAGGGTGCCCAGGACGAGGAAGGGCAGCGCCTGCACGGCGACGGCCACGCAGACGGTCTGCCAGGTCGTGAAGGCGCGGCCGGACAGCCCGCCGAGCGCCCACAGGGCCGCGAGCGGCAGGGTGACCGCGCCGGCGACCAGGACGGCCGCGCGGCCCGAGAGCGGGCGGACGCGCGGCGGTGTGCTGCCGCCGGGGTCCGGAAGACCGTCGGAGTCGGGGAGGCCGTCGGCGTCGGGGGCGTCGCCGGAGTTCGGGAGATCGCCGGAGTTCGGGACATCGCCGGGGTTCGAGAGGCCGCCGGCGGTGGCGACGTCACCGGAGTCGGGGAGGCCGTCGATGTCGGGGAGGTCGCCGGAGTTCGGGAGGTCGCCGGAGTTCGGGAGGCCGTCGGCGGCCGGACGCCGCCCGTCGACGACTGCGTCTGGTCCGTCCACCTGTGCCTCCGGGGTCGAGCGAGCGGCGCCCCGCGGCGACCGGTCGGCATCCTAGACCGCCGCCGTGTCCGCGAAGGCGGCGGGCCGGGTGGGGCCGGGCCGAACGGCGCCGTGGCTGCGACCGCCGTCCGGCCCGGAGTCGGGGGGCCCGCGGTTCAGCGGCCCTCGGGGTGGGCGAGGCCGCGCTCGTACGCCTTCACCAGGCGCTGCGGCACCTGGTGGACGACGCCGTCGACCGTCACCGGGACGAGCTGCGGGGTGGTCGCCTTCCACTGGGCGCGGCGATGGCGGGTGTTGCTGCGGGACATCTTGCGCTTGGGGACTGCCATGGAGCTCTCCTCGTCGGGGTTCGGCGTCGGACGCTATATGGAAACGGTATTCATGAGCAAGTGTCGGGAGGGCCGCTAGCGGCCGACGGGATCGGCCGTCGCCCCGTCTCCGGGGGTCAGCAGCGCGAGGTGACCGCCCTCGTCGAGCGGGGTGGGCGTCCGCAACGTGGTGACCTGCTCCGCCCGGTCGGCGTCGAAGAGGTGGATCTCGCCGTGCCCGCCCCGGGTGACCGCGACCAGCGAGCCGCCCGGGGAGGCCGCGATCGCCCGGCGCTGGACCCCGTCCCAGGGGGTGGAGCCCCGGCGCGGAGCGCCGGACATGGCGGGCAGCGGCAGTCGTGCGGTGATCCGGGGGTCCTCGCCGGGGGCGGTCGGCGCGGCCAGCAGGACCAGCTCGTCGCCGTCGGGGTGCACGCGGGCGAAGGCGGTGTGCCGGGCGGCCACCGCCAGCCGGAACACCAGGCCGGGGCCGAGGTCGAGTCGGCCGGTGGCGCCGGTGTCCAGTCGGTGCCACCAGGCGTCGTTGGTCCACTCCGGCCAGGACTCCGGGTCGGCCGGGCCGCCCCGCACGCAGGACCACAGCATGCGCCGCACCGGGTCCAGGCGCAGGTAGTAGCCGCGGCCGCCGGACCGGCCCCCGGCCGCCCAGGGCAGCGGCGGCTCGGCGACCAGTCGGTCGCCGTCCCGGCGGGCCCGGTGCACCCCGGAGCCGGCCGCGGCGAACAGCCGCCCCGTCGCCGGGTCGTGGGCGTCGCCGTGTCCGTCGTCGTCGGGCAGCGGGAGGCGGTGGTCCGGCTCGACCGGTGGGCAGGCGGCGGGGGTCGCCAGCAGGCGGCCGTGCCGGTAGGCGGCCAGCTCGCCCGGCTCCCGGTGGCGCAGCACGACGAGCGGGTCCGGGCCGCCGAGGAGGGTCACCCCCGGCTCGCCGGTCCGGGTGCGCACCCGCACGGCGTCGGGGCCCCGAGGTCCGTCGAGGTCGACCACGGTCAACAGGTCGCTCCAGGTGGACCAGTTGCGGCCCAGGCCGGTGGTGACCGCGAGCCGGCGGCCGGCCGGGTCCGCGGCGAGGTGCTCGGCCGGCACGGCCACCGGCACGGCGGTCTCGACCAGGCCGCCGCCCCGCTCGGCGGCGTACGGGCTGAGCACCAGCAGCTCGCCGGCGCGGTCGTCGACGAAGGCCGCCCGGTCGCCGGGCAGGGCGAGGAACCCGGCGTGCTCGGCCAGGTGGCGGCCGGTCAGCACGGCGCGTTCCCGCCCGTCGGGCAGGTCCAACACGCTGACGCGGCCGGCCACCTGGTCGGCTGCCAGTAGTCGCGGGGGAAGGGTCATGGGCGCTCTCCGGGGGCGTGGCGGTGCTCGGGGGCCTTCGCCGGGGGTGGTGTGGCGACGGCTTAATGAGAATGATTATCATGCCGAGGTCTCGTCGAGGGGGGAGCGCCTGGGACCCCGCCGAGACGTCCCGCACGCCCCGGCGATCACCACGGAACCGAGGAAACCCCCATGCCCCGCACCCTCTTGAAGGCCCGCCGGTGGGCCGCGCTCGCCGTCCTGGGCAGCCTGCTGGCCGGCTGCACCGGCCAGGCCGGCGACCGCGACGGCGACGACGCACCTGCCGCCGCCGGTCCGCGTACCAGCGTCGACGTGCGCCCCATCGAGGCCGCCGCGAAGATCACCGACGCCCGGGGCGTCACGGTGTCGCCGCCCGGCACCCCGCGGCGGATCGTCTGCCTGGTGGCCCTCTGCGACGACATGCTCGCCGAACTCGGGCTCACCCCCGCCGCCACCAACTCCGCGCTGCTGAAGCACCCGCGCTTCCTGGGGAAGGAGAAGGCGGCCGGCATCCCCACCGTCCCCGGCGGCTTCCTCAGCCCCGAGACCGAGGCGATCCTCTCCCACAAGCCGGACCTGGTGATCGGCCTGGAGGACACCCACGGCAAGCTCGCCCCCGCGCTCAAGGGCGCGACCACGTTCTGGCCGGTGCAGCCCGCCCGCTGGCAGGACAGCGTCGGCTACCTGCGCGGCCTCGCCGCGCTCACCGGCCGCACCGCGCAGGGCGAGCGGGCCGAGAGGGCCTTCCGCACCAAGCTGGCCCGCGCCGAGGAGGCCAGGAGCGACAAGACCGCGCTGATCGTCTTCGGCAGCGACGAGAACTTCGGCGTCGCCACCCCGGAGACCGACGTGGCGGCCGGGATGTTCCCGAAGATCGCGCACTACCCGTGGAAGAGCCGCGGCGTCGACGGTTCCTACAGCCTGGAGGAGATCCTCGCCCGGGACGTCGACGTGCTCTTCGTGGAGACGCTGTCCTTCGGCGGCTCCGACGGGAAGCTCTCCGACAAGCTCGCCGAGAACCCGCTCTGGTCCAGGATCCCGGCCGTGCGCAGCGGCAAGGTCATCGAGGTCGACTCCGAGGCGTGGGCCAAGGGCCGCGGCACCCGCTCCCTCGGCCTGGTCCTCGACGAGGCGACGGCCGCACTGCGGTGACCGGCCGGCCGGCAGCAGTCCTCTGCCTTGCGCTCCCCGGGCTGGCGGGCGCCCTGTCCGCGCTCTGCCTGGGCACCCCCGCCGTACCGCCCACGGGCCTGCTCCACGCCCTCGGCGGCGACGGGATGGAAGGGGTCGTGGTCGGCGAACTGCGCCTGCCCCGGCTGGTGCTGGCGCTCGTCGCGGGCGCCTGCCTGGGAGCGGCCGGCCTGGTGCTCCAGGAGGCGCTGCGCAACGCGCTCGCCGTCCCGGAGATGCTGGGCGTCTCCTCCGGCGCCGCGCTCGGGGTCGCCGCCCCGCTGGTCCTCTCGCTCACCGTCCCGGCGGCCGTGCAGCCGTTCCTGGCCGTCGGCGGGGCCGCGTTCGGCGGTGCGCTCACCCTGCTCGCCGCCGGCCTCGGCCGCAGCCCGTCGGCGGTGCTGCTGACCGGCGCGGCCGTCGCCGCGGCGCTCCAGGCCGGGCTGCTGGTGCTGATGGTCATGGCCGACCAGCTCGACCTCCAGCTCATCTACCGCTACCTGCTGGGCAGTCTGTCCGCCCGCACCTGGCCCGACGTCACCGGCCTCGGGCCGTGGCTGGTCGTCGCCGTCCCGGCGCTGGTGCTGTGCGCCCCGGTCCTCGGCGTGCTGCGGCTCGGGGACGACGACGCCCGCGCGCTGGGGGTGCGGGCGGTGCGCGCCCGGGTCGCCGCGCTGGCCATCGCGATCCTGCTGATCGCGCCCGTGGTGGCGGTCTGCGGGCCGGTCGCCTGGGTCGGCTTCCTCGCCCCGCACCTGGCCCGCCGGCTGCGGCCGGACGGCGGCGCCGCCACCTGGGTCGCCTGGTCCGCGGCGTGCGGCGCGGTCGTGGTGCTGCTGGCCGACCAGCCCGCCCGGCTGCTCCTCGCGCCCACCGAGGTCCCGGTGGGCGCGTGGACCGCGCTCGTCGGCGTACCCGCCGGCGTGATCCTCCTCGGAGTCGGCCGGCGGCGACCGCGCGGCGCCGACGTGCCGGTCGCGCGCGTCGCCCCGGTGGACCGCGAGCCCGAACCGGCCTCCCTGCGCAAGGGGGAGCGATGAACGTCGCCACCCTCCGCGCACGGGCAGGGGGCGGGCCGGCCCGGCTCGCCGCCGTCGCGGTGCTGGTCGTGCTCGCCGGGTGCGCCGGACTGGTCGCGGGACCGGCCGTCGAACTCGCCGACGTCCTCGACGTCCTGCGCGGCGGCGGCGACCCCACGGCCCGGCACATCGTGCTCCGGTTGCGGGCCCCCCGGACGCTGGTCGCCCTGGCGGCCGGGGCGAGCCTGGGCCTGGCCGGGCTGGTGCTCCAGTCCGCGCTGCGCAACCCGCTGGCCGGGCCGGAGGTCACCGGCGTCACCCCGGGCGCGGTGCTCGGCGCGGTGACCGCCACCGGACTGGGCCTGGCCGGCTGGGAGTCGCCCGCGGCCGTGGTCGCCGCGGCATGCCTCGGCGGCTTCGCCGGGGCAGGGCTGCTCTGGCTGCTGGCCGGCCGCCGCCAGGGCGACCCCGAGCAGACCGCCGTGTACGGGGTGCTGGTCTCGGCGGTGCTGGCCGGCCTGACCGCCATGGTGCTGCTGGTCGCACCCGGGCAACTGGGCAGCGTCGTGCAGTGGCTGGTCGGCTCCACCGAGGGCCGGGTCTGGGCCCACTGGAGCCTGCTGTGGCCCTGGGCGCTGGGCTGGACGGCGGCGGCGCTGCTGCTCGCCGCCCCGCTGACCCTGCTGCGCTGCGGCGACGAACAGGCCGCCGCGGCCGGGCTGCACACCGTACGCGGCCGGGCGGCCGCGCTGGTGTGCGCGGTGGCGCTGACCGCCGGAGCCGTCGCCGCGGTGGGCGCGCTGGGCTTCGTCGGACTGCTGGTGCCGCACCTGGCGCTCGCCGTCTTCGGGGCCGACCTGCGGACCGCGCTGCCCGGGGCCGCGCTGCTGGGCGCGCTGGTGGTGGGCGGCGCGGACGCGGCAGCCCAGGCGCTGTCGCGGGTGCTGGCCGACGCGCTCGGCGCGGACCGGCTGACGCTGCCGGCCGGTGCGCTGACCACCTGCGTCGGCGCGGCGCTGCTGCTCGTGGTGGCCCGGCGGCGGACGGAGGAGCGATGACCATCCACCGGAGGGACGGGAAGACATGACTGCTGACGGGGCGCCGGGGGCGCCGGTCGTCCGCGCGGAGGGACTCCGCTTCGGCTACTCGGGGCGGGAGGTGCTGCGCGGAGTCGACCTGGACGTGCGGGCGGGTGAACTGGTCGCCCTGATCGGGCTGAACGGCTGCGGCAAGAGCACCTTCCTCAGGCTGGCCGCCGGGCTGGCCGCACCGAGCGCGGGCCGGGTGCTGCTGGCGGGCGACGACGTCAGCAGGCTGTCCCGCCGGGCCGCCGCCCGCCGGGTCGCCCTGCTGCACCAGTCCGCGCCGGCGGTGCCGGGCCTGACCGTACGGCAGTTGGTGCGCCAGGGGCGGTACGCGGCGCGCGGTCCGCTGGGCATGCTCGGCGGCGGCGACGACGAGCCCGCCGTACGGGCCATGGCGGACACCGGGACCACCGCCTGGGCCGACCGCCCGGTGGACGCACTGTCCGGCGGCGAGCGCCAACGGGTGCGCCTGGCCATGGCGTTGGCGCAGGACACTCGGGTGCTGTTCCTGGACGAGCCGACCACCTACCTGGACCTGCGGCACCAACTGGAGGTCTTGCAGACCGTGGTGCGGCTGCGGGCCGAGCGCGACCTCACGGTGGTGATGGTGCTGCACGACCTCAACCACGCGGCCCGGTTCGCGGACCGGATCGTCGCCCTGCGCGACGGCCGGATCGCCGCCGACGGGCCGCCGCACCGGGTGGTCACCCCCGCGCTGCTCGCCGAAGTACTCGGCGTGCGGGGCCGGGTGGGCCGCGACGAGGTCGGCGGCTGGCCGGTGTGTTACCCGGATCACCCCGTGGGTTCTCCGGAGCCCTTGCGAAATGAAAATCATATTCATTAGAGTCGGTGTCACGCGGACCGGCGACCAGCCGGAACGCGGCCCATTCAGTGATTCCCATCGAACGGAGACGCCAACTCATGGACAACCAGAAGGTCTTCACCCCGATCGCCGAGCAGGGCCAGCTCGCCCACCTGTCCGCCACCCACTCCAACGCCCTCGTCGAGAACCCCTTCGCCGACGCGGCCGACGCCGTCGAGGCGGACGCCATCGACGCCAAGTAAGGCCCGGCCGGTGTGAGGACACCGGCTGCCCGTACCGCAGCGGGTGCGCGCCCCTGGGCGCGGCGGGCCCGTCCGGCCGACGCCGGACGGGCCCGCTCCGTTCCCCGACCCCATCCCCCCTGCTCCTTCCGGAGGTTCACCGTGATCCGCACCCCCAGACTCGGCCCCGGCGCCGGGCTCGTCACCGGACCCGACGGCCGACTGGTGCTGCGTACCGCCGACGGGGAGTTCCTGCGCGTGGCCACCGGGACCGCCGACCCCGAAGCCCTCACCCGGGCCCTGACCGCCGGCGCCTCCGACGGCGAGTCGGGCGGTCGGTCCGGAGGCGAGCCCGAGGGCGGGTCGGACGGCGGGTCCGATGCCGGGTCGGACGGCAGGTCGGACAGCGGGTCCGATGCCGCGTCGGACGGCGGGTCCGACGGCAGGTCCGATGGCGGTTCTGACCGCGGCTCCGATGGCGACGCCGAACTGGCCCGCCTCGCTGCGGCGTTCGAGGAGGCCGGACACGCCACCGCCGACCCCGTCCCGCGCCGCCCGCTCGACGGGCACACCGTCCTGGTCCTCGGTGACGCCGTGCTCACCGGTCCGCTGCGCCACTTCGCCGCCGCCGAGGGCGCCGACGTCCGCTCCGCCACCCCCGAGGAGGTGGCGGCCCTCGCCGACGGTCGCCTGCCGAAGACGCCCACCGCCGTGGTCTGGTGCCTCGACGCGCCGGTCCCGCCCGGCCGGTGGGACGCCGCCGACCGGCTGCCCGGCCGAGGGATCGGCTGGCTGCGCTGCCACCGCGAGGGCGCCCAGCTCTGGATCGAACCCCTCGCCGACCGGCCCGGAGACGTCACCTCCGCCTGCGTACGCCGCCGCCGGCTGGCCGCGACCGCCGCCCACCGGGAGCTGGCCGCCTACTGGGACGGCCACCGCACCCCGGACAACGGGCCCCGTCCCACCGCGGCCTCCGCCGCGCTCGTCGCCGCGCTGCTCACCGCCGCGCTGGCCGCCTGGGCGGCGGGGCCGGGGGAGCGGACCGCGACAGCCTCCCCGCCGCCGGCCCGCCGCACCCTGCGCCGCGTCGACCTGCGCGACCTGCGCGTCACCGACCACCCCGTCCTGCCCGTCCCGGACGTCGCCCCGCTGCGGCCCGCGAGCCGGCCGTGACCGCCCGCACCGAGCACCTCGCCGGCGGGGGCGGGGCCCTGCTGGCCACCGACGTCTGCCTGCCCCAGGGCTCCGGCCCGCACCCCGCCGTGCTGATCCGCACCTCCTACGGCCGCACCGCCCACCGCGCCGAACTGCGCGGCTGGGCCGCGCGCGGCTTCGCCGCCGTCGCCCAGGACGTCCGCGGCCGGCACGGCTCGACGGGGGAGTGGCGCCCGTACGGCGACCACGAGGCCGACGACGGCACGGCCACGGTGGCCTGGATCCGGCGGCAGCGCTGGAGCGACGGGCGGGTGGTCGCGTCCGGCGCCTCATACGCCGCGTACTGCGCGCTGGTGGCGGCGGTGGCCGAGGTCGAGGGCGCCGGACGGCCGGACGCCGTCATCGCCGCGGTGCCCGCGCTCGGCCTCGCCGAGACGGCCCGCGAGCCCGGCGGCCCGGAACGCCTGCGGGCCCGGGCCGGCTGGTGGGCCGCGCACGGCGACCGCCCCGACTCCGACCCGGACGCCCTGGACCGGGCGCTGGCCCGCGACCCCCACCTGCTGGAGCACCTGCCGGTCACCGCGCTGGACGACAGGCTGGGCCGCCGGCTGCCGTCCTGGCGCGGCGTCTGGGCCGACTGCCGGCGCGGCCGGCTCGCCCTGCGCGGGTCGGCCGCCGCCGTGCCCCTCCTCGCGGTGGGCGGCACCAAGGACCCCTTCGCCGACGACACCGTGGCCCTCTGGCAGGGCTGGGGCGGCCCGGCCCGCCTGCTCCTCGGCCCCTGGGACCACCGGCTCACCGCCGCGCCCCGAGCCACGGGGACGGCGAGT
>NZ_PVLV01000147.1 GCF_002982015.1 Streptomyces solincola
CCCCCCGCCCCCCCACAACACCCCGCACAGCGCAACCGGCGCACCCGAGCCGGCCACCGGCATCGACGTCATCGAGGTCAACGACGTGCCGGTGAGCTTCCACCCCCACCACCGCGCCCACACCGGCCGCCTCCTGCACCGCACCGTCGAACCCCTGCCCCACCACCTCGCAGGCCCCCCGCACACCCTCATCCAGCGCCTGATCGACTACGCCCACGGCCAGGAAAACGCATGAACGACCACCCCCAGCTCGCCCGCATCCACCTCAACCCCCACAGCCGCGACGTCCACCGCGACCTGCGCGACCCCACCCAGATGCACCGCACCGTCATGCGCCTGGCCCCCGACGACCTCGGCGACGCACCCCGCCGCCAAGCCGGCCTCCTCTACCGCCTGGACGAAACCGACACCACCACCACCCTCCTCGTCCAAGCCACCCACCTCGACCCCACCCGCCTACCCCACGGCTACGGCACCTGCGAGACCAAAAGCCTCGGCCCCATGTTCACCGCCCTGCGCAAAGGACTCGCAGTCCGCTACCGCATCGTCCTCAGCCCCACCAAACGCGAGCGCCTCCCCCTCCAAGAGAAGGGCAAAAGGGGACGCGTCCTGCCACTCACCGGCCCCGACGCCGACCAATGGTGGCTGCGCCGAGCCGCCCAAGCCGGCCTCGACCTCCACATCCTCACCCCCACCGCCACCGAACCAGCCCGCCCCCGCGGACCCGGCGCCTCCGCCATGCGGCACAGCCTCACACGCTACGACGGCACCGCCACCGTCACCGACCCCCACGCCCTGCGCGACGCCATCACCGGCGGCATCGGCCGCGGCAAGCCCTACGGCGCCGGTCTCCTCAGCCTCGCCCCCGCGGCAACCGCGTGAGCGCACCACGACGGGGCGGCGAGGCGCGCAGGCGACTGGCCGCCCCCACCCTGGCCATGCTGCCCCGCGTCGCGGACTCCCTCAGCTTCCTCTACCTCGACATGGTCCGCGTCGTCCAAGACGACACCGGAGTCTGCGCGCAGATCCAGGTCGACGCCCACCGCACCGACCTCGTCTACCTCCCCACCGCCGCCCTGTCCTGCCTGCTCCTGGGCCCCGGCGTCTCCATCACCACCCCGGCCCTCGCCACCCTCGCCCGCCACGGAACCAGCGTCATCTGCACCGGATCGGGCGGCGTCCGCGCCTACGCAGGAATCCTCCCCGACTCCCTCACCACCCACTGGCTCGAACAGCAGGTCACCTGCTGGAGCGACCCCGAGCGCCGCCTTCACGTCGCCGTCCGCATGTACACCAAGCGGTTCCAGGACGCAGACCTGCCGGCCACCGTGAACCTCGACCAGCTGCGCGGCATGGAAGGCCAGCGCATGAAGGCCTTCTACAAGATCCTCGCCCAGCAACACGGCATCGGCCGCTTCCGCCGCAACTACCGCCCCGACCAATGGGACACCCAAGACCCCGTCAACCTGGCCCTCTCAGCCGCCAACACCTGCCTCTACGGCATCGTCCACGCAGCCCTGCTCGCCCTCGGCCTCTCCCCAGCCCTCGGCTTCGTCCACGCCGGCACCCAACACGCCTTCGTCTACGACATCGCCGACCTCTACAAGGCCGAAACAACCCTGCCCCTCGCCTTCGCCCTGCACAACTCCACCAACCCCGAGCAAGAAGCCCGCCGCCGCTTCCGCGAAGACCTCCGACTCCTACGCCTCCTCCCACGCATCGTCCGCGACGTACAAACCCTCCTCACCCCACCCGCAGCCACCTCAGACGGGCAACCCGGCGACGACGAGACCGACGACGAACCCACTGAGCGCCGAGACGTGCACATGGTCCATCTCTGGGACCCCAAGACAGGCGCACTGCCCGCCGGCGTCAACTACGCCACCGGGAGCGACTGATGCCCTCCATGGTCGTCATCGCCACCACCGCCGTCCCCGACCACCTCAGAGGCGCCCTCAGCCGATGGACCAGCGAAGTCACCCCCGGCATCTTCGTCGGCAGCGTCTCCGCCCGCGTCCGAGACGAACTCTGGCGCGCCGTCACCGAAACCGTCGGCAACGGAGCAGCACTCCTCATCCACCCGGCCCCCACAGAGCAGGGCTACGCCATCCGCACCGCCGGCACCCGCCGGAGACTACCCGTCGACTTCGACGGGCTGACACTCATTCGCATGGCCGGCGCACCGAAGGCAAAGGAAGTGTAAAGGGCTCCTGAAGCCGCAGGTCAACAAGAGTCCTCCCCGCCGACGCGGGGGTGCTCCGAGACCGCGCTGCGCCGTGCGATCCACGCCCTCGTCCTCCCCGCCGACGCGGGGGTGCTCCGCCGCCTTAGAAGCGGAATTCGCTCCGCGAATTGTCCTCCCCGCCGACGCGGGGGTGCTCCGCCGGACGGTTCGACGCCGGGGTCGGGCAAGCCGTCCTCCCCGCCGACGCGGGGGTGCTCCGACGGGGAGAGCTATCTGCGGTTGCCGCCGCTTGTCCTCCCCGCCGACGCGGGGGTGCTCCGGCGGCCTGACCATGGGAGCAGCACTGCATCTCGTCCTCCCCGCCGACGCGGGGGTGCTCCGTCGTCGTCTCCGGCGGGCCCCACCCCGGCACTGTCCTCCCCGCCGACGCGGGGGTGCTCCGCACTGTCGAACATCGCCCCGGGCGATGTCGTCGTCCTCCCCGCCGACGCGGGGGTGCTCCGTCTTCCGGGCCGGCGAGAGCTTCGATGACGTCGTCCTCCCCGCCGACGCGGGGGTGCTCCGTTGATCTACGCCTCGCAGGGCTGGAAAGCGTGGTCCTCCCCGCCGACGCGGGGGTGCTCCGCGCAGGCGGAGGCCCTGGCGGAGGTCGCGCGGGTCCTCCCCGCCGACGCGGGGGTGCTCCGGCATCGACCCCGGCGCCATCCCCGCCGCCTGGGTCCTCCCCGCCGACGCGGGGGTGCTCCGACGCCCCTCCCGGCCGTAGCCAGGAGGGGCGTGTCCTCCCCGCCGACGCGGGGGTGCTCCGGCGGCCATGGCCGCCCGGTACCCGGTGAGGCTGTCCTCCCCGCCGACGCGGGGGTGCTCCGACAGAATCGCGGCCCTCGCGCGGGCGATAAGGGTCCTCCCCGCCGACGCGGGGGTGCTCCGAGCCTCGACGCCCCAGGGCTGTCGACGCGGGTGTCCTCCCCGCCGACGCGGGGGTGCTCCGCATCTCACCGACTCCGAGGCGTCCGCCGAGGCGTCCTCCCCGCCGACGCGGGGGTGCTCCGTCAGGCCGAATGGGCGCCGACTCCTGGGGGCAGTCCTCCCCGCCGACGCGGGGGTGCTCCGGTCCGCATGCACGCAGGCCTGAGCACCACCGAGTCCTCCCCGCCGACGCGGGGGTGCTCCGATGGTCCAGGCCGGCATCCTTCCCGCGGATGGGTCCTCCCCGCCGACGCGGGGGTGCTCCGCCGCTGCCGGAGCAGGCGACGGCGGTCGTGCTGTCCTCCCCGCCGACGCGGGGGTGCTCCGATCCACTCCGTCCTGCTGGCCGCCAAAAGGCCGTCCTCCCCGCCGACGCGGGGGTGCTCCGCCACCGAGGCGGACCTGCAAGCCGCCATCGGCGTCCTCCCCGCCGACGCGGGGGTGCTCCGACCATCACCGGCGGCACCATCACCGGCACCGAGTCCTCCCCGCCGACGCGGGGGTGCTCCGCTCTACACCCGCGCCGGCTACAGCGAGTCCCGGTCCTCCCCGCCGACGCGGGGGTGCTCCGACCCGCAACCTGCGCGGCTTCGTCAACGCCCCGTCCTCCCCGCCGACGCGGGGGTGCTCCGGCCGAGCAGCGCGAAGGCCTGGAGTACGAGTTGTCCTCCTCGCCGACGCGGGGGTGCTCCGCTAGAACCCGGCTACGTCCACGCCCTGGTCACGTCCTCCTCGCCGACGCGGGGGTGCTCCGCTAGAACCCGGCTACGTCCACGCCCTGGTCACGTCCTCCCCGCCGACGCGGGGGTGCTCCGGTCTTCGGTGCCGCGCCGATGCGGCAGTGGCGGTCCTCCCTGCCGACGCGGGGGTGCTCCGTCACCACCGTCCAGGGCACCGTCACCCCGGCCGTCCTCCCCGCCGACGCGGGGGTGCTCCGTCCACCACGATCACGGTGAACTACGTGGTCTGGTCCTCCCCGCCGATGCGGGGGTGCTCCGCCGATCACTCGCTTTTCTCGGTCGGGTTCGCGGCGCGCCCGCGGCGCGGGGGACCGGCGAGGTACGAAGGTGGCTCAGCCGTCCCCTCGCTCGCGCCCGTCGTCTGAGCCGCCTGGTTATCGAGGCCAGTTGTGATGGGCTGGCAGGAGCTGGTGGCTTTCGCGGCCGAGTACGCGTGAACGTGAACGGCCGGCACCCTCAGTCCGCCGGAGCGGGTGGCACGGGTGCCGGCCAACCCAAGAACACATTCCCCGAGGGGTCCGCGTCTCGTGGTGGCGAGTGTAGCGGCCGGGCGGGCCGGTAGGGTGAGCCGATACCGTTTTCTTGAGTGGTTCGGTTGCTGCTGCTGAGGAGTTCTTCTCGTGATCCGTGTAGGACGTGGTGTGCGTACGCTGGCTGATCTGGCGAAGCAGCAGGGAGTGGCTCTCCAGACGTACCGCAACTCCCGGCGCCACCTGGCCGAGGGGTTCCCGGCGCCGGTCACCTCCGGCAGGGTCCCGCTCTACGACGCCGAGCAGGTCGACGCCTACCTGGCCGGCCGGCCGGTGCCCGCTGTGCCGGCGGTGGAGGACGACCAGGACCTGCTGGACCGTGACGAGGCCGCGGCGCTGCGCGGGATCTCCCCTCGCTCCTGGGACAAGTACCGAAGCGATCCGCAGCTCGCCTCCGTTGCGGTCAGGGTCGGGGGAGTGGAGCACTGGCCCCGCCGCGCCGTGCGGGAGTTCGCGCCGAGCCGCCGGTCGGGAGCGGCCGGCGGGCAGTGCGCGGCGGGCGGGCGCCGCCGCGGGGCGGGAGACCAGGTTCCGCGCGAGGAGCTGCCGGCCCTGGTGGCCGAGCTGCTGGAGGAAGACGCCGCGATCTCCGCGGCCGCCGTGGTCCAGGCCTTGGGCGTGCACCGCGACGCCGCGCAGTACGCGCTGTTGCGGGTGCGCGCCGAGCGGATGGCCGACGTGATGGAGGCCGACCCCGAGCTGACGCCCCAGCAGGCGGCGCAGCGCTTGGGCTATCCGGCCGGCCAGGTGCGGCGTGCTGCGGTTCGGGCGCAGACGGTGCTGCGCGGCCGGCGCGCCGCCGACTACCTCGCCGCGGTGCTCCAGGCCCTGGCCGCCGAGGGCTGGACGACGCAGCGCGAGATGGAGCTGCACTACCCGGCGGACGACGTCGTCGTCGCCTCCGTGGTCTTGGACGGGCCCGGGGCGCCGGACGGGGTGCCGGGCCTGGTGTGGGACGAGCGGGCCGGGTGGCGCGCCGCGGCTTCCCGCCGGCACCCGCTCGGCGCGGCGGCGGCGCAACAGCCGACGCCCGGTGCGGCCGGCTCCTTCCTGGCGGGCGACCTCACCCCCGACGCGGCGGAACTGATCAGAGCCGTCACCGCGTAACGGCTTCGGGTTCCACTTCCCGCCACGCCACGGCCATCGCGGACGCGCAGACCTTCTTCGGCCAGCTCCACCGAGTGCTGCCGGTCGCCGGCTAGGACGACACCCTGCCGACCCTCACCGGCATCCAGTTCACCTTGGGCAGCGGACGGGTCGTCATGTCCGCCACCGACCGCTACCGGTACGCCGTCGCCCACATTCCAGTGGCCACCGCCGTCCCCTTTCTCCGCCCCACCTCGGCTGCGAGAGCCTTGCGGCCCCTGCGGGATCCGGCGCCGCCGGGCTCGACCGATGATGACAAAACGGATTGAGGCAGCCGGTCAGCTTTCGCAGCAGCCGGCCGCGCCGTCCGTCTCATCCGACGCGGTGGGCAGCGCGGTGCGGGGCTTGGCGGCCTTGACGATGGCGGAGTGCATGCCATGGGCGACCTGGTGGGTCGGGGTGATCTCGATGTCCGTGAACCCTGCTGCTTCAAGCCCTTGCCGGTACTCGGCGAAGGAGAGGGCTCCGGCGATGCAGCCGACGTAGTCCCCGCGTTCGGCCCGCTGCGCAGGGGTGAGGCTGTCCTCGGCGACGACGTCGGAGATCCCGATCCGCCCGCCCGGGGCCAGAACACGGAACGTCTCCGCGAAGACGGCAGCTTTGTCGGTGGACAGGTTGATCACGCAGTTGGAGATGACCACGTCGATCGTCGCGGCGGGCAGCGGGATGGCCTCGATGGTGCCCTTGAGGAATTCGACGTTCGTGGCGCCGGCCTTCTTCTGGTTGGCGAGGGCCAGGGCGAGCATCTCCTCGGTCATGTCCAGCCCGTACGCCTTGCCGGTGGGGCCGACGCGGCGGGCGGAGAGCAGGACGTCGATGCCGCCGCCGGAGCCGAGGTCCAGGACGCGGTCGCCTTCGCTCAGGTCGGCGACGGCGGTGGGGTTGCCGCAGCCGAGGGAGGCGGCGACGGCTTCGGCGGGCAGGTCCTCGCGCTCGGCGCCGGTGTAGAGGGCGGAGCCGAAGTTGTCGTCGGTCTCGATGGCGGCGGGTCCGCAGCAGGCGCTGCCGCCCTCGGCGACCTGCACGGCGGCCGCGGCGTAGCGCTGGCGGACGGTCTCGCGCAGGTCGGGGGAAAGCTCGGTCATGGCAGACTCCTCGAAGACGGGGCCTGGCGAGGCCCTCACCGGGTTGCATTCGCGTTCTTCGATCCAACCTTGCGTCTTGGATCGAAGAACGTCAACATAGAAGTATGTCGAAACAAGAGTTGGTTGTACTCGGCCAGGACGAGGGCGGCTGCTGCCCTACGCTGCTCACGGAGCCGATGGACGATGACCAGGCCGTCGAGCTGGCGAAGGTGTTCAAGGCGCTGGGGGACCCGATCCGCCTGCGGCTGCTGTCGATGATCGCCTCGCCGGCCGGCGGGGAGATCTGCGTCTGCGACCTGACCCCGGCCTTCGAGCTGTCGCAGCCGACGATCTCCCACCACCTGAAGCTGCTGAAGCAGGCCGGGCTGATCGACTCCGAACGCCGTGGGACCTGGGTGTACTACCGGCTGGTGCCCGAGACCACCGACCGCCTGGCCGCGATCCTCACCCGCCCCACTGTCGCAGGGGCCGTTTCGTGACCGCCCCGCCCGCGAGGGAGTCCGCCCCGGTAGCGGGCAGGCTCTCGTTCCTCGACCGGTACCTCGCTGTGTGGATCCTGGCCGCGATGGCCGCCGGACTGGGCCTGGGCCGCCTCGTGCCGGGCCTGGGGGAGGTACTGGCGAAGGTCACGGTCACCGGGGTCTCGCTGCCTATCGCACTCGGCCTGCTTGTGATGATGTACCCGGTCTTGGCCAAGGTCCGCTACGACCGCCTGGACACCGTCACCCGCGACCGGCGCCTTCTGCTGCCCTCGCTGCTGCTGAACTGGACCCTGGGCCCGGCCCTGATGTTCGCCCTGGCCTGGGTCTTCCTGCCGGACCTGCCTGAGTACCGCACCGGGCTGATCATCGTCGGCCTGGCCCGCTGCATCGCCATGGTCATCATCTGGAACGATCTCGCCTGCGGCGACCGCGAGGCCGCCGCCGTCCTGGTCGCCCTCAACTCCCTCTTCCAGATCATCGCGTTCGCCGCGCTGGGCTGGTTCTACCTGTCCGTCCTGCCCGGCTGGCTCGGCCTGGAGCAGACCGTCCTGGACGTCTCGGTGTGGGAGATCGCCCGTTCGGTGCTGATCTTCCTCGGCATCCCGCTGCTGGCCGGGTTCCTCACCCGCCGCCTGGGCGAGAAGGCCAAGGGCCGCACCTGGTACGAGACAACCCTGATCCCGAGGATCGGGCCGTTCGCCCTCTACGGGCTGCTGTTCACCATCGTGGTCCTCTTCGCCCTCCAGGGCGACGCCATCACCTCCCGGCCGCTAGACGTGGCCCGGATCGCGCTGCCCCTGCTGGTGTACTTCGCGCTGATGTGGGCCGGCTCCATGGCCCTGGGCCGGGCCGTCGGCCTGGACTACCCGCGCGCCACCACGCTGGCGTTCACCGCCGCGGGCAACAACTTCGAACTCGCCATCGCGGTCGCCATCGCCACCTTCGGCGCCACCAGCGGGCAGGCCCTCGCCGGAGTCGTCGGCCCCCTCATCGAGGTCCCCGTCCTCATCGGCCTCGTCTACGTCGCTCTCGCCGCCCGCCGCTACTTCCCCCAACCCGCACCCGCGACCTCCACGCCCGCCGCCCGGAAAGGCTCCACCCGTGTCTGACCTGAAGCCGAAGCCGTCGGTGCTGTTCGTGTGCGTCCACAACGCCGGGCGTTCGCAGATGGCCGCCGCCTTCCTCACCCACCTCGCCCACGGCCGCGTCGAAGCCCGATCCGCCGGGTCCGCGCCCGCCGACGCCGTGAACCCGGCTGCGGTCACCGCGATGGCGGAGGCGGGCATCGACATGTCCGCCGAGACCCCGAAGGTCCTGACCCTAGAAGCGGTGCGGGCATCCGACGTGGTAATCACCATGGGCTGCGGCGACACCTGCCCGGTCTTCCCCGGCAAGCGCTACCTCGACTGGAAACTCGCCGACCCCGCCGGACAGGGCGTCGCAGCCGTCCGCCCGATCCGCGACGAGATCGAGCGACGCATCCGCGGCCTGCTCGCCGAACTGCTACCCGAGTCCGGCTGACCCCGCCCGCCGGCCGGCCCTGAGCGGCAGATCCAGATAACCGGACGACACCGCGGACCAGACCCCGGTGTCTTCTCCCAGAGATGGACCACAGAACCACAGGCGTGGCCCGTGACCAGCGGTGATGCCCACCATCCATAGACCAGAACCTGGTTCCCCTCCGCTCGCTGCCCCTGGTGTCCTTCACGAGGGCAGCCGGTCGAGGTCCTGGGCGAGATGACCGGGCTGGGCGGCGCCGAGCAGCGCCTGCCCCTGCTGATCAGCCTCTTCGGATTCGCCGCACTCTCCGCGGCGCAGCACGCAGACCCAGGGCGCAGCGCCCACTAAGGGCGCAGCACCCGCCGGGACGTGGCCCACATGACGCTCCAGCAGCCCGCATAGCGCCCAGGAGCGCCGCCGTAGTCCTAGGTGCGGCGGCGCTCCGGTAGGGCGGCTGGGTGGGCCCGAGCGCGTCCTTGCCGCCGTCCGCCTGCCCCCACCCCCTAGGAGTCGGCACGGCCGCACCCGAGCCCACCCAGCCGCCCTACCTCCCCCGGCGGCTATCAGCGGGCGCGCCGGGGCGCAGCACCGCCCTTCTCTGTCCCCGCGGAGCGGGTCGGTTCGCGGCAAGCCGCGAACGAATGGCGGGCCGCCGCTGGCGCGGCGGCGGTGCAGCGGCGGGCCCTGCGCTGCGCTTCGGACGGGAGGGCCGGGGCGCAGCACGGGCTATCTCTGTCCCCCGCGGAGCGGGTTGGGGCGCGGCAGGCCGCGCCCTTAGCGGGTGTCCGCCGCTGGCGCGGCGGACGGCGTAGCGGTCGGGCCCCTCCGCTGCGCTTCGGGGTGGCGGCAGCGTCTCCGGGCCCGGCATCGCGGCAGGCCGGTCCGCGGTGCTCCCCGGCCGGCCGGGATGCCGGGCCCGGATTGGTGCCGGTCCGCTGCGCTCCCCGGCGGGTCGCCCGCGCTTGTCGTCATGGTGGTCACCCGTATGGGTTGAGCTGCAAAAACGGGGCCGTTCAGGACCCTGACGGTAGCAAAATGCGGTACAGTTGTCTTGTTGGGAGGCAGTGGCAGCCACCCAACAACCCAAGATCACCCAACCCCAAGGAGACACCTCCATGCCCAAGGGCACCGAACACCCCCACGCCCTTCTGCTACGCCCGGACAGCACCTTCGAGGTGCTGGACTGGCCGAGCAGCGGAAGCGGCCTCCCCACGCTGTACCGCGCCATCGAGTGCACTGCCGTCGATGTCGTCCGGATCACTCCGGAACTCGACATGTGGCTGAACGACGAAGGCATGATCGACGGCACTCCGATCAACCGATGGGCCACCGCCGTCTACGCCGCCCACCGCCCGCCGCACCAGTGGTACCACGGCAACGTCGTCCTCACCGGCGGTGCCGACAGCCACGGCAACACCATCGGACTCACCGACCAGCAGGTCATCGACCTGACGGCGGATCACCTCGACATCGCGATCAGCCTGATGGCCGTGAAAATCCCGACTCAGCGCACCAAGAAGTAAGACCACCCCTCAAAGCGGCGGGAGGAGTGGCACCTCCCGCCGCGCCCAAGGACAACCCGAAAGGAAATCGCGGGAATGTATCTTCTGCGTGTGCCGACCCAAGACGACGGAGAGCGGGCCCTCCGCATCTTCGACACTCTCATGAGCAAGGCGGAGGACGGGACACATAATGTCCTTCTCTCTGTAACTGCGGTGCTTGGTGGAAATGCCGTGCAGGAATTCCAGTTCAAGCAACAGGGCAGTACGTTCCACGCGGACCCCGAGCAGGCACTCGAATTCGTCCATCTACTCGCCATTGCAGTCACCGGCGCACACGCCGGTGGGATGGTCATGCGCTCGGTCAGCGCGGACGGGGCGGAAGAGAACGTGTACGGGTGGGCAATCAGGGCGGGATGCGGAGACCCGCGACCGCTCAACCGGGCGGAAGTCTTCAACGCCTACTGCACCGACGCCGAGGGGGAGCCCATCGCCCCCGAACCCGGAGTCGGGTACAAAGACGCGCCGGTAATCCACATCTAGGGCGGGAACATGCTGTTCACATTCGTGGGAGACTGGGCAAATCCGTGCAGGAATTCCCCCAGTGACCCGTTCGTCATCGTCGTAGAGGGCACGGAGCACGTCGACGCCCTTCTCAACGCGGCCCGTGTCATGCTCGAACGATTCCCCATCCTCCGCGACTTCGTGACGGAAGAGGAATTCTGGCTCCACGACATGGGAGCGGTCCGCTTCGCAGAGTTCTACGGCGACAAGACCACCGAACTCGTCCATGGTGAGAACTACCTCATCATCAGGGAGTGAGTTCCCGCCGCCTGTAGGAGCCCACTGGGCCCCTACAGGCGGCGGCAAATTCCAGCCTCTACACAGTGAATCGTGATTCCTTCCCCCTCCCCGGCGGGCCACATTCACCACCCGCCGGGGAGGGGGAAGAAACTCCAATCCGTGCACAGTCGCAGACGTGATGCATCGTCACCCCTCTCTTGCTGTTGCTGCCCCGGCGGAGCCGGGTGGTTGAGGCCGGGAGCGCAGCGGACGGCCGGCCGATCCCGCGAGCGGGATCGGCTCGGGGCGGAGCGCAGCGGAGTCCCGCACCCGGGCCGCAAGTAGCCCGGGTGACGCCTCCCGCTTGCGGGAGGCGTACTGCCCCCGCAAGCGGGGGCAGGTGGCGGCGCGTCAGCGCCGCCCGGATCCGCATCAGCGGATCCGTTCGCTTCCTGTGCGGCTTGCCGCACAGGGTCCCGC
>NZ_PVLV01000148.1 GCF_002982015.1 Streptomyces solincola
CCCCGCCGCTGGGCCCCGCCCTTCCGCTCGGCCCCGCCCGGAGAGACGCATGAACGCCCGGATCACCACCCACAGCTCGCTCACCGGGCTCCGCGACGAGCTGCGCCTGCTGGCCCACCGGGCCGGTCTGCCGGTCGAGACCCGCTACCGGCTGGCCCTGTCCGCGTCCCATGTGGCCGCCGACGAGCTGGCCGCGGGTCGGCCCGTGCTGCTGGAGACGGTGCCCCCGCAGCCGCCCCGCCCGGCCGCCGGCCCCGACGCCGGTGGCGGCGCCGGTGGCGGCGAGAGCGAGGGCGAGGGCGACGCGCTGACCGTCCGGCTGCACCTGCCGTACGCCCCCGAGGGGCCCTCGCTGGAGGGCCTGCCGCTGCCCGCCGAGCAGACCCCCGGGCCGGCCGCGGTCTGGCGGCTCCCCGCGCCCGCCGGGCCGCCGCCGCGGGAGGCGGGCCGTCCGCAGCCGGCCGAGCTGCTGGAGGAGGAGCTGAGCACGGCGGTGGAGCGGATGGACGCCCTCGCCGAGGACCACCGGCAGCTCAAGCACGAGCTGTCCGAGACCAACAGCGGCGTCCTGGCCCTCTACGTCCAACTGGAGGAGCGGGACGAGCAGTTGCGCCAGGCCCACGGCCGGATGCTGCGCCAGTTGGAGGACGCGCTGCGCCCGCCCCCGGTGGCGGTGGACGGGCTGGAGATGGCCGTGCACTACGAGCCGGCCGAGAAGGACGCCCCCACCGGCGGTGATCTGTACGACTGGTTCGTGCTGCCGGACGGCACCGTGCACATCACCCTGGTGGACGCCCTCGGCCACGGCCTCACCAGCACCCGCGCCGCGCTCAACGTCACCCACGCGGTGCGCACCCTCGCCCTGGAGGGGCACCCGCTGGACTCCCTGGTGGCCCGCACCGACGAGGTGCTGGCGACCTTCGACCACGAGCTGATGGCCACCGTGCAGGTGGTGCGGATCGACCCGCGCACCGGTGAGCTGGCCATGGCCAACGGCAGCCACCCGCCGGCCCTGCTGGTGCGCGGCGGGGACGGCGCCGGCTCGCTGCTGGAGGCCAGGGGCCGCGGCATCGGCTTCCCGCTGCCCGGCAGCGAGAAGCTGCTGTACGACAGGCTGGGCCCGGGCGATCTGCTGGTGCTCTACACCGACGGGCTCACCGAGTCCCGCCGGGATCCGCGGGAGGGCGAGCAGCGGCTGGTGCGGGCGGCCCGCCGGCACCGCGCGCTGCCGATAGCGGAGCTGCCGGCGGCGATCGCGGAGGAGATGCACACGGTGGTGCTGCACCCCGACGACACGGTGGCGCTCACCGTCCGCCGCTCCCGGCCCTGAGCCTGCGCCTCGAATCGCGGAGGAGATGCGCGACCGGGGGTGGTGAGGTCGCGGGTGGCGGGTATCCGACTTCCGAACGACGGAAGGAGCCGCCTGTGGTTGTCGAGATCCCGCCCTGCGCAGACTCCGCCTCGGCGCGCGCGGCCACCGCGCGTTTCCTGGCCGAGCACTGCCCCTGGGCCGACACCGCGTCCGTCCAACTCGTGGTGAGCGAGCTGACGGCCAACGCCCTGCGCCACGCCGGCAGCCGCTGGAGGCTGCGCCTGGGCGCGGCGGCCGACGAGCTGTCGGTCGAGGTGGACGACGCGAATCCGGCCGCCCCCGTGCCGCGTACGCCGGACATGACCGGCGGCGGCGGATTCGGCTGGCACCTGGTGCAGCGCCTGGCCGGCCGGGTGGAGGTCCGCCCGCACGAGGCCGGCAAGACGGTCCGCGCCGTGTGGGCCCGCACCCGCCCGGCCATGGCCCCGGCCTGAGCCCGCCCCGGGTACGCCGGAGGGCCGCCCCCGCACCAGGCGAGGACGGCCCCCCGGCGACGCACCCCCTGAGCGGGGGCCCGGTCGTCAGCTCCAGCTTGCGTGCAGCGGCTTGCCCTCGGCGTAGCCCGCGGCGCTCTGCACGCCGACGACGGCCTTCTCGGCGAACTCCTCGAGGGAGCCCGCGCCGGCGTAGGTGCAGGACGAGCGGACGCCGGCGATGACGGAGTCGATCAGGTCCTCGACACCCGGGCGGGCCGGGTCCAGGAACATCCGCGAGTGCGAGATGCCCTCCTCGAACAGCGCCTTGCGGGCCCGGTCGTACGCCGACTCCTCGCTGGTCCGGTTGCGCACGGCGCGCGCGGAGGCCATGCCGAAGGACTCCTTGTAGAGCCGGCCGTCGGCGGCCTGCTGGAGGTCGCCCGGGGACTCGTAGGTGCCGGCGAACCACGAGCCGATCATCACGTTGGACGCGCCGGCGGCGAGCGCCATGGCGACGTCGCGCGGGTGGCGGACCCCGCCGTCGGCCCAGACGTGCTTGCCGAACTTCCTCGCCTCGGCGGCGCACTCCAGGACGGCGGAGAACTGCGGGCGCCCCACACCGGTCATCATGCGGGTGGTGCACATGGCGCCGGGGCCCACGCCGACCTTGATGATGTCGGCGCCGGCCTCGATGAGGTCGCGCACGCCTTCGGCGGCGACGATGTTGCCGGCCACGATCGGCACCTGCGGGTCCAGCGCGCGGACCACGCGGATCGCGGCGATCATCGACTCCTGGTGGCCGTGCGCGGTGTCGATCACCAGGGTGTCCACCCCGGCGTCGAGCAACTGCTTGGCCTTGCCGGCCACGTCGCCGTTGATGCCGACGGCGGCGGCGATCCGCAGCCTGCCCTTGGCGTCCACGGCCGGGGTGTACAGGGTGGCGCGCAGCGCGCCCTTGCGGGTGAGGATGCCGGCCAGGCGTCCGTCGGCGTCGACGGCGGGGGCGTAGCGGCGGTTGCGCTGGTCGAGGCTGTTGAACGCCTCGCGCGGGTCGATGTCGGCGTCCAGCAGCAGCAGGTCGCGGGACATGACCTCGGACAACTGGGTGAAGCGGTCCACTCCGCTGAGGTCCTGGTCGGTGACGACGCCGACCGGCCGGTGGTCCTCGTCCACGACCACGCCGGCGTTGTGCGCGCGCTTGGGCAGCAGCGACAGCGCGTCGGCGACGGTCTGGTGGGGCTCCAGGATGATGGGGGTGTCGAGCACGTGGTGGCGGCTCTTGACCCAGGAGATGACGTCGGTGACGACCTCGATCGGGATGTCCTGCGGGATGACGACGAGACCGCCGCGGCGGGCCATGGTCTCGGCCATCCGGCGGCCGGCGATCGCGGTCATGTTGGCGACGACCAGCGGGATCGTGGTCCCGGTGCCGTCCGGGGAGGAGAGGTCCACGCCCTGACGGGAGCCCACGGCCGAGCGGCTCGGCACCATGAACACGTCGTCGTACGTGAGGTCGTACGGCGGCTTCAGGTCATTGAGGAAACGCACGCGCTGAACATCCCAGTCGATCGGAGTAGGCCCCGGTCATGTCATCAGTCCGGGGAAGACGCACGTACTTCATTGTCCCACGTCAGGCCGGGCGTAAGCCTCGGACAGAACCTCCAGGCCCCGCCCGGCCCCCTTGTCGTTTCCTCCAGGCCCTCGTCGGGGAGGGCGGCGGCTCACTCGTCGGGGTCGGCCCGGTCCAGCGCGGCCCGTGGCCCGGGGGTGAACTCGGTCAGCAGGTGGTCGGCCGCGGCGGTGTCGGTGACCAGGCTGGTCACCAGACCGGAGCGCAGGACGGCCCCGATGGCGGCGGCCTTGCGCTGGCCGCCCGCGATGGCGACGACCTCGGGGATGCGGCGCAGCCGGTCGGCCTCGACGGCGATGCACCGCTCGACCAGGTCGCGGCCCACCCGGCGCCCGGAGGCGTCGAAGAGGTGGGCGGACATCTCGGCGGCGACGCCGAGCGAGGCGTAGTGGGCACGCTCCTCGTCGCTGAGCATGTCGTGGACGGTGGAGATGCCCGGCTCCCAGGAGCCGATGGACACGGCGGCGACGGTGACCTTGTCGAAGTAGTCGAAGGCGCGGGCGATGCCGGTCTGGTTGCGCAGCGCGGCGGCGGTGGCCGGGTCGGGCAGCAGCATCGGGGCGTAGATGGGGTGCGCCTCGCCGCCGGAGACCTGCGCGGCGCGGCGGACCGCCTCCACCGAGCCGCGCTCGGCGGTGCCGGCGTCGTACACGCCGGTGAGCTGGACGACCGTGCACGGCGGGAGCTGGTCCAGGGCGGCGGCCATGTGGATGGTGGAGCGGCCCCAGGCCAGGCCGAGCACATCGCCCTCGGTGACCAGCTCACCGAGCAGGTCCGCGGCCACCTCGCCGAGGTTCTCCGGGTCGGGGGAGGCGTCCTCGCCCTCCGGCGGGGACTCCACGACGACGGCGTGCCGCAGCCCGTACCGGGCGCGCAGGGCGTCGGAGCGCTCGGCGTCCAGCTCGGCGGGGACGCGGATCTCGATGCGGACGAGGTCGCGCTCCAGGGCGGTCTCCAGGACCCGGGCCACCTTGAAGCGGCTGACGCCGAACTCCTCGGCGATCTGGATCTTGGACTTGCCCTCCAGGTAGAAACGGCGGGCCATGGCCGCGGCCTGTACGAGCTCCGCGGGTCCCATCCGCAGAGCTGGCCGACCCGCCGACATACCAGACACCGCGCTCTCCTCACTGCTGTTCACACGTCCGACCGCCATCCTCGCAGATCGGGCGGTCCGTGATCGGTCCTGTGGGGCTTCGTTCATCTGCCCGTGGTTCAGTGGCCGCACGCCCATGCGGCGCCCTTCGCGGCGGCGACGGCCTGCTCGCGCAGTCCGCGCACGGCGGCGGCCGGGTCCTCCGCCCCGTACACCGCGCTGCCGGCGACGAAGACGTCCGCGCCGGCCTCGGCGCAGCGCTCGATGGTGGACGCCGAGACCCCGCCGTCCACCTGCACCCACACGTCCAGGCCGTGCCGGGCGACCAGGTCCCGGGTGCGGCGGATCTTGGGCAGCATGATGTCCAGGAACGCCTGGCCCCCGAAGCCCGGCTCCACGGTCATGATCAGCACCATGTCCAGCTCGCCCAGCAGGTCCTCGTACGGCTCGATGGGCGTGGCCGGCTTCAGCGCCATCGACGCCCGCGCGCCCTTGGCCCGGATCTCCCGCGCCAGGCGCACCGGCGCGGCGGCGGCCTCCACGTGGAAGGTGACCGACCCGGCGCCCGCCTCCACGTACTGCGGGGCCCAGCGGTCCGGGTCCTCGATCATCAGGTGGCAGTCCAGCGGGGTGTCGGTCGCCTTGCGCAGCGACTCGACGACGGGGACGCCCAGGGTGAGGTTGGGCACGAAGTGGTTGTCCATCACGTCCACATGGAGCCAGTCGGATCCCTCGACGGCGCGGGCCTCGTCGGCGAGGCGGGCGAAGTCGGCGGACAGGATGCTGGGGTTGATCTGCGCCATGGCCCAAGCCTGCCATGCCCTGCGGCGCTTTCCGTACGCGATGCCGCCCGCGGACGCCCCGGGCGCCCGGCACTTGCCGCATCCCGGGGCGTATCCCCGCCGCGTCCGCCCGCGTCGGTCAGGCGGTGCGCCGCAGCAGCGCCAGGTACATCGCGTCGGTGCCGTGCAGATGCGGCCAGAGCTGGACGTCCGGCCCGTCGCCGACGGCGGGCACGCCGGGCATCAGCGGCCGGGCGTCCAGCAGCTCGGCGCCGCCGGTCCGCTTCAGCACGTCGTCCACCACCGCGCGGGTCTCGGCCAGGTGCGGCGAGCAGGTCGCGTAGCCGACCACCCCGCCGACCCGCACCGACGCCAGCGCCTGCGTCAGCAGGGCGCGTTGCAGCGGCGCGAAGTTGTCCAGGTCCTCGGGGCGGCGGCGCCAGCGCGCCTCGGGCCGCCGCCGCAGCGCGCCCAGACCGGAGCAGGGCACGTCCACCAGCACCCGGTCGAAGGAGCCCGGCGCCCACGGCGGGCGGGTGCCGTCGGCGGTCACCACCTGGTACGTCCCCGGGCTGCCGGCGAGCGCCCGCTCGACCAGCCTGGCGCGG
>NZ_PVLV01000149.1 GCF_002982015.1 Streptomyces solincola
CCCCGCCCTGCGCGTGACTGCTGCGTCACAGTTGCACCGCCCCGCGGCGGGCATCGACGATCATTCCCGGCATACGCCATGTAACCGCCTTGACGCTCCTGTGAAAACTGGGAAAGCTGACGCGCGGCATGCGCATGCCGAGTGGCCGTGATCGGGGGCGGCGGCGACAGCAGACCACCCCCAGTGTCCGCCGGGTTCGGCGCGCTGCTCCATTGACGACACGGCTACTGGGGGTAGCAGCAGATGACGAAGAAGACGCGCGTCCGTTTCGCGCGGGTGGCCGCGGGTGCGGTGATAGCCGCCGGTGCGTCGCTGACCGCGGCGGGCGCCGCCTCGGCGACCGGGATCGTGAACGTCCCGGGCATCGGTATCGAGGGCGAGGCCGGCCTCGGCGTCGGCGCCGCGACCGAGGGCAACGCCAACGGGGGCAACACCACCGAAGGCAACACCAGCGTCGGGAACACCAGCGGGGGCGCCAGCACGGGCACGTCCACGGGGACCAGCACGGGCACGTCCACGGGGACCAGCGCGGGTACCTCTACGGGGACCAGCACGGGTACGTCCACGGGGACCAGCACGGGTACGTCCACGGGGACCAGCACGGGTACCTCTACGGGCACCAGCACCGGTACGTCCACGGGGACCAGCACGGGTACCTCTACGGGCACCAGCACGGGTACCTCTACGGGGACCAGCACCGGTACGTCCACGGGGACCAGCACCGGTACGTCCACGGGCACCAGCACCGGTACCTCTACGGGGACCAGCACCGGTACGTCCACGGGGACCAGCACCGGTACGTCCACGGGCACCAGCACGGGTACCTCTACGGGCACCAGCACGGGTACCTCTACGGGGACCAGCACCGGTACCTCTACGGGCACCAGCACGGGTACGTCCACGGGGACCAGCACCGGTACCTCCACGGGCACCAGCACCGGGACGACCGGCACCACCGGCTCCACCGGTGGCGGCTCGGACTGCGCCGTGGACCTGGCCGGGGCCGAGTGCGCCGACAACACCGACACCGACTCCGTCGGCACCCAGCCCGTGCAGCAGGGCGAGGCCAAGGAGGAGCTGGCCGAGGTCGGCGGGGACGCCGCGGGCGGTCAGGCCGGCGGCCAGGCGCAGGCCCAGGCCGACGGCGAGCTGGCCGAGACCGGTGCGGCGGAGACGTCGTTCCTGCTGATCGGCGCCGCGACGATGATCGCCGGCGGCATCGGCTTCCGGATGCTGCCGCGCCTGGTCGCGGGCGGTCGCGCCGCCGCCTGATCCGGGTGGCGCGCACGTGAAGGAGGGCCTGGGCGGCCCGTGAGGCCGCCCAGACCCTCCCGCGTGTGCGGCGAGGAGCGGCGCTACGCCGCCTGATGGGCGAGCAGGGCCACCGCGGCCACCAGCAGGACCAGCATCACCAGCAGGGCGGCCGGGCTGATCCCGCCGAACGGGCCGTCCTGCTGAAGGCGCTCCCGGTTGGCACGGCAGACCGGGCAGCGGCCCTCGCTGACGGGGGACGCGCAGTTGGCGCACACCAGTCGGTCGTAGGTCATGCGCTCTCCTCCTCCCGGGCACAGAGTTCCCTTGGCACAACGCCCGCGGAAGCGGAACCGTTCCCCTTTCCACTGTGCCAGGTCCGCCGCGATGAGGCGCGGCCCCCGTCGATTCCGTGACGACCTCGCGACGACTTACCGCGTACCGACAAAAAGGGCAAGCCAGGACGCCGACTGCGCGGCCGGGCCCCGGTCGCGTATGGTCACGCTCACCTACTCCCTGCCGACCGTGGTGCATCCGTGATCCGATTCGACAACGTCTCCAAGAGCTACCCGAAGCAGAACCGCCCCGCCCTCCGGGATGTCTCCCTGGAGATCGAGAAGGGCGAGTTCGTCTTCCTGGTGGGCTCCTCGGGCTCCGGCAAGTCCACCTTCCTGCGGCTGATCCTGCGGGAGGAGCGCGCCAGCCACGGCATGGTGCACGTCCTCGGCAAGGACCTGGCCCGGCTGTCCAACTGGAAGGTGCCGCAGATGCGGCGCCAGCTGGGCACCGTCTTCCAGGACTTCCGCCTGCTGCCCAACAAGACCGTGGCGCAGAACGTGGCGTTCGCCCAGGAGGTCATCGGCAAGCCGCGCGGCGAGATCCGCAAGGCCGTGCCGCAGGTGCTCGACCTGGTCGGGCTCGGCGGCAAGGAGGACCGGATGCCCGGCGAGCTGTCCGGTGGTGAGCAGCAGCGCGTCGCCATCGCCCGGGCGTTCGTCAACCGGCCGATGCTGCTGATCGCGGACGAGCCGACCGGCAACCTCGACCCGCAGACCTCGGTCGGCATCATGAAGCTGCTGGACCGGATCAACCGCACCGGCACCACCGTGGTGATGGCCACCCACGACCAGAACATCGTCGACCAGATGCGCAAGCGCGTCATCGAGCTGGAGAAGGGCCGTCTCGTCCGCGACCAGGCACGCGGCGTCTACGGCTACCAGCACTGAGGAAAGGCTGAATCGCACGCGATGCGCGCCCAGTTCGTACTGTCGGAGATCGGTGTCGGCCTCCGTCGCAACCTGACCATGACCTTCGCCGTCATCGTCTCCGTGGCCCTCTCGCTCGCGCTGTTCGGCGGCGCCCTGCTGATGCGCGAGCAGGTCGGCGCGATGAAGGACTTCTGGTACGACAAGGTCAACGTCACCATCTACCTGTGCAGCAAGAACGACGCGGGCGGCGGCGCGGCCGGCGCCCCGGCGTCCGGCTCCTGCGCCAAGGGGGCCATCACCCCGGCGCAGAAGGACGAGATCAAGGCCGACCTCAACGACCTCCCGGTGGTGGAGAAGGTCTACTTCGAGACGGCCGACGAGGCGTACAAGCACTACAAGGAGCTGTACGGGGACAGCGCGATCGCCAGCATCATCACCCCGGACCAGATGCAGGAGTCGTACCGCATCAAGCTGAAGGACCCGGAGAAGTACCAGGTCGTGTCCACCGCGTTCGCGGGGCGGGCCGGAGTGCACTCGGTGCAGGACCAGCGCGAGGAGCTGGAGACGCTCTTCCAGATGATGCGCGGCATGAACGTGGCGGCGCTGTGCGTGATGGCGCTGATGCTGGTGATCGCGCTGCTGCTGATCGTCAACACCGTGCGGGTGTCGGCGTTCAGCCGCCGCCGGGAGACCGGGATCATGCGGCTGGTCGGCGCGTCCAGCTTCTACATCCAGATGCCGTTCATCATGGAGGCCGCGGTCGCCGGTCTGCTCGGCGGCGTGGTGGCCTGCGGACTGCTGCTGACGGGCCGGTACTTCCTGATCGACGGCGGGCTGAAGCTCGAGGAGACCATGCCGGTGGTCAACTTCATCGGCTGGGACGCGGTGGTGTCGGTGCTGCCGCTGGTGCTGGTGATCGGCCTGCTGATGCCGTCCCTTGCAGCGCTGGTCGCGTTGCGCAAGTACCTGAAGGTGTGACGGATACCCCTGGCGCGCTCTCGCCAACAACCGCTCCGCTGGGTGGGCTTGTCCTAGAGTGGGCGCCATGCGGGCCCCCGGAACGTGTACTCGGCCCCGCGGTCCACGCGGCCGCGGGGCGGCCCTGACCTTGCTCTTCGCCACCGTGGTGGCCGCCGCCGCGGCCACCGACTGCCTGCCCCGGCAGGACGAGGGCGCCCCCGGCCCCGCGCTCGCCGGAGAGACCGGTGAGCGGTCCCGGCCGCCCGAGCGGGTGGACCGGGGCGAGCTGGCCAGGGCGGCCGCCGAGGCGGTCGCCGAGGGCAAGTCCGGCGCCCAGGCGGCCGAGGAGGTCGTCAGCCGCAGCGGCGACCGCTGGGGCGCGGTCTACGACCGGGGCGAGTACGCCGAGTTCGCCCGCGCCCTCGACGGCCGCTACACCGGCGTCGGCCTCTCGCTGCGCCGCGCCGCCGACGGACGCATCGAGGTGGCCCGGGTAAGCCCCGGCGGCCCCGCCGCCCGCGCCGGGCTCAAGGCCGGCGACCGCGTGCGCGCCGTGGACGGCCGTGCCGTGGAGGGCCGGCCGGCCGCCGAGGCGGTCGCCCTGCTGCGCGGCGGCGGGGCCGCGCCCGGCACCCCGGTCAGCGTCGCCGTCCAGCGCGGCGACCGCGCCTGGACGCAGCCGCTGCGCCGCACCAGCCTGGCCGCCGACGACGTCACCGTGCGCCGGGCCGCCGGCGGCGCCGTGCACATCACGGTCTCCGCGTTCACCCGGGGCAGCGGTCAGCGCGTCCGCGACGCGGTGCGCGCCGCACCGCCCGGCGCGGGCGTGCTGCTGGACCTGCGGGGCAACGGCGGGGGACTGGTCGACGAGGCCGTCACCGCCGCCGGCGCCTTCCTGGACGGCGGGCCGGTCGCCAGCTACGACGTGGACGGCGAGCCGCGCGTGCTCACCGCCGAGCCCGGCGGCGACACCGCCCGGCCGCTGGCGGTCCTGGTGGACGGCGGCACGATGAGCGCCGCCGAGCTGCTCGCCGGGGCGCTGAAGGACCGCGGCCGGGCGGTCACCGTCGGCTCGCGCACCTACGGCAAGGGCTCGGTGCAGCTACCCAGTCCGCTGCCGGACGGCTCGGTCGCCGAGGTCACCGTCGGCCACTACCGCACCCCCTCCGGCGCGGCCGTGGACGGGCGCGGCATCACCCCGGACGTCGCCGCCGGGCCGGACGGGGCCGAGCAGCGGGCCCGCCAGGTATTGACTGGCCTGGGCACCGGGTCGTAGTGCGAAAATGACGGCACTATGGCAAAGGCGAAGGACACCGGACGCAAGATCGTCGCGCAGAACAAGAAGGCGTGGCACGACTACCACATCCTGGACACCTACGAGTGCGGGCTGGTGCTCACCGGCACCGAGGTGAAGTCGCTCCGCCAGGGACGCGCCTCCCTGGCCGACGGCTTCGTCCAGATCGACGGCAACGAGGCATGGCTGCACAACGTGCACGTGCCGGAGTACGCCCAGGGCACCTGGACCAACCACAGCGCCCGCCGCAAGCGCAAGCTGCTGATGCACCGCGCGGAGATCGACAAGCTGGAGTCGAAGTCCCAGGAGACCGGCCACACGGTCGTCCCGCTGGCGCTGTACTTCAAGGACGGCCGGGCGAAGGTCGAGATCGCGCTGGCCAAGGGCAAGAAGGAGTACGACAAGCGGCAGACCCTGCGCGAGAAGCAGGACCGCCGCGAGACCGACCGGGCGATCTCCGCCGCCCGCCGCCGGCAGCGGGCCTGAGGACCCGGGCGGCGGCGGACCGCCCCGGCGGGAATGCGCTGGCACCCGCGGGCGTTGTTCCCGTACGATGGCACTGCCCCTCACCGCAGGGGCGCCGATTGAAAAATCAACATGGGGATGATCGGTTTCGACAGCGGATGTCGAAGCAGGGGAAGCGTGTCGAGGAAGCGGCAATGATCTCGTAAACCACGCGCCGAAACCAATAATCGCCAACACCAAGCGCGATTCCTTCGCCCTCGCTGCCTAAGTAGCGACTTGCGAAGTGTCAGCCCGGGGATGTTCCCGACCCGGATCCTGGCATCGACTAGGGAACTCCACCGCTAGACCCGGTCACGGGGTGTAGCGGAAAAACAAACAGTGACTGAGCCCGTCGGAGACTTGTCCGCGTGATCTCCGGGGCTGAGAAAAGCACAGCGGACTGCACACGGAGAAGCCCTGATTCCGCACCGTTGGACGCGGGTTCGATTCCCGCCATCTCCACTCGGCGACAGGCGATCTGTGCCCGCGGACTGCGCGGGCCGGGTCGCCTCGTCGTGTTTTTGCGGACTTCGTCCGCGTGTGCGGGGGGCTTGGCCCACCCGCGCTCCCGTGTAGGGCGCCGTCCAGGGAGCGCACCTCCGCCTGGCCGGGGTCACCGGCTCGTGCGCGGTCTCATCGCCAGCAGCAGGGCCAGGGTGGCGGCGGCCGCCGGGGTGGCGAAGGCGGGGGCGGGGCCGAGGTGCTCGACGAGCCAGCCGCCGGTGGCCGAGCCGGCCGCGATGCCGCCGAGCAGGGCGGTCACCGCGAGGGTCATCCCCTCGTTGAGCTGCCCGGACGGGGTCAGCTGCTGCACCAGGGTCATCCCGGTCACCATGGCCGGCGCGGTGGCCATGCCCGCGACCAGCAGCGCCGCGGCCAGCACGGGCAGCGCGCCGGTCGTCACCACGGCCAGCAGGGGCAGGCACATCAGAGCCGCCATCGCGGCCAGGCAGGCGGGCAGCGTGGCGCGGCGGCTGACGCGGCCGTAGAGCAGACCGGCCAGGCAGGAGCCGGCCGCCTGGAGCGCCAGCACCGCACCGGCCGCCGGGCCCTCGGCGTACGCGAGCGTCACGACCTCCATGGAGCCGAAGACCGCGCCGGTGGCCAGGAAGACCAGGAGCAGGGCGGGCATCCGGGGGGCGCGCAGCGGAGTGCGGGTGGGGCCGGTGCGCGGGACGACCGGGGGTTCGGTGGTCCGCCGGGCG
>NZ_PVLV01000014.1 GCF_002982015.1 Streptomyces solincola
GCCCACGACGGCCCCCACCTGCTGCTGCCCCTCACCCTGGTAGCCGCCGCGCTCCTCGCCGCCGCCACCCTCTGGTGGCTCCGCCGACGACCGGAGCGGTGAGGGGCGGGCCCCGCGCGCCGAGGCGACCACCCGTCCACGCGTTGCCCCGCGCCCGGCCGCTCCGCCACCATCGCCCCATGGACCTGCCCGCCGCGCTCCGCACCATGGCCGCCCGCCTCGTCACCGTCCCCGGCGTCGTCGGCGTCGTCCTCGGCGGCAGCCGGGCCCGGGGGGAGGGGCGGCCCGACTCGGACTGGGACCTGGCCCTGTTCTCCCGAAGCTGCCGCGAAGTGACAAGTAACTCAGCGTGTCGTTAAGGCCTTGGCTTCTGTGCGAGGTTCAGGAACCTCGCTGCCAGCGAGGGCGGCGAAATCGTCATGCGCCTGGGCGACGGCTTCGGGGTACGCCTCGCGCTTGGCGTGCTCGGCGAGTGCCCGGTAGATGCTGGCGAAGGAGAGTTCTGCCCCTTGCGCTTGCCGGTGGGGATGATCGGATCGGGCTGGATCTGCTCGACGGACTCACCGCCCGCGCGGCGCCGCAGCACGGTATGCAGCATGTCCTCGGTGATGACCTGCGGCCGACCGCCGTGCTTGCCCTTGCGGGCCGCGGTGTCGAGCCCCTCCAGCGTCGACTCCCGAATAGTCTCCCGCTCGGTTTCCGCCATCGCGGCGAAGAACGCGAACAGCAGCTTTCCCGGCCCGGTGGGGTCGTAGATGCCAGGCAGCGGTCCGGCGAGCATCTCCAGCACCAGGCCGTGCGCGGTGGAGGTGGTCGGCGAGCGCAGTCAGCTCGGCGGCGTCCCGCCCGAGCCGCTTCATCTCGTACACGGTGAAGATGACCCGGCAGTGCGGGGCGTGCGCCTTGATCTCGCGCGCGGCCCTCAGCGCCTTCTCGAACTGAGGGCGGACCCGCACCCGGGTGCTGATCTTCTCGCTGAAGATCTTGTCTCTCGGGATGCCGTGCTTGCTGAGCGCGTCGAGCTGGGAGTCGAGTTCCTGTCCGAGGGTCGAGCAGCGGGCGTAGCCGATACGGATGTCCGCGCTCGGCAGGTCCGGGTCGATCGGCGCCGGAGGCGGGGTGCCCGGACGCCACGGCCGGCCCGGTCCGCGGTCGGCCGGGGTCGGGATTCGCAGCGCCTTCTTCAGCCGGGGCACCTGGGTGAAGCGTCGAGTGTGGTAGGTGGAGGCGACCGCGCCGCCGCGCGAGCGGCAGGGCGAGCCGGGCTGGGCGTCACACTTCGGACAGGCGTGTGCTTCGGCGTCGTCCGCGTCCGACCGGTGGGGCCGGACCCCCGCCGATCCTGGATTCGCTCTCAGAACCCGTTCTCACTTGCCGAGGCGCCTTGGCGCTACCGGGCGAGAATTGCGCTGACCGTCTTGCCGCCGGACGACCAGTGGATGTGTGGGCGAGGCGGTTGACCATGGGCCAGCCGAGGCCTCCGGTGCCGCCGGTCAGGTCAGGGGTGCGCATGCGCGGCGCCTGCGGGCTGCGGTCGCGCACGGCTACCTCGATGCCGTCCGGGTCCGCGGTCAGTTCCAGGGTGCAGTCGCCGCCGCCGTGGCGCAGGGCGTTGGTGAGGAGCTCCGAGACGACCAGGACCACGGCGTCGGCGGCCTCGGCTGGGATCGGATCCACGAGACCCGCGAGGAAGTCCCGGGCGATGTCGCGTGTGACGGCGCCGGACGTCGCGGATCGCGCGGGTCCGACAGTGACGCTCATCGCGTCCATCAGCTCACCTGGCCTCTGCATCGCCATGCCCGGTTGTCTGCGCGGTGCTTGTGCCCGACCCGTGGTCCGCCAACCCTGTGTCGTCGCTGTTCGAGTTCGTTTACCTCATCGTCGAACGCACGAAAATCTGTGGTGGCTGGAGTAGACATTGGGTGTTGGTCTGGTTATGGTTTCTCTCGTAACCAGGAGGTCAGCAGGGTCTGGCAGAGACGAACTGCCGGGCAGCAGTACCCGCAGTTGCAGTTGCCAGGACGGTGCGGTAGTGGGTTTCGAAGCCAGGGTTGTTGCAGGACGGCGACGGGACTGGCGACCGGACCGGGGTGGCCCGCAGTGATCAGGGGCCGCCGTGAGCAGTACCGCAGTTGACGCAGTACCCAGCAGTGAAGTCAGTGAGCAGCACCTCGGTGAAGGCGTCGGCTGCGGACGCGCGCACCGGGAAGTTCGGTAGTGGGGTTCCAAGCCGGAGCAGACGCAGGACGGGCGACGGGGCTGACTGCCGAAAGGTGGCGCTGTCACAGGCCGCCGAGCAGTTCGCAGTACCAGCAGTACGCAGTTGATCATCGAGGAAAGAACGGAGGAGCCAGGCGCCATCAGGATCGCCCGGGCGGATGTCTTGAGCCCGGGTACCGCAGGACATCGATAGTGAGGTGGTCTCCGGTCAAGCAACCGCGATCCCCGCACACCCGACAGCATTCCCGTCGGGTCAGCGGAAACAGAACGCCGGCGCAGTACCAGGGCCGGCAGATGGTGTAGTTCCTTCGGGGCCCTGGTGTCGTACGACACCAGGGCCCCTCAAGCGTGCTCCACAGAGAGGTGCAATGACAGCAGACGACGCCTTCGGCCGTCTCGACGACGACGACTACCCCGCCTACACCATGGGCCGGGCCGCCGAGATGCTCGGCACCACCCAGGGCTTCCTCCGCGCCATCGGCGAAGCCCGCCTGATCACCCCGCTTCGCTCCGCGGGCGGGCACCGCCGCTACTCCCGCTACCAACTGCGCATCGCCGCCCGGGCCCGGGAGCTCGTCGACCACGGGACCCCGATCGAGGCCGCCTGCCGCATCGTCATCCTCGAAGACCAGCTCGAAGAAGCCCAGCGCATCAACGCCGAATACCGCCGCGCCGCCGGATCATCCGCTCCGCCGGCCTCGGCCTGAGACGGCGAAGACCTGCACCTGCCCAAGCGGCTTCGCGGCTGGCGCCCGCACCTACTTGCCCGGGACGCTTCTGCGTTCCGGGCAAGGTCGTCTTCGTCATGGCTCGGGCCCCCGCCGGGAGCCCGGCTGCCACGCCGGGGCTGCGGCGGCCTCTTGCTGCGGGGTGCGCGAGCCGTGCACCGTCGTCCAACCCTCCCTGGCGCTGGAAAGGCACGGACCGTGTACGCGGCCGGGGTGAGTTCGGCGCGGCCGATCAGCAGGGGGTAGCCGGTGGGGAGCTGGTGCAGGATGCGGTGCGGCCCTCGCCCACGACGATCCCGCCGACCTCATCGCCCCCCCCTGGCCGCCGC
>NZ_PVLV01000150.1 GCF_002982015.1 Streptomyces solincola
GTGCCCAAGCCCACCGAGGTCTTCCCGCCCCGCCGCCGCCCGGCCGCGCCGCCCCGCGACCGGCTGGCCGCCGGATAGCCGGTCGGGGGGCCGCGGTCCCGCGCGGGGGCGGGGCTACTCTGGACGCCATGGAATACGTATCCGCGCTCCTGCCCCCCGTCGTGATGGCCGCCTTCTTCATCGGCCTCGTCGTCACGATCGTCAAGAGCCAGGGCGGCCCCAACAAGGCCAAGGAGGACGAGGCGGTGGACGCGGCGCTCGCCCGCGCCGAGGCCGCCCGTCAGGCGGACGGCGCCGCCCACGCCGGCCAGGGCTGAGAAACCGCCCCCGGACGGGGACCGGGAAAGGGCGTACGGCAAGCCGTACGCCCTTTCCGTGCTTCCCGGCGACGGATCGGTGGCTGACCGGCCGCACTACGCCTTGCGTCCGGAATGCCCCACTATGGTGGGCGGTGTGCCGCGCCAATTGGGAGACCTCGAAGACGCCGTCATGACCCGCGTCTGGCAATGGAACCGCCCGGTCACCGTGCGGGAAGTCCTCGAAGACCTCCAGCGGGAACGCCCCATCGCGTACACCACCGTGATGACCGTGATGGACAACCTCCACCAGAAGGGCTGGGTACGCCGGGAGGTCGCCGGCCGCGCCTACCGCTACACGGCCGTTTCCACCCGCGCCGCCTATTCCGCCGCGCTGATGAACGAGGCCTGGTCCAAGAGCGACAACCCGGCGGCCGCACTCGTCGCCTTCTTCGGCATGATGTCCGCCGAGCAGCGCCAATACCTCCAGGACGCGGTCCGCATCGTGCAGCGGGACGCCCCCGGGACCCCCGCCGACGCCGGTGCGGAAGGCGCCGGGCCCGACGGATCCGGGGGCGGCGCCGAGCGGTAGCGTCCAGCCATGTCCACCAGCGAGCGCCCTCCCGTCCCGCCGGCCGCCGACGCCGCGAAAGCCGTCACCGTGCGCCGTGCCCGCACCTCCGACGTCCCGGCGCTGCGCAGGCTCGTCGACCCCTACGTCACCGAGGGCATCCTGCTCGACAAAGCCAACGTGACCCTTTACGAGGACATCCAGGAGTTCTGGGTCGCCGAACGCGACGAGGACGCGGAGGTCGTCGGCTGCGGGGCGCTGCACGTGATGTGGGAAGACCTCGCCGAAGTGCGCACACTCGCCGTGGACCCCGACTTCCGCGGCGCCGGAGTGGGGCACCGGCTGCTGGGGAAGTTGTTGCACACGGCCCGCTGGCTGGGCGTGCGCCGGGTATTCTGCCTGACCTTCGAAGTGGACTTCTTCGCGAAGCACGGCTTCACGGAGATCGGCGAGACCCCGGTGGACGGAGATGTCTACACCGAGCTGCTGCGCTCCTATGACGAGGGCGTCGCCGAGTTCCTGGGTCTCGAACGGGTGAAGCCGAACACCCTCGGGAACAGCCGCATGCTCCTGCACCTCTGAACCGTGCCGCCTCCGCTCAGCGTACGGCGATGGCCGAATGTCCGAAACGCGCACGTTTCCCATGCCGGCGGGGAAGTGAACCTCTCCCAGGGGTTTGTGTTTTTCCCGAAAAGGCGGTTTCCTTTCCGCGTACTGCATTTTCGATGAAAGGAAATCCGGTGGCACAGAAGGTTCAGGTCCTTCTTGTCGACGACCTCGACGGCGGCGACGCGGACGAGACGGTGACGTTCGCTCTGGATGGCAAGTCCTACGAGATCGACCTCACCACCGCGAACGCGGACAAGCTCCGCGGCCTGCTGGAGCCGTACACCAAGGGCGGCCGCCGCACCGGCGGGCGTTCGGCCGGCGCCCGCGGCGGAAAGGCCCGCGCGGCCTCCGGCGGCAGCCCCGACACCGCGAAGATCCGCGCCTGGGCGAAGGAGAACGGCTACGACGTCAACGACCGCGGCCGCGTCCCCGCCCACGTCAAGCAGGCCTACGAGTCCGCCAACGCCTGACCCGGCCCCACCCCTCCGGCGCGGCGTACGAGGCAGGGGCCCCCGTCACCGCCTTCCGCCGCCGACGGCCCCGCCGCCGGCGGCACCCGCCTTTCCCTCGCGCACCGCGCCCATACCGCTACCGAAGGTGACGATTCGGCCGGGTACGGGCGACGGGCCGGCCGCAAGGGTGTTCGCCCGTAGCTGAGGGAACCGGGGTGCACCGCATGGACTGTCAGAGCATGCGGGTAAGACATCCCATGTGGGGAGGGGCGACACGCAGGATCGGACGTCTCACGTTCGCCATCGGCGTACAGCCGCCGAGGGTAACGGTCTGGCCTGCGGGAACATCGTCTCGCACCATCGGGTTGGAGCATTTGTCGGCGTTCGGGTCAGGAGGCCATCGACGGGTGTCGGCAGTTGGAATGAGCGGTCCCCGCTTGCGGGACTAAGCTGCGGAAGGACAGGGAGGGGACCGACCCCTTACTGCCTGACCGCTCTGAGGAGCGATTAACGATGTTCGAGAGGTTCACCGACCGCGCGCGGCGGGTTGTCGTCCTGGCTCAGGAAGAAGCCCGGATGCTCAACCACAACTACATCGGCACCGAGCACATCCTCCTGGGCCTTATCCACGAGGGTGAGGGTGTCGCCGCTAAGGCCCTGGAGAGCCTCGGGATTTCGCTCGAGGCGGTCCGCCAGCAGGTGGAGGAGATCATCGGCCAGGGCCAGCAGGCCCCGTCCGGCCACATCCCCTTCACGCCCCGTGCCAAGAAGGTCCTGGAGCTGTCGCTCCGCGAGGCCCTCCAGCTCGGCCACAACTACATCGGCACCGAGCACATCCTGCTCGGCCTGATCCGCGAGGGCGAGGGCGTCGCCGCCCAGGTCCTCGTGAAGCTGGGCGCCGATCTCAACCGGGTGCGGCAGCAGGTCATCCAGTTGCTCTCCGGGTACTCCGGCAAGGAGGCCGCCACCGCCGGCGGTCCCGCCGAGGGCACGCCCTCGACGTCGCTGGTCCTCGACCAGTTCGGCCGCAACCTCACCCAGGCGGCCCGCGAGTCCAAGCTCGACCCGGTCATCGGGCGCGAGAAGGAGATCGAGCGGGTCATGCAGGTGCTGTCCCGCCGCACCAAGAACAACCCGGTCCTCATCGGCGAGCCCGGCGTCGGCAAGACGGCGGTCGTCGAGGGCCTGGCGCAGGCCATCGTCAAGGGCGAGGTGCCCGAGACCCTCAAGGACAAGCACCTCTACACCCTGGACCTGGGCGCGCTGGTCGCCGGCTCCCGCTACCGCGGTGACTTCGAGGAGCGCCTGAAGAAGGTGCTCAAGGAGATCCGCACCCGCGGCGACATCATCCTGTTCATCGACGAGCTGCACACCCTGGTGGGTGCGGGCGCCGCCGAGGGCGCGATCGACGCCGCCAGCATCCTCAAGCCGATGCTGGCCCGCGGTGAGCTTCAGACCATCGGCGCCACCACGCTCGACGAGTACCGCAAGTACCTGGAGAAGGACGCCGCGCTGGAGCGCCGCTTCCAGCCCATCCAGGTCGCCGAGCCGTCGCTGCCGCACACCATCGAGATCCTCAAGGGCCTGCGCGACCGGTACGAGGCCCACCACCGGGTCTCCATCACCGACGAGGCGCTCGTCCAGGCCGCCACCCTGGCCGACCGGTACATCTCGGACCGCTTCCTGCCGGACAAGGCGATCGACCTGATCGACGAGGCCGGCTCCCGGATGCGCATCCGCCGGATGACCGCGCCGCCGGACCTGCGCGAGTTCGACGAGAAGATCGCCGGCGTTCGCCGCGACAAGGAGTCCGCGATCGACTCGCAGGACTTCGAGAAGGCCGCGTCCCTGCGCGACAAGGAGAAGCAGCTCCTCGCCGCCAAGGCCAAGCGGGAGAAGGAGTGGAAGGCCGGCGACATGGACGTCGTCGCCGAGGTCGACGGCGAGCTGATCGCCGAGGTCCTCGCCACCGCCACCGGCATCCCGGTCTTCAAGCTCACGGAGGAGGAGTCCTCCCGCCTCCTGCGCATGGAGGACGAGCTGCACAAGCGCGTCATCGGCCAGAAGGACGCCATCAAGGCCCTGTCGCAGGCGATCCGCCGCACCCGCGCCGGTCTGAAGGACCCCAAGCGCCCCGGTGGCTCGTTCATCTTCGCCGGCCCGTCCGGCGTCGGTAAGACGGAGCTGTCCAAGACGCTCGCCGAATTCCTCTTCGGCGACGAGGACGCGATGATCTCCCTCGACATGTCGGAGTTCAGCGAGAAGCACACCGTTTCCCGCCTCTTCGGCTCCCCGCCCGGATACGTGGGTTACGAGGAGGGCGGCCAGCTCACCGAGAAGGTGCGCCGCAAGCCGTTCTCCGTCGTCCTCTTCGACGAGGTCGAGAAGGCCCACCCCGATATCTTCAATTCCCTGCTCCAGATCCTGGAGGACGGTCGCCTGACCGACTCCCAGGGCCGGGTCGTGGACTTCAAGAACACGGTCATCATCATGACGACCAACCTCGGGACCCGGGACATCTCCAAGGGCTTCAACCTCGGCTTCGCGGCCCAGGGCGACGTCAAGACCGGTTACGACCGGATGAAGGCGAAGGTCAACGAAGAGCTGAAGCAGCACTTCCGGCCCGAGTTCCTCAACCGCGTCGACGACACGGTCGTCTTCCACCAGCTCAGCCAGGAAGACATCATCCAGATCGTCGACCTGATGATCGCCAAGGTGGACGAGCGTCTGAAGGACCGCGACATGGGCATCGAGCTCAGCGGTGACGCGAAGATCCTGCTCGCCAAGAAGGGCTACGACCCCGTGCTGGGCGCCCGGCCGCTGCGCCGGACCATCCAGCGCGAGATCGAGGACCACCTCTCCGAGAAGATCCTCTTCGGCGAGCTGCGCCCCGGTCACATCGTGGTCGTGGACAGCGAGGGCGAGGGCGAGGCGGCGACCTTCACCTTCCGCGGCGAGGAGAAGGCGGCCCTGCCGGACGCTCCTCCCATCGAGACGGCCGGCGGCGCCGGACCGAACCTCTCGAAGGAAGCGTGACCGGCACGCCACCGCGTGACTGAGTGAAGGGGCCGCCCCGACCGTCCGGGGCGGCCCCTTCGCGTACTCCCCGCGCCGAGCTCAGCAGCGGACCGGCTTCCGCCAGGAGCACTCGACGTCGGCGGGGGCGGGCGCCGTACGCGACCGCTCCGGGCTCGCGGCGCTGATCGCCCCCTTCGCCGTGTCCGACCCCGCCAGCGTCACCACCACCGCGTCCTCCACGCTCTTCACCGAGGGCGCCAGGTAGTCGGCGAGCACCACGGAGAACACCAGCTTCCGCCCGGCCTTGTCCGTCACGTACCCGGAGAGCGCGGACGCCCCCGTCAGCGATCCCGTCTTGGCGTGCGCGTTCAGCGCGGCCGGGGTGCCGCACATCCGCGTGCGCAGCGTGCCGCCCTCCGCCCGGTCCGGCGCGCACGCCACCGGCAGGGCCGCGTACCAGTCGCCGAACCACGGCTCGTCCCGCACCGCGAGCAGCAGCGCCGCCAACTGCGCGGCGGGGAAGAGGTTCATCCGGGACAGCCCCGACCCGTCCACCTGCCGGATGGTGCCGGTGTCCACCCCGTGGCCCCTCAGGTAGCCCTCCACCGCCGCCAGCCCGTCCGCCCAGTTCCCCGGCCGCCCGGTCGTCTCGTACGCCATCGCCTTGGTCAGCGCCTCGGCGTGCATGTTGTTGGACAGCTTCATGAACGGGCGGACCAGCTCCCGCAGCGGCATGGACGCGTGGACGGCCAGGGACGTCGCGCCGGCCGGCGTGGCCCGCCCCTTCCCCTGCACGCCGTCCTCCACCCGTACGCCGTGCCGGGCCAGCGCCGCGGCGAAGACGGTGGCCGCGTACCGGGTCGGGTCCTGGACGGCGACCCACTCCTTCACGGCCGCCGCACCCAGCGGCAGCGACCCGGTGACGGCGATGGTGTTCGTCGCGTGCTCCCGCTCCACGGTGAGCGTGTGCGCCGAGCCGGGCGCCGCGGTCGTGGCGCGCACCGCCACCCGCACGCCCCCGTCGCCCGGCAGCAGCCGTACGCGCGGCCGCGCGCCCTCACGCCCGCCCGGGGCCACCTCCACGACCACCGTGCCGGCGTCGTAGTCGGTGTCCGGGGCGAGGGTCAGCGCCGAGATGGGGGCGGAGTAGTACGAGGACTCGTCGTCCGCCGCCCAGGAGCGGCCCAGCCGGTTGGCGTCGAACCGGGTGTCGTCGGGCACCACCTGTCCGGTCACCCGCCGCACCCCGGCCGCCGCGACGCCCGCCGCCAGCCGGTCGTAGTCCGCCGCGAGGGCGGTCGGGTCCCCCGTACCGCGCAGATACAGGTCCCCGCGCAGGGTGGAGCCGCTGCGCCGCCCGTCGGCCAGCACGTCCGTCCTGAACCGGTAGTCCGGTCCCAGGACCGCCATCGCCGCCAGCGAGGTGGGGATCTTGGTGTTGGAGGCCGGCATCAGCCGGTCGGTGCCGCCCCGCTGGTACAGCGTGGACCCGGTGACCGCGTCCGCGACGACGACGCTCACCCCGCCCCCGTCCAGTCGCGCGTCGCTGAGGACGGTGTCCAGGGCCCCTTCAGCCCGCCGTCCGACGGCCCCGCCCCGGCAGGCGCGGCCGCCCCCGTCCCGACGAGCCCGGCGACCGCGAGCCCGGCGACGAGGGCGGCCAGCCGGTGCCCCTTGAGGTGTCTCCCGTGAGTGGTCATGTGCGGAGGATGACGGAGCACGGGGAAGCGGGGAAGGAGGCGGGGCGGGACGGGGCCGGGAGGCAGGGCGCGATTCGGCCACGGGCGGGTGGGGGCTCAGCTACGGATGCGGACGTGCGGGGGGAGGGCGTCGCGGTTCAGCAGCCTGACCCCTCGGGCGTCGATGGCGGCCAGGTGGGGCAGCCGGGCCAGCGGGGCGACGTCGACGGGCTTCGAACCGAGGAGAAGGCCGACATGGCGGGCGCTGGGGAAGACCTCGGCCAGTCGGCGGACGGTGTCGTCCTCCACGGTGTAGGCGACCTGGACGCGGTGCGCCTTGGGCAGGCGCAACCCGGTGGGGCAGCTCGCCAGGGAGGCTCCGTGCATGGTCACGTCCCACAGGTTCGGCAGCGTGGCCATCGCCTGCCAGTCGGTCTCTGTGGCCGTCATCCGCATGCCGCCGACGGTGCTCAGCTCGGGGTACAGCCGCAGCGCCTCCGCCCAGCCTTCCCGGGGCGGGGTGATCAGCCAGAACACCCGCAGGGGCACGCCGTCGGGCAGATCGGTGACGCTCCAGTCCACGCCTTCGTCGACGTACAGGTTCAGCTTGCGCAGGGAGTGCCGTCCCGGCAGCCTGCTCAGCACCATGGCCGACTCGGCGTGGTGCAGGCGCAGCGCCCTGGGGGCGCAGTGGTCCAGCAGACGCCGCAGGCCGGCGGACGAGATGGAGTGCCGGATGTCGAGTGAGGGGGCCGCCAGCTCCATGTCCAGCAGGACGTCGACCTGTTCGTCCGAGGTGAGGGTGACCCGGAGGCCCTGCCGGTCGAGGCGGGCGATGATCTCGCGGGCGTAGACCCGGGTGTCGAAGCGGGACCAGGCCCACATGAGCTGGGCGCGCACGTCCGCTTGGGGGTGGTGGAGGAAGCGGGCGAGGTAGGGCAGCGCTGCGTCGGAGTCGACGTGGGTAGCGGTGATCACCGCCATGAGGGCCTGCTGGTAGTCCAGCTCGGTCCAGTCGGGGAGCAGGTCGAGCACCACCGGGCCCACGGCCGCCAATTCCCGGGCCTCCTCCGCGGAGCCGGCCGGGACGACCTCGGCCGTGCGGTCCAGCACGGTCTGCCGCAGCGTCGGGTCGAGTTCGGTCGCCTGGTCCAGGGAGGCGGCGGTGACGCAGAGGATGCGCGACCTCGTACGCCGCTCGGGGGCGGACTCGGCGGCGGCCAGCAGGTCGCGGACGATGTCGGCGCAGTCGCGGGGCCGGCCGTGGGCGACCGCGAGGCGGATGACGTCCTCCCACTCGTCGTCGGCCGCGTGCTCGGCGAGCAGGCCGAAGGAGCCGTCCTCCACGATCGCCTTGGCCGCCAGGTAGTCCTTGAAGGTGCGGTGCACGAAGTCGACGGTGTCGGCGGTGGGGGCGCGGAGCAGGCCGCTGCGCTGGAGGAGGTGGTGGAAGACGGCCTCCGGGTCGCCGATCGCGGCGACGTCGGGGATGGCCGGGGCGGCCTCGGTGACGAGCGTGAGGGCGCGGGAGCGGTCCATGACGTGGCGGCCGTTGACGGTCAGCCAGTAGGCGAGGCGTTGGAGCAGCCGGATCTGCGGGGCCTCGGTCAGGTCGATCCCGGTGGGCGCGCCCATGTCGCGTTCGCGGTCGCGGCGGACCAGCAGCATGTCGAGCGCGGCGTCGTAGAGCGCCTTGCGGCCGCGCGGCAGGAAGCCCTTGCGGTCGCGGTGCAGAGCGCAGATCAGGCCGCACATCAGGGGGTTGGTGGCGAGCCGGGCCAGGTCCTGCTGGGTGCGCAGCGCTTCCAGCAGCGGGTGCTCGTAGGGGGCGGCGTCCTCGCCGGCGGCGGCGTGCCAGCGCTGGACGAAGGCGGTGGTCTCGGCGCGGCCCATCGGGGTGAGCGCCAGGTCGGTGAAGCCCTCGGCGCTCAGCCACTCGTCGCGCACCGCCGAGGGGCGGGAGGTGACCAGCCAGCGGTTGGGGCCGTCGTAGGCGTCCAGCAGGTCGCGCAGCCAGCGGCGGGCCCGCTCGCGCTCGGGCTCGGGCACCTCGTCGATGCCGTCGACGAGGACCAGGCCCCGGCCGGCGGCCAGCACCCGGTCGACCCAGCCGTCGGGCGGGGTGAGCGGGCAGCCGGCGGCGGTCAGGAAGCGGTCGGGGGCGGGAAGGCGCTCGCCGTGGCGGCACAGGACGCGGAGGGGGAGGACCAGGGGGACGCGGTCGCGGAGGTAGGACATCCGGGGGTCGGCGGCCAGCGGGGAGGCGGAGAGGGCGAGCCACTGGACCAGGGTGCTCTTGCCGGAGCCGGCCACCCCGCGCAGCAGCACCCGGCGGTGCCGGGCCAGCGCCTCGTCGGCGGGAGAGGGACCGGTGGGGAAAGTGTCTTCCCACGACTCGCCGGTGGGCGGCTCGGGCTCCGCCGTCTCCAGCGCCTCCAGCGACAGGTACGCCCCGTCGAGCGGCCAGCGGTCGGGGGAGTTGTGCAGGTCGATGCCGTAGATGGTGAGCTGCCCGTGCTTGCGGGCGATGTGCTCGTGGTAGCGGCGCTCGAAGGCGGCGTCCTCGGCGAGCGGGGTGGGCAGCCGGGAGATCAGCAGCTCGGTGCGCGCGATCAGCTCGGCCTGGGCGCGGGACTGCTCGACCAGGGCCCGTGCCACGAAGGTGGAGCGCTGGGTGAAGAACTGAAGGATGTGCAGGGACGCCCACGCGGTGAGGGTGTCGATGAAGCGGTCGGCGTCGGTGGAGAGGCCGTCCGGCGGGCCCGCGGCCGTACGGAGCCGGGCGGCCAGCTCGGTGTGGCCGAGGCGGACCGCCTGGACGTCGTCCATGTCGAGGTCGCCGAGGGCGAGCAGCCGGCGGGCCAGGGCCTCGGCCACGGCCTCGGACTCGTCGGCGGGGAAGGGGCGCTCACCGGGGCCGGACAGGGCGTCCTTGACCAGGGTGGCGGCGAGCTTGCGGACGTCCTTCTCGGTGAGGGTGCGCTTCTCGCCGCGGAAGGAGACCAGGCCGGAGAGGCGGATGCGCCGCTGGTCGGTGAGGCCCGCGCCGGGACCGTCCGACACGAACAGCTTCTTGACCAGCGGGCCCATCGCGCTCGACGCGAGACGGGTGCCGATGAGTGCGGGCTCCATGCCAGGTCCCCCCGGAGTGCTGCATGTGCTGACGGCTGCCCGGAGCCTATCGGTGGCCCGGCCCGTCATCGTCCGCTTTCCGGTGACCGGGGCCACACCCGGAGGGGGTGGGGCGGTGACCGGGGCCACAGCGTGGTG
>NZ_PVLV01000151.1 GCF_002982015.1 Streptomyces solincola
CGCGTGGAGGCGGCGGCACGAGGGTTGCACGGGGTTGCAGTGGCGGCACGCGGATGGTGGGCGGGTCCTGCCGCGGAGAGCACAATGGGGGCGGGGACGGCAGCCGGGGAGGGACCGTGGGCAAGGCCGGGCAGGCGGTCGTCGACATGTCGAGGCTCGCCGCCATGGACGCGCGGGAGGCCGCGCTGCTGCTGAAGGGCGTGCGCGAGGCCCGGTTGGGCGGCGGGCGGTCCGCGCTGGCGCCGCGCGCCGACATCGCCGAGTCGTGGCGGCGGATGCTGGGCGCCGGGGTGGACCCGGACCGCGACCACCGGGCCGGGCTGCTGACGGCCGAGGAGCTGGAGCGCCGGCGGGCCGCCTCCCCGCTGCGGGAGCTGCTGCCGCTGCTGCGCCAGGGGCTGGTGGCGGGCGGCGGGGCCGCCGCGTCCGGGCTGCGGCACGTGATGGTGGTCGCGGATGCCGACGGCCGGGTGCTGTGGCGGGAGGGGCACCGGGCGGTGCTGCGGATGGCGGACGGGCACGGGTTCGAACCGGGGGCGGACTGGGCGGAGGGCACGGTCGGCACCAACGGCGTCGGCACCCCGCTGGTGACCGGCCGGCCGGTGCAGGTGCACTCGGCGGAGCACTTCGTGGCCAGCCACCACGCCTGGACGTGCGCGGGGGCGCCGGTGCGCGACCCGCGGGACGGGAGGCTGCTGGGCGCGGTGGACGTCAGCGGCCCGCTGGCCACCCTGCACCCGGCGACGCCGCTGCTGGTCGACTCGGTGGCCAGGCTGGCCGAGGCGGAGCTGCGCAACCGGCACTTCGCGGCGCTGGCCAGGCTGCGGGCGGTGGCGGCCCCGGTGCTGTGCCGGGTGGGCGGCCGGGCGCTGGCGGTGGACGGGCACGGCTGGACGGCCGGGGTGACCGGGATGGCGCCGGTGGACCGGCTGACGCTGCCGGCCTCGCCGGCCGCCGGCCCGGTGCGGCTGCCGTCGCTGGGGGCGTGCGTGCTGGAGCCGCTGCCGGGCGGCTGGCTGGTGCGGGTGGTGGCGGACGACGGCCCGCCGCCCGCGGGGACCCGGGTGGTGCTGGACGTGGGCGGGCCCGGCCGGGCGCGGGTGGAGGTGTCCGGGGCGGCCGGCGGCTGGTCGCACGAGCTGAGCCCGCGCCACGCCGAGTTGCTGTACGTGCTGGCACGCAGCCCCGCGGGGCGCAGCGCCGCGGAGCTGGCCGGGGACGTGTTCGGCGACCCGTCCCGTACGGTCACCGTGCGGGCGGAGATGTCCCGGGTGCGGCGCACGCTGGGCGGGGTGCTGGCGCACCGCCCGTACCGCTTCCGCGAGGGGGTGGAGGTGGTCGTGCTCGCGCCGCCGGACCCGGCCGGAGTGCTGCCCGGCTCCACCGCGCCCGCGGTCCGCGCGCTGCGCGCGCCGGAGAGGGCGGCCGAGGGGCGCTGAGGGGCCCCGTCCCCGTACCCCGGCCGTCTCACCCGCCGGACCGCGTGGTTCGCTGTCGGTATGAGCGTCTCCGTCACCACCTGGTCCCTTGAGCAGACCTCCGCCGGCGACCTGCGTCCGGCGGGCGAGCCGCCCGCCGGGGTGCGGGTGGTCCGGGCCGAGGTGCCCTCCCCCGAGTTCAGCCGGTACCTGTACGCGGCGGTCGGCGGCGACCTGCGGTGGACCGACCGCCTCGCGCTGGGCCGCTCGGCGTGGCGGGAGATCGTGGAGCGTCCGGGGACCGAGACGTGGGTGGCCTACGAGCACGGCACCCCGGCGGGCTACCTGGAGCTGGCGGGCGGCGACGACGGGGTGGTGGAGATCGTCTACTTCGGGCTGCTGCCGCAGTTCCGCGGCCGGCGCATCGGCGGCTGCCTGCTGGCGTACGGCACGGCCCGCGCCTGGGACCTGGCGACGCGCTGGCCGGGACGGAAGCCGACCCAGCGGGTGTGGCTGCACACCTGCTCGCTGGACGGCGAGTACGCCATGGCGAACTACGAGCGGCGCGGCTTCCGGTTGTTCGACACCAGGGTCGAGGAGGAGCCCGACCGTCCGGCCCCCGCCCTGTGGCCGGCGCCCTGAGGCGTCCCGGAACCGCCCGGGAGCCGCCTCCGCGGCTCCTCCCGGCCGTGCCCCGAGCGGTGCCCGCCCACATAACGAGACATTGTTGTCCACATGACGGACGTTGGTGGACTGGGTCCAAAGTCCCGTGCCAGGCTTCCGTCATGCCTACCGCTGGAACCGCCTTGACGAGTCGACGCCACGTCGACCTCGGCCGCATGTCCAGCGCCATCTGTCCGGTGAGCTGAGCCACCCGGAAACCCCGCGTTCGACCACCCTTCTGCACCCCCAGCGCACCGCCGTGCCCGCTGCTGTCCCCGCGTGCGCGTGTGCAGGTCAGAGCCGCCCTCCTGCAGTCCCGAAGGACGTATCGCCATGGCCTCCAACCCCGAGAAGCCCGCTACCGCCACGGCCCGCCGCAAGGCCGGACGCCACCGCGGCGAAGGCCAGTGGGCCGTTGGCCACTTCACGCCCCTGAACGGCAACGAGCAGTTCAAGAAGGACGACGACGGTCTCAATGTGCGGACACGCATTGAGACGATCTACTCCAAGGCCGGTTTCCAGTCGATCGACCCCAACGACCTGCGCGGCCGGATGCGCTGGTGGGGCCTGTACACCCAGCGCAAGCCCGGGATCGACGGCGGCAAGACCGCGATCCTGGAGCCGGAGGAGCTGGACGACGAGTTCTTCATGCTCCGGGTCCGCATCGACGGCGGCCGGCTGACCACCGCCCAGCTCCGGGTGATCGGCGAGATCTCGCAGGAGTTCGCGCGCGGCACCGCCGACATCACCGACCGCCAGAACATCCAGTACCACTGGATCCGGATCGAGGACATGCCGGAGATCTGGCGCCGCCTGGAGGAGGTCGGCCTGTCGACCACCGAGGCGTGCGGCGACACCCCGCGCGTCGTCCTCGGCTCGCCGGTCGCCGGGATCGCCGAGGACGAGATCATCGACGGCACCCCCGCCATCGACGAGATCTACCGCCGGATCGTCGGCAACAAGGACTTCTCCAACCTGCCCCGCAAGTTCAAGTCGGCGATCTCCGGCTCGCCGCTGCTCGACGTGGCGCACGAGATCAACGACATCGCCTTCGTCGGTGTGGAGCACCCCGAGCACGGCCCCGGCTTCGACCTGTGGGTCGGCGGCGGGCTCTCCACCAACCCCAAGATCGGGGTGCGGCTGGGCGCGTGGGTGCCGCTGGACGAGGTGCCGGACGTCTACGAGGGCGTCATCTCGATCTTCCGCGACTACGGCTACCGCCGGCTGCGCAACCGCGCCCGGCTGAAGTTCCTGGTCGCCGACTGGGGCGCGGAGAAGTTCCGCAAGGTCCTGGAGGACGAGTACCTGAAGCGCCCGCTGGTCGACGGTCCCGCCCCCGCGCAGCCGGTCCAGCGCTGGCGCGACCACGTCGGCGTGCACCGCCAGCAGGACGGCCGCTACTACGTGGGCTTCGCCCCGCGGGTCGGCCGGGTCGACGGCGCCACCCTCACCAAGATCGCCGACGTGGCGGAGGCGCACGGCTCCGGCCGGCTGCGCACCACCGTCGAGCAGAAGATGATCGTGCTGGACGTCGAGCAGGACCAGGTCGAGTCGCTGTCCTCGGCGCTGGAGGCGCTGGACCTCACCGTCCGGCCGTCCTCCTTCCGGCGCGGCACCATGGCCTGCACCGGCATCGAGTTCTGCAAGCTCGCCATCGTCGAGACGAAGGCGCGCGGCGCCTCGCTCATCGACGAACTGGAGCGCCGCATCCCGGAGTTCGACGAGCCGATCACCATCAACATCAACGGCTGCCCCAACGCCTGCGCCCGCATCCAGGTGGCGGACATCGGTCTCAAGGGCCAGTTGGTCCTGGACGACGACGGCAACCAGGTCGAGGGCTACCAGGTGCACCTGGGCGGCGCGCTCGGACTGGAGGCCGGCTTCGGCCGCAAGGTGCGCGGCCTGAAGGTCACCTCCGACGAACTGCCCGACTACGTCGAGCGGGTGCTGCGCCGCTTCCAGAAGGAGCGCGAGGAGGGCGAGCGGTTCGCCGTCTGGGCCGCCCGCGCCTCCGAGGAGGCCCTGTCGTGAGCGGGACGAACGGGAGAGGGGCCCGGGCATGAGTGAGCGCGCGGCGCCGTTCTACTGCCCGTACTGCGGCGACGAGGACCTGCGGCCCAGCGAGGAGGGGCACGGCGCCTGGGAGTGCGCGGCCTGCAACCGCGCCTTCCGGCTGAAGTTCCTCGGACTGCTGACCCGGGGGCTGGGCCGCGACGGCGGACCGGCGGACACGAACGACGACGAGACACACCGAGGTGAGGAGGGGGCATGACCGCGGTACGCACCGAAGAGGAGCTGTCCGAGCTCGCCGCACGCGCGGGCCGGGAGCTGGAGGAGGCTCCGGCGCTGGAGATCCTCCGCTGGGCCGCCGACGCCTTCGGCCCGCGGTTCTGCGTGACCTCCTCCATGGAGGACGCGGTCGTCTCCCACCTGGCCTCCCGCGCGATGCCCGGCGTGGACGTGGTCTTCCTCGACACCGGCTACCACTTCGAGGAGACCATCGGCACCCGGGACGCGGTGGACGCCGTGATGGACGTCAACGTCATCACGCTGACCCCGCGGCAGAGCGTCGCCGAGCAGGACGCCGAGCACGGCCCGAGGCTGCACGACCGCGACCCGGACCTGTGCTGCGCGCTGCGCAAGGTCGAGCCGCTGGAGCGCGGACTGGCCGGCTACGACGCCTGGGCGACCGGGCTGCGCCGCGACGAGTCCCCGACCCGGGCGGACACCCCGGTCGTCGGCTGGGACGCCCGCCGCCGCAAGGTCAAGGTCTCCCCCATCGCCCGCTGGACCCAGGACGACGTGGACGCCTACGTCACCGAGCACGGCGTGCTCACCAACCCGCTGCTGACGGACGGCTACGCCTCGGTCGGCTGCGCCCCCTGCACCCGGCGGGTGCTGGAGGGCGAGGACGCCCGGGCCGGCCGCTGGGCGGGCCGGATGAAGACCGAGTGCGGACTGCACCTCTGACCGCGTGACCGCATGACCCCATCCGACGCCGCGCCGGCCGGGCGGCGACCCGCCCTGCCCCGATCCACCGACCTGACGACACCCCAGGAGTACGACGTGACCGGAGCCACCGTCTGGCTCACGGGTCTGCCGAGCGCCGGCAAGACCACCATCGCCCACGAGCTGGCCGCCCGGCTGCGCGCCGAGGGGCGTCGGGTGGAGGTGCTCGACGGTGACGAGATCCGCGAGTTCCTCTCCGCGGGCCTGGGCTTCTCCCGGGAGGACCGGCACACCAACGTGCAGCGGATCGGCTTCGTGGCCGAGCTGCTGGCCTCGCACGGCGTGCTGGTGCTGGTCCCGGTGATCGCCCCGTACGCCGACAGCCGCGAGGCCGTGCGCAAGCGCCACGCCCAGGAAGGCACCCCGTACGTGGAGGTGCATGTGGCGACTCCGGTGGAGGTGTGCTCGGTACGGGACGTCAAGGGCCTGTACGCCAAGCAGGCCGCCGGCGAACTCACCGGCCTCACCGGCGTCGACGACCCCTACGAGGCGCCGCAGTCGCCGGATCTGCGGATCGAGTCGCAGGACCAGACCGTGGCGGAATCGGCCGAGGCCGTGTTCGTGCTGCTGAGCGAGAAGGGACTGGCATGACCACGCAGGTCACCACCCACACCGAGACCGACGCTCCGTTCGCGCTGTCGCACCTGGACGCGCTGGAGTCGGAGGCGGTGCACATCTTCCGCGAGGTGGCGGGCGAGTTCGAGCGGCCGGTGATCCTCTTCTCCGGTGGCAAGGACTCCATCGTCATGCTCCACCTGGCGCTGAAGGCCTTCGCCCCCGCCCCCGTGCCCTTCGCGCTGCTGCACGTGGACACCGGCCACAACTTCCCCGAGGTCCTCGAATACCGCGACCGGACGGTGCAGGAGCACGGCCTGCGCCTCCACGTCGCCTCGGTCCAGGACTACATCGACCGCGGCGAGCTGAAGGAGCGCCCGGACGGCACCCGCAACCCGCTCCAGACCGTGCCGCTGACCGAGGCGATCCAGCGGCACCGCTTCGACGCGGTGTTCGGCGGCGGCCGCCGGGACGAGGAGAAGGCGCGCGCCAAGGAGCGGGTGTTCTCCCTCCGGGACGAGTTCTCGCAGTGGGACCCGCGCCGGCAGCGCCCCGAGCTGTGGCAGCTCTACAACGGCCGGCACGCCCCCGGCGAGCACGTCCGGGTCTTCCCGCTCTCCAACTGGACCGAGCTGGACGTGTGGCAGTACATCCAGCGCGAGGGCATCGAGCTGCCGCAGATCTACTTCGCCCACGAGCGCGAGGTCTTCTCCCGCAACGGCATGTGGCTGACCGCCGGCGACTGGGGCGGACCCGACGACACCGAGCCGGTCCAGACCCGCCTGATCCGCTACCGCACGGTCGGCGACATGTCCTGCACCGGCGCGGTCGACTCCACCGCCACCACCCTGGACGCCGTCATCGCCGAGATAGCCGCGTCCCGGCTCACCGAGCGGGGCGCCACCCGCGCCGACGACAAGCTGTCCGAGGCCGCGATGGAAGACCGCAAGCGCGAAGGGTACTTCTAGAGATGAGCACCACGAGCGAGCAGCTCGCCGACCCGTCGGCCACCACCCTGCTGCGTTTCGCGACCGCCGGCTCCGTCGACGACGGCAAGTCCACCCTGGTGGGCCGGCTGCTCCATGACTCCAAGTCGGTCCTGGCCGACCAGTTGGAGGCCGTCGAGGCCGCGTCGCTGAGCCGCGGCCAGGAGACCCCCGACCTGGCGCTGCTCACCGACGGCCTGCGCGCCGAGCGCGAACAGGGCATCACCATCGACGTGGCCTACCGCTACTTCGCCACCGCCCGGCGCCGCTTCATCCTCGCCGACACCCCCGGCCATGTGCAGTACACCCGCAACATGGTGACGGGGGCCTCGACCGCCGAGCTGGCCGTGGTGCTGGTCGACGCCCGCAACGGCGTGGTGGAGCAGACCCGCCGGCACGCGGCGGTCGCCGCCCTGCTGCGCGTCCCGCACGTGGTGCTGGCCGTCAACAAGATGGACCTCGTCGACTACGCGGAGCCGGTCTTCGCGGCGATCGCCGAGGAGTTCACCACCTACGCGTCGGAGCTGGGCGTCCCGGAGATCACCGCGATCCCCATCTCGGCGCTGGCCGGCGACAACGTGGTGGAGCCGTCGGCGAACATGGACTGGTACGGCGGTCCGACCGTCCTGGAGCACCTGGAGACCGTCCCGGTCAGCCACGACCTGACGGCCTGCCACGCCCGCTTCCCGGTGCAGTTCGTGATCCGCCCGCAGACCGCCGAGCACCCCGACTACCGCGGCTACGCGGGCCAGATCGCGGCCGGCGCCTTCCGGGTCGGCGAGCGGGTCACCGTGCTGCCGTCCGGTCGGACGAGCACCATCGAGGCGATCGACGCCCTCGGGGAGAGCGTCGACATCGCCTGGACGCCCCAGTCGGTGACCATCCGCCTGGCCGACGACATCGACATCTCGCGCGGCGACCTCATCGCCCCGGCCGCCGACGCCCCGGTGACCACGCAGGACGTCGTGGCGACCGTGTGCCACGTGGCGGACCAGCCGCTGGGCGTCGGGCAGCGGGTGCTGCTGAAGCACACCACCCGTACGGTCAAGGCGATCGTCAAGGACATCCCGTCCCGGCTGACGCTGGACGACCTGTCCCAGCACCCGGCCCCGGGCAAGCTGGTGGCCAACGACATCGGCCGGGTCGTGGTGCGGACCGCCGAGCCGCTGGCGCTCGACGCCTACGCCGACTCGCGGCGTACCGGATCGTTCCTGCTGATCGACCCCTCCGACGGCACCACGCTCGCGGCCGGCATGGCGGGCGAGTCCTTCGCCTCGGCCAAGGCCCTGCCCGCCGAGCAGGACGAGGAGGGCTGGGACTTCTGATGACGTCCGACGTCTACGCGACCTTCGCGAAGGAGGGCGGCCGAGTGGGCAGCGGCCGGCTCGGCAGCGGTCAGGGCGGGGTGGCGCGATGTGCGCGATGACGTACGCGCACCGCTTGCGCGCCCACTCCCCCCACGCAGCCGTACCGCCCCCACGCCGAAGACCCGTGACCCGCCCGGCCACCAGACATCCGGACCACCGGAGTACGTGAGCACCGGGCCGACGAGAGGAAAGCCTCCCGTGTCTGCCCCCGTCCGCACCACCACCCTGCGCCGCGGCCTCGCCGCCGCCACAGCCCTGCCCCTGCTGATCGGGGCGCTCGCCTCCTGCGGCTACGGCTCCGAGGCCAAGGAGGACACCTCCAAGGTCGCCGCCAAGGGCGAGAAGCTCTCCGCCGACCAGGTGCGGGTCGGCTACTTCCCCAACCTGACGCACGCCACCGCGCTCGTCGGCGACCAGGAGGGGATCATCCAGAAGGAACTGGGCGGCACCGAGCTGAAGGCGTCCACCTTCAACGCCGGCCCCTCGGAGATCGAGGCGCTCAACGCCGGCTCCCTGGACATCGGCTTCATCGGCCCCTCGCCGTCCATCAACGGCTACACCAAGTCCGGCGGCAAGAACCTGCGCATCATCGGCGGTTCGGCGTCCGGCGGCGTCAAGCTCGTCGTCAACCCGGACAAGATCACGTCCCTGAAGGACGTCAAGGGCAAGCGGATCGCCACCCCGCAGCTCGGCAACACCCAGGACGTGGCGTTCCTGCACTGGGCGTCCGAGCAGGGCTGGAAGGTCGACGCGCAGAGCGGCAAGGGCGACGTGTCGGTGGTGCGCACCGACAACAAGGTGACGCCCGACGCGTACAAGTCCGGTTCGATCGACGGCGCGTGGGTGCCGGAGCCGACCGCGTCCAAGCTGGTCAGCGAGGGCGCGAAGGAGTTGCTGAACGAGTCCGACATCTGGCCGGACAAGAAGTTCGTGATCACCAACATCATCGTGTCGCAGAAGTTCCTCAAGGAGCACCCGGACGTCGTCGAGGCGGTGCTGCGCGGCTCGGTGAAGACCAACGCCTGGATCAACGCCAACCCCGACCAGGCGAAGGCGTCGGCGAACGCCAAGCTCAAGGAGCTGTCCGGCAAGCCGCTCGGCGACGAGGTGATCGACGGCGCCTGGCCGTCCATCCAGTTCACCGACGACCCGCTGGCGGCCACCCTGCAAGCGCAGGCGGACCACGCGGTCGACGCCGGTCTGCTGAAGGACCCGCAGCTCAAGGGCATCTACGACCTGAAGGCGCTGAACAAGGTCCTCAAGGCCGAGGGCAAGCCCGAGGTCGACGACGCCGGTCTCGGCGCCGAGTAGCACCCGCATCCGCATCCCGCGTACCCAGGAGGTGACGACCATGGCCACACTTCTCACCAAGGCCGAGGACCGTGCCGCGGTCACCGCGCACGCCGCCCGGCTCCAGCACGTGTCGAAGTCCTTCGCCACTCCGGCGGGGCGGCAGCTCGTGCTGGACGACATCTCGCTCGACGTCGCTCCGGGCGAGTTCGTCACCCTTCTGGGCGCGTCGGGCTGCGGCAAGTCCACCCTGCTCAACCTGGTCGCCGGGCTGGACGCCCCCTCGGCGGGGGCGATCGAGACGCCCGGCGGCCGGCCGGCCCTGATGTTCCAGGAGCACGCGCTGTTCCCGTGGCTGACGGCCGGCAAGAACATCGAACTGGCGCTGCGGCTGCGCGGCGTCGAGCGGGCGGCGCGCCGCCCGGAGGCCGAGAGGCTGCTGGAGCTGGTCCGGCTCGGCGGCGCGTACGGCAAGCGGGTGCACGAGCTGTCCGGCGGTATGCGGCAGCGGGTGGCGCTGGCCCGGGCACTGGCCCAGGACAGCGAACTGCTGCTGATGGACGAGCCGTTCGCGGCGCTGGACGCCATCACCCGGGACGTGCTGCACGACGAGCTGACCCGCATCTGGCGGGAGACGAACGTGTCGGTGCTGTTCGTGACGCACAACGTCCGCGAGGCGGTGCGGCTGGCCCAGCGGGTGGTGCTGCTGTCCTCGCGGCCGGGGCGGGTCGCCCGGGAGTGGACCGTGGACATCGAGCAGCCGCGTCGCATCGAGGACGCGGCGGTGGCGGAGCTGTCCGTCGAGATCACCGAAGAACTGCGTGGGGAGATCCGCCGCCATGGCCGGCACTGAGACGAAGAGCGCCGCCGTCCCGGCGGACAAGCGCGACGACCTGGCCGGTCTCGAGGCCGGACTGGACGCGCTGGACGCGGTGCAGGTGACCCGCACCCCGGTGCGCGAGGTGCTGCTGAGGAAGGTGCTGCCGCCGGTGGTGGCGGTGGCGCTGGTGCTGGCGGTGTGGCAGGTGCTGGTGTCGGCGCAGGTCACCGACGCCTACAAGCTGCCGCCACCGGCCGACGTGTGGGCCAGTCTGGAGCGGATGTGGCTGGAGGGCACCCTGCTGGAGGTGCTGTGGACCAGTGTGTCCCGCGCCCTGCTCGGCTTCCTGATGGCCCTGGCGATCGGCACCCCGCTGGGGCTGCTGGTGGCCCGGGTGCGGGTGGTGCGGGCCGCGATCGGCCCGATCCTCTCCGGTCTGCAATCGCTGCCCTCGGTCGCCTGGGTGCCGCCGGCGGTGCTGTGGCTGGGCCTCAACGACTCGATGATGTTCGCGGTCATCCTGCTGGGCGCGGTGCCGTCGATCGCCAACGGCCTGGTGGCCGGCATCGACCAGGTGCCGCCGCTATTCCTGCGGGCGGGCCGCACCCTCGGCGCGACCGGCCTGCGCGGCGCCCGCTTCGTGGTCATGCCGGCCGCCCTGCCCGGCTACCTCGCGGGGCTGAAGCAGGGCTGGGCGTTCTCCTGGCGCTCGCTGATGGCGGCGGAGATCATCGCCTCCTCGCCCGATCTGGGCCTGGGTCTCGGCCAGCTGCTGGAGAACGGCCGCAACAACATCGACATGCCGGGCATCTTCCTGGCCATCATCCTGATCCTGGTGGTCGGCGTCGCCATCGACCTGCTGGTCTTCAGCCCGCTGGAGCGCGCGGTGCTCCGCAGTCGCGGCCTGCTGGTCAAGAGCTGAGTGATCCGAGTGAACGCCTCCCGTCCCACGGCCCCGCCCTCCCCCGTCCTGCTCGTCATCGCCCACGGCAGCCGCGACCCGCGGCACGCCGCGACGGTGCGCGAGCTGGTGGCGGCGGCCCGCGCCCACCGCCCCGCCCTGCGCACCGAGACCGCGTTCCTGGACTTCGACGTCCCCTCGGTGGCCTCGGTGCTCGGGCGACTGGCCGCCGAGGGCGTACGGGACGTAGTGGCGCTCCCCCTGCTGCTGACCCGCGCCTTCCACGCCAAGTCCGACGTCCCGGCCGTGCTGCGGGAGGCCCCGGTCTCCCTGCGGATCCGCCAGGCGCCGGTCCTCGGCCCCTCCCCGCTGCTGATCGCCGCGCTGGAGCGGCGGCTGTACGAGGCGGGGCTCACCCCCGCCGACAAGCCCGCGACCGGGGTCGTCCTGGCCTCGGCGGGCTCCACCGACCCGGAGGCGATCGCGGTGATCGCAGACACGGCGCGGGAGCTGCGGCGTACCGGTTGGTGCGCTGTGCGGCCCGCGTTCGCCTCCGCATCCCTTCCCCGCACCGAGGACGCGGTCCGCGAGCTGCGGTCGGCCGGCGCGGCCCGGGTGGCGGTCGCCCCCTATGTGCTGGCCCCCGGCCGTCTGCCGGACCGGATCGCGGCCGGGGCGGCCGACGCCGACGTCCTGGCCGGCGTCCTCGGCGCCGCCCCCGAACTGGCCCGCCTGCTGCTCACCCGCTACGACGAGGCCCGCGCGGGCGCGGGCGTCCTGGTCGCCGCGTAGAGGCGCGGGCGTCAACCCTCGGTTGCGGCCAGCTCCGCCAGCTTCACGACCGTGTTCCAGTTGCGGGTGGTGGCGGTGAGGCCCTTGAGGAGGGCGGGACGGGCGAGGGCGTCGGCGAGCTTGGAGCGGCCGAGGCCGTCCGGGGCGTACAGGTAGAGGGCGCGGTCGCCGAGCCGGAAGTCCTCGGGGGCGAAGGCGGCCGGGTCGAGCCCGGCGAACCGCTCGGCGCCCACCGGGGCGGAGAAGTAGATGACATGGAGCTGCTTGGGCTCCAGTTCGGCGGCCGGGTAGGGGCAGGCGTCCGCGACGGCCCGCAGATACGCCGCGTCCCGGACCAGGCAGGCGGGACGGAAGCCGAACCCGTCCTCGACGGCCTGCTCGATCCGGGCGGCCGTCTCCTCCTCCCCCTCCCCGCCGGCGGCCGTGAAGACGGCGTTGCCGCTCTGGAGGTAGGTCGCCACGTCGGTGTGGCCGAGTCCGGTGAGCAGGGTGCGCAGTGCGGCCATGGGGAGCTTGTGGTGCCCCCCGACGTTGATGCCGCGCAGCAGCAGGGCGTACCTGGTGGTCATGGCCTCACCGTAGATCACCCGCGTCCGCGGGGCAGCTCTCCTCCTCCCCCTCCCCGCCGGCGGCCGTGAAGACGGCGTTG
>NZ_PVLV01000152.1 GCF_002982015.1 Streptomyces solincola
CCCCCGTCCTCCCCCCCCCCCCCGGAGCCCCCACGTGACCCCCCCCCCCCCGTCCCCGCGCCGCCGACCACCCCTCGGCCGCCCACTGGCGCAAGCGCCTGGCCGGCGCGCCCACCCTGGAACTGCCCGTCGACCGCACCCGCCCGCTCCGGGCCGGCCGCCGCAGGGCCGAGCACCGAAGCCTCCTGACGGCCGGCGACCCGGCCGCCGTGCGGGCCCTCGCCGACCGGCTCGGCGCCACCCCGTACACCGTCCACACGGCCGCGTTCGCCGCCCTGCTGCACCGCTACACCGGGCAGGACGACCTGGTGCTGGGCGTCTTCGGCGCCGGCTCGGACGACCCGGCCGGCCACCCGCTGGTGCTGCGGGCCGACGTCTCCGGCGACCCGCCGTTCGCCGAGCTGGCCGCCCGCCTCGCGGCCACCGCCGAGGAGGCGGCCGCGCACGCCGGGCTGTCCCCCGCCGAGCTGGCCGAGGCGGTCGGCGAGGACCCGGACCCCTCCCGCGCCCCCCTCTTCCAGGCCGCCCTCGCCTTCGGACCGACCGAGGGCGGCGACGACCACCAGGGCGACGACGGCCCCCCGCCGGTCGACCTGCGGCTGCGGCTCACCGACGCGGCCGGCGGCACCGAGGTCACGGCCGGCTACGACGCCGACCTCTTCGACCCCGCCACCGTCGAGCAGCTCGTCCGGCACTACGGACGGCTGCTCACCGCCGCGCTCGCCGACCCCGGCCGCCGCGTCGCGGAGATCGACCTGCTGGACGAGACCGAGCGCCGCCACCTCCTCCACGACTGCGACGGCCCCCGCCGGGAACGCCCCGACACCACCGTGGTCGAGCTGATCGCCCGCCAGGTGGCCCAGCGCCCCGACGCCGTCGCCGTGGTCGCCGGCGAGCGGGAGCTGACCTACGCCGAACTGGACGCCCGCGCCGACGAGCTGGCCGCCCCGCTGCGGGCGGCCGGCGCCGGCCCCGGCGCCCTGGTCGCCGTCTGCCTGCCGCGCACCGCCGACCTGGTCGCCACCCTGCTCGCCGTGCTCCGCACCGGCGCCGGCTACATCCCCCTCGACCCGGCGCACCCGGCCGGCCGGATCGCCACCGTCCTCGCCGACAGCGAGGCGGTCGCCACCGTCTGCGTCCAGGCCACCGCCGACGCCGTACGGGACGCCGGGCGGCCCCTGCTCCCGCTGGACCGGCCCGAGGACTGGCCGGCCGCCGCCCCCGGGCAGGCGGCGGCCACCGCCACCCCCGACGACACCGCGTACGTCCTCTACACCTCCGGCAGCACCGGCACCCCCAAGGGCGTGCGCATCGGCCACCGCGCGCTGGCCAACTTCCTCGCCTCGGTGACCGAGCTGTTCGAGCTGACCGACCAGGACCGGGTCCTCGGCTTCGCCGCCGTCACCTTCGACGTCTCCGTCTTCGAGACCTTCTCCGCACTGGCCAACGGCGCCCGGCTGGTGCTCGTCCCCGACGAGACCCGCTCCGACCTGGACCGGCTCCAGGAGGTCCTCCAGCGCCACCGGATCACGGTCGTCGACCTGCCCCCCTCGCTGATGGAGCTGCTCGACCCCGACAGGCTGCCGGAGCTGCGGATCGTCTTCGTCGGCGGCGAGGCGTTCCCGGGCGAGCTGGTCAACCGCTGGTCCCCGGGGCGGCGGTTCTTCAACGGCTACGGCCCCACCGAGTGCACCGTCACCATGATCGTCCAGGAGTGCCGGGGCGACTGGCACTCCTCCCCGCCCATCGGGCTGCCGATGGCCAACCACGTCGCCCACGTCCTGGACCGGCACGGCCGGCTGGTGCCGCCCGGCGTCGCCGGCGAACTGGTCATCGGCGGTCTCGGCCTCGCCGACGAATACCTCAGCCGCCCCGAGCTGACCGCCGAGAAGTTCTACCCCGACCCCTTCGGCACCGCCCCCGGCGGCCGGCTCTACCGCACCGGCGACCTGGTCCGCCGCGACCGCGACGACGCCCTGGTCTTCCTCGGCCGCATCGACAAGCAGGTCAAGATCCGCGGCCTGCGGATCGAGCTGGGCGAGGTGGAGGCCGCCCTCGGCAAGGTGCCCGGCGTCCGCCAGGCCACCGTCCAGCCCTGGACCGACCCGAGCGGCGGCCGGCACCTGGTCGGCTACGTCACCCTCGACGACGGCCGGGCCCTCGGCGAGGACGAGCTGCGCGAAGGAGTCGCCGCGCACGTCCCGTCGTACATGGTGCCCACCTACTTCACCGTGCTGGACGCCTTCCCGCTGATGCCCAGCGGCAAGGTCAACGCCAAGGAGCTGCCCGCGCCCCGGGCCGACGCCGGCCCGGCGGCCTGCGCACCCTCCTACGCGAACGAGACCGAGGAGGCGCTGGCCCGCGAGGTCATCGCCCCGGTGCTGCGCCGCGAGGCCGTCGGCCCGGACGAGGACTTCTTCGCCCTCGGCGGCCACAGCCTGGCCGCCGCCCAGGTCGTCTCCCGGCTGCGCCGCCACTTCGGCGTGGAGTTCTCCCTGGCCGACTTCGCCCCCACCGTCCGCGCCCTGGCCCCCCGGGTGAGGCTCGCCCAGGCCCGGCAGCTGGACGACAGCGGGCTGCGCGAGCTGGTCACCGCGCTCACCGACGAGGAGGCCGCCGCCCTGCTCGCCGCCGCGACCGGCGACGACCAGCCCCGGCCGGCCGGGCGGACCTCGGCCAGGGACGCCCTGCTGGACCACCTGAGCCGACCGCGGGACGACGCGGGCGGCTTCGCACCCGCCCGGCTGCGTCCCGGCCGCGCCGCCGTCGGCCTGGTCCTCGTCCACCCGGTCGGCGGCGCCCTGCTCTGCTACGGGCCGCTCACCGAGGCGCTCGCCCCGGGCGCCCCGGTGTACGGCTTCGCCGCCGAGGACGCCCGGGACAACCCGGCCGAAGACGGCGGCGTACCGGCCGTGGCGGAGCGCTACCTGACCGCCCTGCCCGGCCCCGGCCGGCCGGAGAGGTGGGTGTACGCCGGCTGGTCCTTCGGCGGGGCGGTGGCCTACGAGATGGCCCGCCGCTCCGGCCCGGACGCCGTCGCCGTCCTGCTGGACAGCGACTTCCCCGGCACCGCCCCCGCCTACTCCGAGCCGGGCCTGCGCCGCTTCTTCGTGCACGACCTGTGCCGCTCCGCCGGCGCCGACGAGGCCGCGCTTGCCGCGCTGGACCGGGCGGCGGGGGAGTACGACACCCTGCCGTTCGCCGCACTGCGCTCGGCGGCGGGCCTCGACGAGGGATTCACGGACGCGGAGATCGAGGACCGCTACCGGCTGTGCGCCGCCAACATGCGGGCGCTGGACGACTTCCGGCCGAAACCGCACCCCGGCCCGGTCCACTTCGTCCGGGCCGGGCTCTCCGAGGACGCCGGCCCCGCCTGGAGCGAGGTGGCGAGCGCCCTGCGCGCCACGACACTGGACGGCGCCGACCACTACACGCTGGTGACCCCCGCGTACGCCTCCCAGGTCGCCGCCGTGCTGGACCGCGCCCTGGGTGACGCGGGCCGCCCCTGACGGCCCCCGAGTCCCACCGCGGATGCCTCCACCCGAGCAGCCTCTGTGAGCAAATCCCCATCTATTCAGTCGAGTTGTACGTGTCGCCGGCCGAGGGTCGGGGCAGACGTGCAGTGGCCCAACGCTGGACACCAGAAGGGGATGGGATCAGTGGCGCTCCGAATTCTGACGTGCGATGAGAGATCACTGGTCAGGGGAGGCATCCGCAGCCTGCTCGCGAGCGAGCCCGACGCCGAGGTCGTCGCCGAGGCGGTGACCCCGGGGCAGGCCGTCGCGGCCATCCGCGCCCACCGGCCCGACGTCGTCGTCACCAGCATGCAGCTCGCCCGCCTCAGCGGCCCGGAGCTGGTCCGCTACTTACGGCAGACGGGGGACGACGACGACGGAGCCGCGCTGGACGTACCGGTGGTGGTGTACGCGGTGGAGCCCGGTGACCAGGGCCTGGCCGACGTACTGCGGGCGGGGGCCAGCGGTCTGCTGGCCGACGACGCGAGCAACGAGGAACTGGTCCTGGCGATCCGCGCGGTCGCCGACGGGGGCGCGATGCTCGGCTCCTCGGTGGCCCGCCGGGTGGTCGACTGGTTCCGGGTCCGCGAGGCCCCCCTGACCGGCTCACTGGTATCGGAGCGCACCTCCCTCACCGCCCGGGAGAACGAGATCCTGGTCCTCACCGCCCACGGGCTGTCCACCGAGGACATCGCACGGCGCCTGTTCATCGGCGTCGCGACCGTACGCACGCACATCTACCGGCTCCGGCTCAAGCTCCAACTGCGGGACCGCGCCCAACTGGTCTCCTATGCCTACCAGTCCGGACTGATGCAGCCGCAGCCGACCTAGCGGACCGGCCGGCGGCCGCCACCGGCGATCCGATGAGCAGGGTGGTCCCCCCGGGGGCCACCCTGCTTCGTCGTCTCCGCCGCATCGACGCCTCCCGCCTCTCCCTCTGCGGCATCCCCTCGTCACCTGCACGTTCCCGTCTTGCCCGAACGCTCCGGGGTAATCACCGCGTTGCGTCCGAACTCCACGGCAGGCGGCGTTTGGCCCCGTCCGTGCTCATCGGTCAGCACCCCGATTCAGCGTCCGGCGGCCGACACCGCGCCCCGGCCGTCCCTACCGTGGCAACACCACAAACGGCCCCGAAGGCCGAAACTGACCCGACGGCAGGAGGAACGTGGAAGCGACGCATGCACCACCGTCCGAGGGCCGCGGCGGGACCGTATGGCTCACCGGACTGCCCAGCGCCGGCAAGAGCACCCTGGCCCGCGCGATAGCCGCCCGCCTGCGCGCGGACGATGCGGAGGAGGCGGAGGGCCGCCGCGTCGAAGTGCTCGACGGTGACGAGATCCGCGAGTTCCTCTCCGCGGGCCTGGGCTTCTCCCGGGAGGACCGGCACACCAATGTGCAGCGGATCGGCTTCGTGGCCGAGCTGCTGGCCTCGCACGGCGTGCTGGTGCTGGTCCCGGTGATCGCCCCGTACGCCGACAGCCGCGAGGCCGTGCGCAAGCGCCACGCCCAGGAGGGCACCCCGTATGTGGAGGTGCATGTGGCGACTCCGGTGGAGGTGTGCTCGGTACGGGACGTCAAGGGTCTGTACGCCAAGCAGGCCGCCGGCGAACTCACCGGCCTCACCGGCGTCGACGACCCCTACGAGGCGCCGGAGACCCCCGACCTGCGCATCGAGTCGCAGAACCAGTCGGTGGAGGAGTCGGCCGAGGCCGTGTACGCGCTGCTGACCGAGAGGGGACTGGCATGACCACGCAGGTCACCACCCACACCGAGACCGACGCTCCGTTCGCGCTGTCGCACCTGGACGCGCTGGAGTCGGAGGCGGTGCACATCTTCCGCGAGGTGGCGGGCGAGTTCGAGCGGCCGGTGATCCTCTTCTCCGGCGGCAAGGACTCCATCGTCATGCTCCACCTGGCGCTCAAGGCCTTCGCCCCCGCCCCCGTGCCCTTCGCCCTGCTGCACGTGGACACCGGCCACAACTTCCCCGAAGTCCTCGACTACCGCGACAGCACCGTCGAGAGGCACCAACTGCGCCTCCACATCGCCTCGGTCCAGGACTACATCGACCGCGGCGAGCTGAAGGAGCGCCCGGACGGCACCCGCAACCCGCTCCAGACCGTCCCCCTCACCGAGGCCATCCAGACCCACCAGTTCGACGCGGTCTTCGGCGGCGGAAGGCGCGACGAGGAGAAGGCCCGCGCCAAGGAGCGCGTCTTCTCCCTCCGGGACGAGTTCTCCCAGTGGGACCCGCGCCGGCAGCGCCCCGAGCTGTGGAACCTCTACAACGGCCGGCACGCCCCCGGCGAGCACGTCCGGGTCTTCCCGCTCTCCAACTGGACCGAGCTGGACGTGTGGCAGTACATCCAGCGCGAGCGGATCGAACTGCCCGCCATCTACTTCGCGCACGAGCGTGAGGTCTTCTCCCGCAACGGCATGTGGCTGACCGCCGGCGACTGGGGCGGCCCCGACGACACCGAGCCGGTCGAGACCCGAATGATCCGCTACCGCACGGTCGGCGACATGTCCTGCACCGGCGCGGTCGACTCCACCGCCACCACCCTGGACGCCGTCATCGCCGAGATCGCCGCATCGAGGCTCACCGAGCGCGGGGCCACCCGCGCCGACGACAAGCTGTCCGAGGCCGCGATGGAAGACCGCAAGCGCGAAGGGTACTTCTGACCATGACCATCACTGAGTCTTCCGCCGTGCCGGCCGGGACATCGGCCGCCACCCTGCTTCGCTTCGCCACCGCCGGCTCCGTCGACGACGGCAAGTCCACCCTCGTCGGCCGCCTCCTGCACGACTCCAAGTCCGTGCTCACCGACCAGTTGGAAGCCGTCGAGCACGCCTCACGCAACCGCGGCCAGGGCACCCCCGACCTCGCCCTGCTCACCGACGGACTGCGCGCCGAGCGCGAACAGGGCATCACCATCGACGTGGCCTACCGCTACTTCGCCACCGCCCGGCGCCGCTTCATCCTCGCCGACACCCCCGGGCACGTGCAGTACACCCGCAACATGGTCACCGGCGCCTCCACCGCCGAGCTGGCGGTCATCCTCGTCGACGCCCGCAACGGCGTGGTCGAGCAGACCCGCCGGCACGCCGCCATCGCCGCCCTCCTGCGCGTCCCGCACGTGGTGCTGGCCGTCAACAAGATGGACCTCGTCGACTACGCGGAGCCGGTCTTCGCCGCCATCGCCACCGAGTTCACCGCCTACGCCACCCGGCTCCGCGTCCCCGAGGTCACCGCCATCCCCATCTCCGCCCTCGCCGGGGACAACGTGGTGGAACCCTCCGCGCACATGGACTGGTACGGCGGGCCCACCGTCCTCGAACACCTGGAGACCGTCCCCGTCGACCAGGACCCCGCAGGCCATCCGGCCCGCTTCCCCGTCCAGTACGTGATCCGGCCGCAGTCGGCCGAGCACCCCGACTACCGCGGCTACGCCGGCCAGATCGCCTCCGGCGCGCTCCATGTCGGCGACCCCGTCACCGTGCTGCCCGGCGGCCGGCAGACCCGGATCGCCGCCATCGACCGGCTCGGCGAACCGATCCAGACGGCGAACTCGCCGGAGTCGGTGACCCTGCTGCTGGAGGACGACCAGGACGTGTCGCGCGGCGATCTGGTGGTGCCCTCCGACGAGGCGCCGGCGGTCACCCGGGTCGTGACGGCCACCGTCTGCCATGTCGCCGACCAGTCCCTGGCCGTCGGCCAGCGGGTGCTGCTCAAGCACACCACCCGCACCGTCAAGGCCGTCGTCAAGGACATCCCTTCCCGGCTCACCCTCGACGACCTCTCCGACCACCCCGACCCCGGCGCCCTGGCCGCCAACGACATCGGCCGGGTCGTCCTGCGCACCGCCGAGCCGCTGCCGCTCGACCCGTACGCGGTCTCCCGCCGTACCGGATCGTTCCTGCTCATCGACCCGGCCGACGGCACCACGCTGACCGCGGGCATGGCCGACGACGCCTGACGCCGCGGGGGAGGGGCGGCGGGCGCGGTCGGCGGCCGGCCGTGCGGACCGCCGTGTCAGCGGCCGGCCGAGCGGACCAGCGTGAAGACCGCGCCCTCCCGGTCGGCGACCACCGCGACGCGGCCGGCCGGGGCGTCGTGCGGCGGCCGGACCACCCGGCCGCCCAGCTCGTCGACCCGCCGGGCGGCCGCGTCGGTGTCCGCGACCTCGAACCAGGTCATCCAGTGCGCCCCGCGCTCCCTCGGCACGGCCCGGCCGAGACCGTGCAGGGAGGCGACCGGACGGTCCGCCACCTTCAGCGTCACCACATCGGGGTCGGTGGCGCCCCCGGCCGTGCCGCCGGGCTCCAGCTCGTAGCCGAAGACGGTCCGGTAGAACTTGCCCACCGACTCGGTCTCCCAGGTGAGGAGCTCGTTCCAGACCGGGGTGCCGGGCTGCCCGACCAGTGCCGCGCCGGTGTGCGCGGCGGCCTGCCACACTCCGAAGACGGCGCCCGCCGGGTCGGAGCAGATCGCCATCCGCCCGGCGTCCCCCGCGCTCAGTGGGCCCACCGCCACCGTCCCGCCGCTGTAGCGGACCGAGGAGGTGGTGGCGCCGGCGTCGTCCGAGGCCAGGTAGGGCGTCCACGCCGTCGGCAGATCCCGGTCCGCCGGCAGCTTGCCGATGCCGGCCACCTCCCGCCCGTCGAGGAGCCCGCGCGCGTACGGGCCGAGCTGCCGCGGCCCGGGCTGGAACCGCCAGCCGAACAGCGCCCCGTAGAACTCCTCCGCCTCCTCGAACCGGCGCACCATGAGACTCACCCAGCAGGGAGTACCGGGTCTGCGCCGAACCGCCTGGGTCATCGTCATTCTCTCCTCGGACCATCGTGGTGTCCGTGCGGGGGACAGGCGGCGCCCCCGGGCCCGCTTCCCGGACCCGTGCGGCAGCCGCCCGGCGGTCACCGGCTCCGTGCCTCGTCAGATGCTGGCACCGGCCACCGCGGAGTGCGCCCCGGCCGCGCCGGGGTTTGGCGCGATCCGGCAGGAGGATGCCCTGTTTCCCCCCGTCCATCCGCCTCGCCCGCCCCGTCTTCCCGAGCGTGTCGCGCCCCGCGCGCC
>NZ_PVLV01000153.1 GCF_002982015.1 Streptomyces solincola
TCGCGCCGCCCTGGCGGCCGAGGGCGGGCGGCGGGGCGGCCCGGCCGGCGGTGGCCGGCGGGGCGGCCGGTCGCCGCGGCGGTCAGCGGTCCTGGTAGGCCGCCATGCGGGCGCGCACGTCCGAGGAGAAGAACATCGGGCCGACGGCGTCCGCCCGGGCCATGCCCTCCGGGGTGAGCGCCAGGGTGCCGGCGGCGTCGGGGCGGACCCAGTTGCGGTCCAGCAGGACGCCGAGCTGCCCGGCGAAGTCGTCCTCGAAGCGGGTGCCGAACGCCCGCTCGTAGACGGCGGGAACCAGGCCGCCCGCCTCCAGCAGATGCTGGAGCACGTGCATCCGGCGCCGCTCGTCGCCGTTCATGGCGAACGCCCACTGGGCGCGGCGGAAACGCTCGGTGGGGGTGGCGATGTAGTCGTCGATGATCCGCCGCACCTCGGGCACGGCCACCGCGTAGTCGGTGGTGTAGTGCAGGTCGGTGGTGAACGAGCGGGCCCCGACGCCGAGTCCGACCATGCCGGCCTGCTGGTTGTACTCGCTGATGCCGGTGGCGTCGTGGTCCTCCACCGCCGCGGTGCCCGGACGGCGGAAGACCCGCATCGAGGTCTGCTGGTAACCGGCCGACAGCAGGTGGTCGCGGCCGTAGCGGTACAGCCGCAGCCGCTGGTCGTCCCAGTCGGCCGGGGTCACCGCGTGCCGGCCGACCAGGCCGGTGAGCGGGCGGACGTACAGCGGGTAGAGGTAGATCTCCTCGGGCTCCCAGGACAGGGCGGCGTCCAGGGAGGTCCGGAAGGTGCGCTCGGTCTGGCCGTCGATGCCGTAGATGAGGTCGATGTTGAGGACCGGGAAGCGGGCCGCCTTCAGCCGCTCCAGCGCGCTGTCGACCTCCGACCGCTTCTGCGGCCGGACGGCGGCGCGGGCCTCGTCCTCCAGGAAGCTCTGCACCCCGATGCTGACCCGGGTCGCGCCGCGGTCGGCGAGCACGGCGATCCGGTCCGCGGTGGCGGTGGCGGGCGAGGTCTCCACCGACCAGGAGGCGGCCGACAGGTCGGCGCCCATGACGTCCTCGCAGACGTCGCAGAGCCGGATCAGCTCGTCGGCGGTCAGATAGGTGGGGGTGCCGCCGCCGAAGGCCGCGAGCCGGAAGCGGACGGGCCGGCCGGCGGCGTCCAGCGCCTCACGGGTCGCCACCGCCTGCCGCTCCAGGGTCGACAGGAACGCTCCGGTCACCTCCTCGGGGGCGCCGGTGCGGGTGAAGAGGTTGCAGAAGCCGCAGCGCATCTCGCAGAACGGTATGTGCACGTACAGGGAGAGCGCGTCGAGCCGCTCCTTGGCCCACAGCTCGGTCAGCAGCGGGCCGTCTTCTTGCAGGCGGTACGCCTTCTGGTGCGGATAGGCGTACACGTACTGCTGGTACGGGGTCTCGTCCTGGGCCGCGGACAGCTCGGGGCGGACGGCAGGAGTGGGCAGCGCGACGGTGTCGGGCGTCATCAAAGGGTCACTTTCGAGCGGGTGGTGCACGGCTGGTGACAAGCCGTCACTTTAGGTGTCGTGACCGAAAGCACCCTTTAGTGCGATGACCTCAAGATATGTCGGACGGTATGGAGCTTCCGCCGCACTTTCGCGTTACATCCGTTATGCCGCATTCGCCGTCCGCGGCCTTGCCGGGACCGGTGGCGCGGGGCGCCGCCGCTGGGGTTGGCTGGTCGGCCATGAGACGCCTCCTGATCGCCGCGGGCGGCGGCGGTGACGCCATCACCGCGGCCCTGCTGCACTCCGCCCTGTACGGCGCCGACACGCCGGCGCTGGTGCTGACCTACGCCTGGGAGCGGCTGGTCGTCGACCCCGTGCCCGGGCCCCGCGGCGCCGGCGACTTCACCGGGCTGGACGCGGTCGCGCCAGGCGTCGACCTGATCACCGCCGGCACCGCCCCGCTCGCCCCGGCCGGCTCGCTGCTGCCCCGGCTGGCCGCCGGACTGCGGCCGAGGCTGGGCCTGCTCGACCCCCACGGCGGGACGCTGGGCCTGGCCCGTCAGATCGCGGCGGCCGCCGCCTGGTGCCAGGCCGGCCGCGTCGACCTGGTGGACGTGGGCGGAGACATCGTCGCGCGCGGGGACGAGCCGACGCTGCGCAGCCCGCTGGGCGATGCGCTGGCGCTGGCCGCCTGCGCGGCCGCGGCACTGCCCACCACGGTGTACGTGGCCGGTCCCGGCCTGGACAACGAGATACCCCTGCCGCTGCTGCTGCCCCGGCTCGGCGCCCCCGCGCTCGGCCTGGAGAGCCGGCACACCGACGGCGTCCTGCCGCTGTTCGACTGGCACCCCTCGGAGGCGAGCGCCCTGCTGGTCGCCGCGGCCCGGGGCGCCCGGGGCGTCTGCGGCACCCGGGACGCGCCCGCCCCGCTGACGCTGGACGACACCGCCCGCCACGTCCACCGCCTCACTCTGGAACAGGCCCTCGACCTGAACCCGCTGGCCCGCCGACTGGCCGGGTGCGGCGGCCTGGCCGGGGCGGAGGCCGTCTCGGAGGCGGTGTGCGGCTTCTCGGAGATCGCCCGGGAGCGGGCCCGCGCGGCCGCCCTGCCGGCGGACGTCCCCCGCCCCCGGGAGCCCGCGGACGCGGCCGCGCTGACGGCCCGGTTCGCCGAGTGGGAACGGCGGACGGCCGCCCAGGGGCTCACCCATGTCACCAGCCGCCGGATCGCGGAGGAACTGGAGCTGTCCCCGCCGGAGGCGCTGACCCTGTTCGGGGCGCTGCGGCGCGACCCGGCCCGGCCGCCCGCCGCGCCGCTGTGGCGGCTCCTGGCGGACTGAGGCCGCGGAAGCCGGTGCGCGGCCCGGTGGTCGTGGCGCACCATGATCCGTATGGACCGACCCGCCGGGACACTCCGCCGCGATCTCGTCGAACTGCGCCGCTGGCACCCCGGCGACGCCGACGCCCTCCATCCGGTGATCACCGGGGCCCTCGACCACCTGCGGCCGTGGATGCCGTGGGCGGCCGGGCACGACCGCACCGGCACCGAGGAGTACCTGGCGCGGTGCGAGCGGGAGTGGGCCGCCGACCGGTCGTACGACTACGCGATCACCGCCGACGGGGCGGTGGTGGGCAGTTGCGGGCTGATGCGCCGGATCGGGCCGGGCGGAGTGGAGATCGGCTACTGGCTGCACCCGGCCGCGACCGGGCGGGGGCTGGCGACGATGGCCGCGGCGGCCCTGGTGGACGCCGGACGACTGCTGAGCGGGATCGACCGCGCCGAGATCCACCACGACCAGGCCAACCCGGCCAGCGGGGCGGTGGCCCGCCGACTGGGCTTCACCGCGGTGGGGCGTGCGGCGCAGCAGGGCGACCCGGCCGCCCCCGGCGAGAGCGGGGTGCAGGTGGTCTGGCGGCTGGCCCTGCGGGCCGCCGGCGCACCGGGACGGCCGGGCACCGCGTAGAGCCGTGGCGACGCGGGCCGGCAGCATGGCAACAGGCGGAGGCGACGGTCGCCAAGCAGGCGACGCGGTCGGGCAACGGAGCCTGGCACCTGGCGCACCCGACCACGACTGGGCAACGCGGCCGGGCAACGGAGTCCGGCACCTGGCACACCCGGCCACGGCTGGGTGAGGGGGTGGTCCGGCAACGGCGCGGGAGGGGAGGCGCCGGGCGGGGAGGCCGCGGCGGCCGGCTGGGCGCGGCCCCTGCGCCGCCTCCCGGCGCGTCAGCCGGTGAACGCCTCCACGAGGGTCCAGACGGCGAGGCCCGCCATGCACACGCCGCCGATGCGCTGCACGGTGCGCAGCGGCACGCGCTGGGCGATGAAGCGGCCGACCAGCAGGGCGAGCGCCGAGACGGACATCAGGGCGGCGGCGGAGCCGATGGCGGTGGGCAGCCAGCCGTTGGTGGCGGCCAGATTGGCGGTGGTGATCTGCGTCAGGTCGCCCCACTCGCTGATGAACACGGCCATGAAGGCGGTGGTGTAGACGGGCCAGAAGCCGGTGACGGTCTTCGCACCGCCCTCCTCCTCGTCGTCGTCGCCACCGGCCCGGAACAGGACGACCGCACCGAAGGCGAACAGGGCGGCGGACACCAGCTTGACGGCCGTCCCGGGCAGCAGGGTGAGCAGGCTGCCGGCGCCGACGGCGATGACGACGTGCACCAGGAACGCGGTGGACGTGCCGAACCACACGTACAGCGGGCGCATCCGGGTGCCCATGGCCAGCGAGGCGAACATCGTCTTGTCGGGCAGTTCGGCGAGGAAGATCAGCCCGAAGGCGGTCAGGATCGCCAGGGGGTCGAGAGTCATCGACGGGGCGCTTTCTGCTGGGGCCGGGCCTGAAGGGCTCGCGCGGCACCAGGACGGCGACGGAGGAGTCCTCTCGGCCCGGCACGACGGAGCGGCCCGCGGGGTGCGGGCCGTGGGTGTGCCTGGCCGAAGGTCTCGTCCGCCCCCGCACGGGTGGTCCGTGCCGGGGCCCGGTGGCCGGGAGGCCCGAGGGCTTCCAGTGTGTCGACCAGCGGTGTTTCGGGACTACTCCCCTTCGCTCCGCCCAGTGTAACGGCCGCCCTGACGGACCCGGACGGCAGGTCCGTACGCCCCGACCGGGGCCAGGGGGCGGGCGCACGGCCCATTCGCGATTCTTTCCATGCGGCAGGCATCTTCCGGGCCGAGTGGGGCACACGGATGCCACCGAGTGTGCTGAGACGAGGAGTTGCCGTGCTGCTGCCCGACCCCCGTTACCTGAGAGAACTGCTCACGCGCTACGCGGAGCTGCGTATCGCCCAGGCCCGCGGGGAGCGCGCGTGCCCGGAGGCGCTGGCGGACGTCGCCTACACCCTGTGCGTGGCGACGGGCACCCGGCGCATAGACGACGCTCTGGCGGCGGCGGACCGCATGCTCGCCGAGCACAAGGCCGGCGGCGCCGCCGGGGTCGCGGCCGCCGCGGTGCCCGCGCAGCCGGNNGCCTGGTAGAGGTACAGCCCCGCCGCGTCGTAGGCGCCGCCGCGCGGGGCGGAGTAGGCGAGGGTGCGGGTGATGCCCCGGTACTGGATCTCGCGGGTGCGGCGGACCAGTGTGCCGCGGTCGGCGGACGCTCCGTCGCCTCGGGCCATGGCCTGGGCGAGGAAGAGGACGGCGTCGTACGCCTCGGGGGCGTAGGCCGGCGGCGCGGCGGCGAACCGCTCGCGGTAGGCGGCGGTGAACCGGCGGGCCGCGGGCGTGCGGGCGGCGTCGACGAACGGGGTGGTGAACACCCAGCCCTCCGCGGCGGCCCCGGCCAGCGCGGTGAAGTCGGGGCCGTAGCCCTGCCGCAGCCCCATGCGCGCGCCCCGGTAGCCGGCCTCGTCCAGGGCCCGGGCGAGCGCGGCGGCGCGCCGCTGGTCTCCGGTGAAGACCAGCCCGTCGGCCCGCTCGGCGAGGACCTCGGCGGCCAGCGCGGCGGGGTCCGGGTCGGCCGGCACCTGCCGGATGCGCGCATGGCGGCCGGAGTCCAGCAGGACGTCGGCGACCCGGCGGCACAGTTCATAGCCGGGCGCGCCCTGGAGCCGGTCGTCCAGCAGCACCACCCGGCGGCAGTCGCGGCCCTGGACCAGGTAGGCCCGGCAGGGGGCCGCCATGGTGGCGTCCAGCGGGCGGGCGGGGATGTAGGCGCGCGGCCGGGTGCCGCCGCCCATGGCGGAGCTGGTGTCCACGCCGGGCGAGACGGCCACCGCGGGCAGGGAGGCGGCGTGGTAGGCGCGTACGGCGGCGAGGGCGCAGGCGTCGGTGGTGGGCCCGACGACGGCACGCACCCGCAGGTCCGCGGCCAGTCGGGCGGCCAGGGCGGCGGCTCGCTCCGGGGATCCGGCGTCGTCGTGCACGGCGAGGGCGAGGCGGAAGGGGTGGTCGGCGCGGGAGTTGAGGTCGTCCGCGGCGATTCGGGCACCGTCGCGCTGGGCGCGCCCGGTCGGGCCGGCCGGGCCGGTCAGGTCCTGGTGCAGGGCGATGGTGAGCGTCGGCCGGTCCGGGTCGCCGGCACCGGAGGCGGTCCCGGGACGCCGCGCGTACCACCAGGCGCCGGCGGCCGCCGCGGCCGCGCCGGGCCCGAGGACGAGCACCCGGCGCCGGGTGATCCGGCCGGGCGGCCCCCCGTCCCGTACCGGGGTGGCCGTCACCGTGTCGGCGGCGGCGACCGCGGCCTTCGCGACGTCCCCGGCCGCCCCGGCCACCCCGGCCGTCTCGGCAACCCCAGCCGCCCCGGCGTTGCCCGCCGTCCCGACGACCCTGGCAGCCCCGGCCGTCCCAGCGCCACGGGCAACCTCGGGAAGGCGGGGCAGTGGGGCGGCCGGGGCTGCCACGGTCGTAGGGACGGCGGGGCACGCCTGTCTCTTCTCCCCATCTCCCAG
>NZ_PVLV01000154.1 GCF_002982015.1 Streptomyces solincola
ATCCCGCCGCCCTCCTCCACCACCCGGTGGCAGGGCACCACAAGCGGCAGCGGATTGGCGGCCATCGCCGCGCCCACCGCCTGGGCCGCACCCGGCTGACCGACCCGTCCGGCCAGCTCCCCGTACCCGACGACCGTCCCGTACGGCACCCCGGACGCCAGCTCGCGGAGCACCTGCCGGTGGAAGCCGCCGACCAGCGACCAGTCCAGCGGGACGGCGAACTCCCGCAGCCGCCCCGCGAAGTACGCGTCCAGCGCGCCTATGGACTCGGCCAAACGACCCGAGGCGTCCTCCACCGGCTCCCCGCCCAACCGGGACGCGAGCCGCCGCAGCGCCGCGTCCCGCACCTGCCGATCGGCGTGGAAACCGACGCTGACCAGTCCGTTCTCGGTCGCGGCCAGCAGCAGCGGCCCGATGGGACTGTCCACCACCGCCCACTCCACGCGCCGACCCGCGCAGTCGTCACTGTCCATGTCGACGACGGTACGACCCCCCACTGACAACGGGACCTCTGACAACGGGACCTCTGACAACGGCCCCTCTGACAACGGGACCTCTGACAGAGGGGCCACCGACCAAGCGGAGCCTCCGACCGCGGGACCACCCGGCCACCGCTCCGCTGACAACGATTCCCCGGCCCGCGACCTGGGAAGCTGCCCCGAGCGACGGTGCGGAGCGCCGCGTGCCATCTCTGTTCGAGGCCCGCCACCCGTAGCCGAAGAGCCCTACCAGCGGGTACACATGGCACGTTCGGCCCGCCGCCCGTGTTCGCGCACGAGGGGCGGCTGCCCGAGCGCGCCCGCCCGCCGCCCCGACCGGCGGTGCGGCGGGCGGGGGGACGGGACGTGGAGGGGGACCATCGTGGAGGGGACCGTCGAGGGCTTCCGGTACGGGCTGGCCACACCGGTGGCCGCCTTCCTGCTGGCCTGTCTGGGCGGATTGCTGGGGCCGACGGCGGTCCGGCCCGGGATGTGGCCGGGGGCGGCGCGCGGCCCGCGCCTGGTGCTCGGGGCCACCACCCTGGGGTGCGGCGTCTGGGCCGCCCACGTGGTGGCGCTGACCGGCTTCGGAATCGCGGAGACGCCGGTCGGGAGGGACGCGCTCGTCACCGCCGGCAGCCTCGCCGTCGCGGTCGCCACGGCCGGGGTGGGCCTGCTGGTGGCGGGCCACCGGGGCCCCAGCACGCTGTCGCTGATCACCGGCGGGACGGTCATCGGCCTCGGCATCGCCACCACCCACTACCTCGGCATGACCGGACTGCGGGTGCCCGGCAGCCTCGGCTACGCCACCTCCGTGGTCGCGCTGTCGGTGGTCGTCGCGGTGGCGGCGGCGACCCTGGCGCTGCGCGCCGCGACGTCCGCCCGCCGACCCCGCGCCGCCGCCGCGGCCGCCGCCCTGGGCACCGGGACCGCGGTCACCGGCATGCACTACACGGGCCTGGCCGCGGTCACCGTGACCCTGCCGGCCGACGCGACCGCCCCGCTCGCTGCCGGACCGGCGGCGGCGCCCGCCGTGATCGCCGCCCTGCTGGCGGGACCGGTGCTGTTCCTGCTGGTCGCCGCGGTGGTGGCGGTCCGGCGCCGGGTCCCGGCGGCCGACGCCGCGCAGGACGCGACACGGTCCGTCGGCCGGCACCCGGGCCCCCGCCGCCGGACCGCGCCGGCCGGCCACCGCCCGTCCGGGGCGTGCGCCGCGGACCGCGAGCACGCCTGCCGGGTGGCCGCCTGGCCCGCCGAGCCGCTCCCGCCGCGCGCCCCGAGCCGCCGACGGAGCGCCGCGCCCCACCGCTGAGCAGCGCCGAGCCGCCGCCGGCCCCCCACCGCGACCCCGGTGACCTGCGACGCGGCCCCGTTGTCAGTGGGGGGTCGTACGGTTGGTGGCATGCGGCCAGTCTCATCAATCGAACGCTCGGTGGCGCCCTTCGAGGTCGTCAGCCCCTACCAGCCCAGCGGCGACCAGCCCGCGGCCATCGCGGAGCTGGACCGCCGCGTCCGCGCCGGCGAAAAGGACGTCGTGCTGCTCGGCGCGACCGGCACCGGCAAGTCGGCGACCACCGCCTGGATGATCGAGAAGCTTCAGCGCCCCACCCTCGTCATGGCGCCGAACAAGACCCTCGCCGCCCAGCTCGCCAACGAGTTTCGCGAGCTGCTGCCGAACAACGCGGTCGAGTACTTCGTCTCCTACTACGACTACTACCAGCCCGAGGCGTACGTCCCGCAGTCGGACACCTACATCGAGAAGGACTCCTCGATCAACGAGGAGGTCGAGCGGCTGCGCCACTCCGCGACCAACTCGCTGCTCACCCGCCGGGACGTCGTGGTGGTCGCCTCCGTGTCCTGCATCTACGGCCTCGGCACGCCGCAGGAGTACGTCGACCGGATGGTCCCGCTGAAGGTCGGCGACGAGTTCGACCGCGACGAGCTGCTGCGCCGCTTCGTGGACATCCAGTACACCCGCAACGACCTGGCCTTCAGCCGCGGCACCTTCCGCGTCCGCGGCGACACCATCGAGATCTTCCCGGTCTACGAGGAGCTCGCCGTCCGCATCGAGATGTTCGGCGACGAGATCGAGGCCCTCTCCACCCTCCACCCGCTCACCGGCGAGGTCATCAGCGACGACCAGTCGCTGTCCGTCTTCCCGGCCAGCCACTACGTCGCCGGACCCGAGCGGATGGAGCGGGCGGTCAACGGCATCGAGCGGGAGCTGGAGCAGCGCCTCGCCGAGCTGGAGAAGCAGGGCAAGCTGCTGGAGGCCCAGCGGCTGCGCATGCGCACCACCTACGACATCGAGATGATGCGCCAGATCGGCTCCTGCTCCGGCATCGAGAACTACTCGATGCACTTCGACGACCGCGAGCCGGGCTCCGCGCCCAACACCCTCCTCGACTACTTCCCTGAGGACTTCCTCCTGGTCATCGACGAGTCGCACGTCACCGTGCCGCAGATCGGCGCGATGTACGAGGGGGACGCCTCCCGCAAGCGGACTCTGGTCGACCACGGCTTCCGGCTGCCGTCCGCGCTGGACAACCGGCCGCTGAAGTGGGAGGAGTTCCAGCAGCGGATCGGACAGACGGTCTATCTGTCCGCCACCCCCGGGCAGTACGAGATGTCCCGCTCCGACGGGTTCGTGGAGCAGATCATCCGCCCCACCGGCCTGGTCGACCCGGAGGTCGTCGTCAAGCCCACCGAGGGCCAGATCGACGACCTGGTGCACGAGATCCGCACCCGCACGGAGAAGGACGAGCGGGTCCTGGTCACCACGCTCACCAAGAAGATGGCCGAGGACCTCACCGACTACTTCGTCGAGCTCGGCATCCAGGTGCGCTATCTGCACAGCGACGTCGACACCCTGCGCCGGATCGAACTGCTGCGGGAGCTGCGGGCCGGCGAGTACGACGTCCTGGTCGGCATCAACCTGCTCCGCGAGGGCCTGGACCTGCCCGAGGTCTCGCTGGTCGCCATCCTCGACGCCGACAAGCAGGGCTTCCTGCGCTCCGGCACCTCGCTGATCCAGACCATCGGCCGCGCCGCCCGTAACGTCTCCGGCCAGGTCCACATGTACGCGGACACGGTCACCCCGGCCATGGCTCAGGCCATCGACGAGACCAACCGCCGCCGCGAGAAGCAGGTCGCCTACAACACGGCCCACGGCATCGACCCGCAGCCGCTGCGGAAGAAGATCAACGACATCGTGGCCACCATCGCCCGCGAGGAGATCGACACCGAGCAGCTCCTCGGCACCGGGTACCGCCAGAACAAGGACGGCAAGCCCGCCAAGACCCCCGTCCCCTCGCTCGCCGCCCACACCCCGCCCGGCGGGAACGGCGCGCAGACGGGCGGCAAGGGCGGCAAGGGCGCCAAGGGGAAGGCCAGGGCCGGGGGCAACGGCGCCCTGGTCACCGACCGCCCGGCCGCCGAACTCGCCGGCATCATCGAGGAGATGACCGACCGCATGCGTGCCGCGGCCGCGGAGCTCCAGTTCGAGGTGGCGGCCCGGCTGCGCGACGAGGTCGGCGAACTGAAGAAGGAGCTCCGGCAGATGAAGGAGGCCGGCATCGCCTGACACGGGGGCTCCGAGATCGCCTGACACGGGAGCTTCGAGATCCTGACGCGCCGGCCCGGGGCGTCCGAATGGTGGCATGCCGCGCCGGTGGCGGCGCGGCATGTTGCAAGAGCGCCACAAATGCCGGCCGTCCTGCTGCCGCCCGGTCCGGTCTGCGTAGGGTGCTGCCCAACCGCACCCGGTGACGGCGGCGGGGGAACGCCAAGAGAGGGGACAGCGCGTGACGGTCAACATGACCAAGGGCCAGGCCATCAGCCTGCAGAAGAGCGACGGGGGGACCCTGACCGAGGTGCGGATGGGGCTCGGCTGGCAGGCGGCGAAGCGCCGCGGCCTGTTCGGCTCGCGCACCCGGGAGGTCGACCTGGACGCCTCGGCGGTGCTGTTCGCCGAGAAGCAGGCGCTGGACGTGGTGTTCTTCCGCCACCTCGTCAGCGACGACGGCTCGGTCAAGCACACCGGCGACAACCTGGTGGGCGGCGCGGGGCAGGGCGGCGACGACGAGTCGATCCTGGTGGACCTCCAGCGGGTGCCGGTCCACGTCGACCAGATCGTCTTCACCGTCAACTCCTTCACCGGCCAGACCTTCCAGGAGGTGCAGAACGCGTTCTGCCGCCTGGTGGACGAGACCAACGGCCAGGAGCTCGCCCGCTACACGCTCGACGGTGGCGGCCAGTACACGGCGCAGATCATGGCCAAGGTCCATCGCGCGGGAAGCGGCTGGCAGATGACGGCCCTGGGCGCGCCGGCCAACGGCCGCACGTTCAAGGACCTCATGCCGGCGATCCTGCCGCACCTGTAGGCACCGGCAGTCGACGACGCGGCCCCGGTTCCCCGGGGCCGCAGCAGCAAGCAGTCAGAGGGGGCACGGGGACATGACGGCCGAGCTGGTCCGGGGGCAGAACCTGCCGCTGCCGCACACCAGGCTGGAGATCAGGGTGTCGGCCGGCACACCGCTGCTCGCCGGAGCCACCCTCGCCGACGACGCCGGACGGCTCTCCGGCCCCGGGCGGGTCGTCCACCCGGGCGCACCCGCGCGGCCCGGCGTCACCATCCCCACCCGGGCGGCCACGGAGCACCTGGTCACCCTGGACCTGGCCGCCCTCGACCCGGAGACGCACCGGATCACCGTGCTGCTCGTCCTGCCCGGCGGCCCCGGGCGTCCGGGCAGCTTCGGCTCGGTCACCCCGCCGCCGCGCCTCTCCGTCGGGGGCGCGGCCGGCGCGGGCGTCGCCGGCTACACCCTCACCGGCCTGGACGCCGAGACCGCCGTCGCCGCACTGGAGGTCTACCGGCGCCAGGGCGTCTGGAAGGTCCGCGCGGTCGGCCAGGGCTACGCGGGCGGGCTGTCCGCCCTCCTCGCCGACCAGGGACTCGCCCCGGCCAGCGCCGCCGACCTCGCGGCCGCCACCCTGGCCGCCGCCACCGCCGAAGCCCGCCCCGCGCACCTCCCGGACGCCCCGTACGACGCCGGCACGGGCGCGGGCACCGGCATCAGCGCCGGCCCCGGCACCCACGCCGCCACCGGCGGCATAGCCGCGTCCGCGGCCGCCGCGCTCCCGCCGGCGGACCGGGCGGCCACGCCGGCGCAGACCGCGTCCGCGCCGGCCGCGACGACGGGGGCCGCAGCGGCGGACATCCCGTCCGGACCGGCCGCGGCGCCCAAGGCCCCGACCGGCGCGGCCCTGCCGGGTCCGCAGAGCCCGCCGTCGGCGCCGCCCGGGACGACCATCAGCTACCAGCACCCCCGCCGCCGGCCCGCCGGATCCGGGCAGGAGCCCGCGCCGCCGGCGCCCCCGTCCGGTCCCGAGGCCCCATGGGCGGGCGACGCCGCCGGCTGGACCATGGACGAGCGCCTGTACAACCAGGTCTGGGGCATGTTCGAGGACCTGGCGCGGACGACCGCCGCCTACCGCAGCGCGGTCGACTTCGCCGACTCCCGCCGCGAGCAGGAGCTGGACCGTGCCCTGGCCGACCCGCGGGCCCGGCTGGGCTCCGCCGGGGACGCGGCCCGGGCCGCCGCCGGCGCGCGGTACGACGAGCTGACCGGCCGGGCCCGGGAGTCGCTCGACCGGGACCTGGCCCAGCTCACCGCCGAGGCGGAGGTCGTCGAGCCGGCGCTGCCGCCCGCCTACGCGCCCTGGGACCACCCGGCCTGGCAGGCCTACCGGCCCCCGGCCGAGCCGGCCATGGCCGTGCGCCTGGGCGACCTGCACCTGCCCGAGCGGCCGGAACTGCGCATACCCGTGCTGATGAGGCTGCCCCTGGAGCGCGGGCTGTGGATCGACGGCGGGCGCGGCCCGGCGTCCGGCGCGGCCGCACCGGACGGTGCCGGCCTCCGCGAGCTGGCCGTGCGCACCGCCGTAATGCACGCGGTGCGGCTGCTCGCCGCGCACCCGCCCGGCGCGTACAAGCTGGACGCCGTCGACCCGGCCGGCACGGGGGCCGCCGCGTTCGCCCCGCTGACCGCGGCCGGGCTCCTCGCGCCCCCGCCCCAGGGCGCCGCGGGCGTCGCCGCCGTCCTCGACCGGGTGGTGCGGCGGGTGGAGCTGGTGCGGATGGCGATGCGCGGCGGGGCCGCCGACGCGCTGCCGCCCGACCTCGACCCGGCCGCCCGGCTGCTCATCGTCAACGACTTCCCGTACGGCTTCGACGACCGGTCCGTCACCCGGTTGCGCTACCTCGCGGACGAGGGGCCGGCGGTCGGGGTGCATCTGCTGCTGGTCGCCGACCGGGCTGACGCCGCGGCCTACGGACCCGTGCTCGACCCGCTGTGGTCCTCGCTGCTGCGGCTGCCCCCCGTGCCCGACGAGCACCTGGCCGACCCCTGGGTCGGCCACGCCTGGACGTACCAGCCGCCGGTCGTCCCGGCGGGCAGCGGCGTCCTCGGCGGGGTGGGGGCGGCGCTCGCCGCGTCCCGCCGCTGATCCCTTCGTCAAGCACCTTGAACTGCGCTTTTGGGAATCCTTTACCTTTTTCTTTACCTTTCCTTGGCCGCTGGGGTAGTGTTCATGAGGCGGAGGGGAGTACTCCCGCCTGCGGCGTTCCCGTCAGTACGGACGGTCGGACAGAGACCGGTCCCGGGGCGTCGGCCCGCGGTGCAGTCGGCGTAAGAGCGCCGGCGATCCGGGTGGAAGAGACCTCCGGCAGCGACGACGCTGATCCATAGCCGTACGACGCCGGAGGCGCAGTGGACGTTTCAATCAACCTCTGGGTGGCGACCATCCTCGGTCTGTCCGCCCTGATCGCGGTCGACTTCTTCATCGGGCGCAAGCCCCATGACGTGTCGTTCAAGGAAGCCGGCATCTGGACGGTCGTCTGGATCGTGCTGGCCGCACTGTTCGGCCTGGGCCTGCTGGTCGCCGGCGAAAGCCAGGCGTCCGGTGAGTTCTTCGCCGGCTTCATCACCGAGAAGTCGCTCAGCGTCGACAACCTCTTCGTCTTCGTCCTGATCATGGCGAAGTTCTCGGTGCCCTCCCACCTCCAGCAGCGGGTGCTGCTGATCGGCGTGCTGATCGCCCTGGTGCTCCGCGCGATCTTCATCGCCGCGGGCGCCGCGATCATCTCCAACTTCGCCTGGGTCTTCTACATCTTCGGCGCGTTCTTGATCTACACCGCCTGGAAGCTGATCCAGGAGGCGCGGGCCGACGAGGAGGACGAGGAGTTCGAGGAGAACCGCCTGCTCAAGTCGATCGAGAACCGCTTCGGCGTCGCGGACCGCTACCACGGCACCAAGCTGTTCATCCGGGAGAACGGCAAGCGCGTCCTCACCCCGCTGATGGTGGTCATGCTGGCCATCGGCACCACCGACGTGCTGTTCGCGCTGGACTCGATCCCCGCGATCTTCGGCCTGACCCAGGACCCGTACATCGTCTTCACCGCCAACGCCTTCGCCCTGATGGGTCTGCGGCAGCTCTACTTCCTCATCGGCGGACTGCTGAAGAAGCTGGTCCACCTGAGCTACGGACTGTCGGTGATCCTCGGCTTCATCGGCGTGAAGCTGGTGCTGCACGCGCTGCACGAGTCCGGGGTGCACGTCCCCGAGATCAGCATCCCGTTCTCGCTCTCCTTCATCTGCGGCGTCCTGGTGATCACCACCATCACCAGCCTGATGGCCTCGAAGAAGAAGGAGCGACTGGAGGCCGAGAAGGCCGCCGGCGGCGACGCGTCGAAGGACAGCATCGAGGCCTGACCCCGGGCGCGGCCGCCCCGCCGGGCGCAGCGGCCCACACGGCAGGAGCCGTCCCCCCGAACCATCGGGGGGACGGCTCCTGCCGTATCCGCTCCTCGCGGCTTCACCAGCCGCGTGCGCGCCACTCCGGAAGGCTCGGGCGCTCGGCGCCCAGGCTGGTGTCGTCGCCGTGCCCCGGGTAGACCCAGGTCTCGTCCGGCAGCACGTCGAACAGCTTGGCCTGGACGTCGCCGAGCAGGCTGGCGAAGGCCTCCGCGTCTCCCCGGGTGTTGCCCACCCCGCCCGGGAACAGGCAGTCGCCGGTGAAGACGTGCGGATGCCCGTGCGGGTCGTCGTAGACCAGCACGATCGAGCCCGGCGTGTGGCCCACCACCCGTCGGGCGGTCAGCTCCACCCGGCCCACCCGGACCGTGTCGCCGTCCTCCACCGGCACGTCCGTCGGGACGCCGATCCCCTCGGCGTCGTACCGCCCGGCGTAGGTACGGGCGCCGGTGGCCCGCACGACCTCCGCCAGCGCCTGCCAGTGGTCGCCGTGGCGGTGCGTGGTCACCACGCCCGCGATGCCGTCGCCGCCGATCAGCGACAGCAGCGTCTGCGGCTCGGCCGCCGCGTCGACCAGGAGCTGCTCCCCGGTGGCGCGGCAGCGCAGCAGATACGCGTTGTTGTCCATCGAGCCCACGGCGACCTTGGAGATCATCAGGTCCGCCAGCTCGTGCACGTCGGCGGGCCCGCCGACCTTGACCGCTCCGCTGTACGTCATGGAACTCAGCCTATAGCGGCGGCAGTACGGGCAGCGGGCCGCCGGACACGGTGAGCGCCGCCCCGTCCCGGCGCCCGGCCAGCCAGCCCACCAGATCGGCCGCCGAACCGGAGACGGTCACCTCGGCGCCCTCGCTCCCGCCGGTGCGCCACTCCGCGCCGCCGGCCAGCAGCCTGGTCGGCGGGACCGTGGCGTTCCCGGAGAAGCGGTCGGCCAGGAAGTCGGTCTCCTGGGCGGTGAAACGATCCGCCAGGTCCTCCAGCTCGTAGCCGACGCCGAGGTCCACGTGGTGCAGCTCGATCTCCACGAGCCGGCGGAACGGGACCCGGGCGGCCCGGTCGGTCACCCCGTTGCGCAGCTCGACCCGGCGCTCCCAGTCGTCCTGCGCGGCGGCCTCCGCGGCGAAGAGCTCCGCGGTGTCGCGGACGTCGGCCACCTGGACGGCCGACGGCCTCGGGGCGTCGCGCTCGATGTCCTTCTCGCGGGCCTCGCCGCTGACGTACATGGGCAGGCCCCGCAGGACGTTCACCAGGGCGTCGGCGTTGCGGGCGAGATGGGCGAGCACATGGCCGCGGCTCCAGCCCGGCAGCCGGGACGGCGCGGCCAGCGCGGTCTCGTCCAGCGCCGCGGCCGCGGCCAGGAGGCGGTCGGTCGCCTGGCCGAGGGCGGCCAGGTCCTGCACAGGATCGATCATGCGGCTGACCCTAGCGCCGGGCCGGGCCCGCGGTGAAGGGCCGCCGTGCAGCCGGGGCGGAGCGGGCCGGAAGGGCGACGGGGCGGCGTTGTCAGTGCCGGGTCGTAGGGTTTTCGGGACCGGAGCTGTGCGCCAGAGCGGTGCAGGCCGCGGCGTCCCGGCCGCGGGGCCCCTGCCGGGCTGATTGCCTGCCGGGGGCGGGCACCGATCTCGGCGCCGTCGGTGTTGTACGTGGTGGTGCGCGGTCGGGGTGCCGGCGGCCGCATACCGGGGGCGGGTCCGGAGGCGGATCGGGGCGTTCGCCACACGTTCGGGTGAACCAGGCCGTGAAAGGCCAGAAATCGAATGCACGTGCTATACGCTCGATGGAGGCATCCTTGAAGTCTGACACCCGCCGGCCCGGCCCCCGTCCGATTCGGCACCCCGAGCACCGGACGGCCCCCTAGGCCGGCGGTGCCGGGAGGGGGCCGTGCCCCCGCTTCTCCCAAGCCCTCTTCTCCTCACGAAAGGTGCGGACCGGCGTGGCCGACCGTCTCATCGTCCGTGGCGCGCGCGAGCACAATCTGAAGAACGTCTCGCTCGACCTTCCGCGTGACTCGCTCATCGTCTTCACCGGACTGTCCGGGTCGGGCAAGTCGTCCCTCGCGTTCGACACGATCTTCGCCGAGGGCCAGCGCCGCTATGTGGAGTCGCTCTCCTCGTACGCGCGGCAGTTCCTCGGCCAGATGGACAAGCCGGACGTGGACTTCATCGAGGGCCTCTCGCCGGCCGTCTCGATCGACCAGAAGTCGACCTCGCGCAACCCGCGCTCCACGGTCGGCACCATCACCGAGGTCTACGACTACCTCCGGCTGCTGTTCGCCCGCATCGGCAAGCCGCACTGCCCCCAGTGCGGCCGGCCCATCACCCGCCAGTCGCCGCAGGCCATCGTGGACAAGGTGCTGGAGCTGCCCGAGGGCAGCCGCTTCCAGGTGCTCTCGCCGCTGGTGCGCGAGCGCAAGGGCGAGTTCGTCGACCTCTTCTCCGACCTCCAGACCAAGGGCTACAGCCGCGCCCGGGTGGATGGGCACCCCATCCAGCTCTCCGAGCCGCCCACGCTGAAGAAGCAGGAGAAGCACACCATCGAGGTGGTCGTGGACCGCCTCACCGTCAAGGACAGCGCCAAGCGGCGGCTGACCGACTCCGTGGAGACGGCGCTCGGGCTCTCCGGCGGCATGGTCGTGCTCGACTTCGTCGACCTCCCCGAGGGCGCCCCCGAGCGCGAGCGGATGTACTCCGAGCACCTGTACTGCCCGTACGACGACCTGTCCTTCGAGGAGCTGGAGCCCCGCTCCTTCTCCTTCAACTCGCCCTTCGGCGCCTGCCCCGACTGCACCGGCATCGGCACCCGCATGGAGGTCGACCCGGAGCTGATCGTCCCCGACGAGGACCGGTCGCTGGACGACGGCGCCATCCACCCCTGGTCGCACGGGCACACCAAGGAGTACTTCGGGCGGCTGATCGGCGGCCTGTCCCAGGCGCTCGGCTTCCGCACCGACATGCCCTGGGCGGGGCTGCCGGCCCGGGCGAAGAAGGCCCTGCTGTACGGCCACCGCACCCAGGTCGAGGTCCGCTACCGCAACCGCTACGGCCGCGAGCGCGCCTACACCACCCCCGCCTTCGAAGGCGCCGTCTCCTTCGTCAAGCGGCGGCACAGCGAGGCCGAGAGCGACGCCAGCCGGGAGCGCTTCGAGGGCTACATGCGCGAGGTGCCCTGCCCCACCTGCGAGGGCACCCGGCTCAAGCCGATCGTGCTGGCCGTGACGGTGATGGACAAGTCCATCGCCGAGGTCTCCGCGATGTCCATCAGCGACTGCGCCGACTTCCTGGCGCGGCTCACGCTCACCGCCCGCGACAAGAAGATCGCCGAGCGGGTGCTCAAGGAGGTCAACGAACGGCTGCGGTTCCTCGTCGACGTCGGCCTGGACTACCTCTCGCTCAACCGCGCCGCCGGCACCCTCTCCGGCGGCGAGGCCCAGCGCATCCGGCTCGCCACGCAGATCGGCTCCGGCCTGGTGGGCGTGCTGTACGTGCTGGACGAGCCGTCCATCGGCCTGCACCAGCGGGACAACCACCGCCTGATCGAGACGTTGGTCCGGCTTCGCGACATGGGCAACACCCTGATCGTCGTCGAGCACGACGAGGACACCATCAAGGTGGCCGACTGGGTGGTGGACATCGGCCCCGGCGCCGGCGAGCACGGCGGCAAGGTCGTCCACTCCGGCCCGTTGAAGCAGCTCCTCACCAACAAGGAGTCGCTGACCGGGCAGTACCTCGCCGGCAAGCGGTCCATCCCGCTGCCGGAGGTCCGCCGCCCGGTGGACCCCTCCCGGCAGCTCACCGTGCACGGGGCCCGGGAGAACAACCTCCAGGACATCGACGTCTCCTTCCCGCTGGGCGTCCTCACCGCGGTCACCGGAGTCTCCGGCTCCGGCAAGTCGACCCTGGTCAACGACATCCTGTACACCCACCTCGCCCGCGAGCTGAACGGCGCGAAGACCGTGCCGGGCCGGCACACCCGGGTGGACGGGGACGACCTGGTCGACAAGGTCGTGCACGTCGACCAGTCGCCGATCGGCCGCACCCCGCGGTCCAACCCGGCGACGTACACCGGCGTCTTCGACAACGTCCGCAAGCTGTTCGCCGAGACCACCGAGGCCAAGGTCCGGGGTTACCTCCCCGGCCGGTTCTCCTTCAACGTCAAGGGCGGCCGCTGCGAGAACTGCTCCGGCGACGGCACCATCAAGATCGAGATGAACTTCCTGCCGGACGTCTACGTCCCCTGCGAGGTGTGCCACGGGGCGCGCTACAACCGGGAGACGCTGGAGGTCCACTACAAGGGCAAGTCCATCGCCGAGGTGCTGGACATGCCGATCGAGGAGGCGCTCGGCTTCTTCGAGGCGGTGCCGACCATCGCCCGCCACCTGCGCACCCTCAACGAGGTGGGTCTCGGCTACGTCCGGCTCGGGCAGCCCGCGCCGACCCTGTCCGGCGGCGAGGCACAGCGCGTGAAGCTCGCCTCGGAGCTGCAGAAGCGCTCCACCGGCCGCACGGTGTACGTGCTGGACGAGCCGACCACCGGTCTGCACTTCGAGGACATCTCCAAGCTGATCGCGGTGCTGTCCGGGCTGGTCGACAAGGGCAACTCGGTCATCGTCATCGAGCACAACCTGGACGTGATCAAGACCGCGGACTGGCTCGTGGACATGGGGCCGGAAGGCGGCAGCGGCGGCGGCCTGGTGATCGCCGAGGGCACCCCGGAGCAGGTGGCGGGCGTCCCCGCCAGCCACACCGGCAAGTTCCTCCGGGACATCCTCGACGCGGACCGGATCAGCGACGCCGCCGCGAGCGTGCCCGCCGCCCGCAAGCGCACCTCGGCCCGCAAGACCGTCCAGTCCGCCGACGGCGCTGCGGAGCGCAAGAAGCCCGCCGCCAAGACGGCCGGCGCCAAGGCGTCCGGCGCCGCGAAGAAGGCCGCCGCCGGCCGGGCCGAGAAGGGCTGACACCAGGGTCCGGGCGGGGCAGGGCCGGGGGCGCACCCCTCGGCCCCGCCCCGCACCC
>NZ_PVLV01000155.1 GCF_002982015.1 Streptomyces solincola
GCTCCGCGTGGCCCCTTCCAGCGTTTCACCTCTTCGGGGACGAGCGGCCGAGCACGGCGACTGCGGCCGCGCCGAGCAGCAGGCCGGCCGTGCCCAGGGCCATGGGTTGCAGGGAGTGCCCATTTCCGCCACTGCCGTCGATCGCTTCGAGCAGGCTGGCGGCGGTGGCGAGGCCGACGGCCGCCAGCATGGTCTTGGCGGTGAGGATGAACGCAGCGGCCCTGCCCGCGGCGCCCGTGGGCGCGCAGTGCTGACCGAGGAGGTTCGTCAGGCTGTTCCCGAGCCCCACGCCGAGGCCGCACAGGGCTAGCAGGGGGAGAGAGACGTGGCCCGGCGACACCAGGACCGAGCCCGCGAGCGTTCCGGAGGCCAACGCGGCCGCCGCGGCGAGGTTTCGGCGCCCGCGCCCCCGCGCGGCGGCTCGTCGTGCCTGGTAGGCGGCGAGGGCATAGGCCGCCGTGAGGGGCAGCAGGAGCAGTCCGGCGTGGACGGACGAGTAGCGCCCGGCGCCCTGCCAGCACGTGCTCAGCAGCAGGACCATGAGCGCGAAGGACGTGGTGATCATGGCTCCGCTGCCGGCCATGGCCAACAAAGGACGGTGGCCGTGGACGGCTGGGCCGTACAGAGGGTCGGGTGCCCGCCGCTCCCGTGCCGCGAAGGCCAGCAGGCATACGGCCGCGAGGAGGTACAGCAGGCACTGCGGAACGTCGAGCCAGCCCCAGACAGGACCGCGGTCCACGCACAGTGCGACTGCCAGGACACCGAGGGTAAGCAAGAGCAAGCGTGCCAGAGGCACGGCAGTCCCGCGTCGGCCCAGCCGGTCGCCACCGGCGCTCTTCCGGTAGATGGCCGCCGCCGCGGCGATACACAGGGGGACGTTGACGAAAAACACCCAGCGCCAGCCCACCGTGCCGGCCAGCAGGCCGCCCACGGCCGGGCCGATCACGGTGCCCAGGGCGCCGGAACCGACCACGATCGCGATGGCGTGGTCCGCGCGGGCCCGGTCGAAGGACACCGAGACCAGGGCGAGCGACGCCGGCGCGATCAGACCTCCCGCCGCGCCCTGCACCGCCCTGCCGACGAGCAGTCCCGCCATGCTGTCCGCACTGCCGCAGCCCACGCTGGCCGCCGCGAAGCCCGCCAGGCCCACCAGAGTCGTCCTGCGGCGGCCGAACACGTCGGTGAGCCACCCCGCGGCCGCGAGCACGGAGCCATAGGCGACAAGGAAACCGGACAGAGCCCAGTGAAGTTCGCCACCCGCAGCGACTCCCTGGCCTTCCTCACCCCGGCGGGGCGTCAGGGTTTCGTCATCCACCACGACCCCAACGACACCTACGTCATTCACCTGCACGGCACCAAGCGCTGGCGGATCTGGCCGACGCGGGAGGTCAGCCGCCCGGACGGCCGGCCGTACCGGATGGGCGAGGAGTACCGCCCCGAGCACCTAGGCGACCCTCTCTGGGACGTCTCCCTCCGCCCGGGCGACGTGATGTACCTGCCTCAAGGCACACCGCACGTGGCAGTCGCCGAGAACGACGTCTCCCTCCACCTGACGGTTACCGTCACTCCGCGCCACTGGCCCGACCTCGTGCGGTCCCTCACCACACACCTGCTCCCCCTCGACGACGAACGACGGGGGTTCCCCCACCTCACCGAGGCGACGGTGCCCGAGCACGCGCCGGCACTACGGGAGCACATCGAAGCCCTGGTCACCCGACTGCGCGCGGTGGACACGCACGAGGAGCTACTCAGACTGGTCGCCGAGGGCCGGACCGCCGAAGGCACCTCGCGCGGGCATCAGTTCACCGCGATGGCCGAGGTGGACGCCATCGCCGAGGACACGCTGGTGCGCCGCACGCCGGTGGACTTCTCGTTCTCCCCAAACCCGGACGGACGGACCAACGTGCGGGTCAATGGCGACACCATCGCCATGCAGCCGGCCATCGCCGACGCCCTGCGGTCGGAAACGGCCCGGACCAGCCTGCCCGCGGGGAAGTTCGCGGCCCCCGCCACCTCCGAGGAGTCGGTGCGGACCGTCAGGTCACTGGTCCGCCTCGGTATCCTGACCGCCTCGTAGGCGCCCGCCATCGGACGGCCACGACCGCGCGAGGGGCGCGTCCTCGCCGTCTCGGGAGGCCGGCCGCGCGCGAGCGCAGGTGTCAGGCGGAAAATGCCGGTCCGTCCGCGCTGGGCTCCGCGGAACCGCCCGGGGGCCGGCGGGGCAGCAGGAGCGCCGCCGGCACCGTCGCCAGAAGCACGATGGCGCCAACGGCGTAGAAAACCCGGTGGAGACAGCTTCCGTCACCGCTGCCTGGAGAGCGGGGAGCAGGTCCGCCGGGATGCCTGCGGGCAAGGCCGAGGCCTCCGGGGACGTCACGGCCCGGCCGATGGAGCGCTCCACCACGGGCAAGCGCTCGGCCGGGATGCGACCGTCGGGCCGGCTCAGGGGCGGGGGTAGAGACGGAGGAGCATCAAAGCGGTGTCGTCGACGGCGTGGTGGCCGGTGTGGTCGGTCATCTCGCGGTGGAGGCGGTCGAGGGTGTCGGCAGCGGGGAGGTTTCCGGTGGCGGCCAGGGTGGCGGCGAGGCGTTCGTCGCCGAAGAGGGGCCCTTGGCGGTGGTCGCGGGTTTCGGTGATGCCGTCAGCGCATCGCCTGGCCGGAGGCGGAACGGTGTCTGGCTGTGGCGTTCTGACGGGGGCGGCAGGAGGGGGCTGAGGAGCGCGCAGTTCCTCGACCGTGCCGTCGTCGGCGGAGGAGGGCCGGGGGGTGGCCGGCGTTGGCGTAGTGGCCGGTGATGTCGCCGTCGGCATGGGTGCGGAAGACGGTCAGGGCGGCGGTGAGGAAGCGGTCGCTGATCTGCTGGTCGACCATGGCCTGGTGCAGGTGGTGCAGCACGGTGGCGGGGCGGGCGTGCTGGGTGGCTTCGGTGCGGATGGTGTAGCGGGCCAGCGCGGTGACCTTGGCGGCCTCGACGCCCTTGCCGCTGACGTCGCCATGACCCGCACCAGCTCTTGCCGCGGGTGCGGAAGAGGTCGTACAAGTCGCCGACCAACTGAGCGCCGGCGGCGCCGGTGGTATCGGCCGGCAGGTAGAGCGCGGCGACGTCGAGTTCGGGTACCTGCGGCATGCGGGGCGGCAGGAGGCTGTCTTGAGGGGTAAGGGCCAGCGCGGCGGAGGCTTCCCCGCTGGCCTGGGCGTGGCACAGGGCGTGCCGCAGGGCGATCTCTTGCGTTACCGACCGGGCCAGGGTCCGCAGTGCCTCGCGCTGAGCGGGGGTGAAGGGTCGGGCGGTGTGGTCGCTGACGCAGAAGCCGCCCAGTACGTGGCCGTGGGCGAGAGCACGGGGTAGCCCGCCCACGCTCCGATATCCAGAGCCCCGATGGCGGCCAGGTCTTTGATGCGGGGGTCGCGGGCCGCCTCCTCGGCGATCAGTTCCCGGCCGGTGCCGACAAGGAGGTGGCAGGGGCTGTCGCGGATGTCGTTCTCCCGGCCCGCCGCCGCGTCCGTGCCCACAGCGGTCTTCCAAAACGAGCGCCGGGCGTCGGCTACGGTGAAGAACGCCTTGTCCGCGCCGGTGATCGCCAGCGCAAGTTGCGCGAGATCGTCGAAGGCGCTCTCCGGGGCGGCGTCCAGCAGACCGGACTCGACCACCGCGGCCAACCGGATCGGGTCGAATACCGCCTCCGGCAGCTCGCCATCGAACGAAGAAGCCATCCTCACCGTCACCTCGCCGGTCCGTCCTGCGGCCGTCTACCCCGGGCCGAGCGCCTGGGTGTCAAGTGACCTGACACCGACCCTACGCACCCTGTGGCCATCACCCCAGCTCGAACGCATCACACCTGAAGGGCGCCGCCACGCGCCCCTCACCCGGTTTCGCTGCGGGCAGTGGCCGGCGAACCTGCGCCGGCCCGGCGCCCGACGTGGGCGCGGGAGCTGGCGGCCGAGCAGCCGGCACTTGGCCCGGTGCCGGGCGCGGCCGGGTCCGGGACACCGGCCGGGGCGTTCGAGCGGGGCACCACCGCCCTGGCCCGGTACCGCGCCCGCACCGGGACGGTCACCGTCCCCCGGCAACGCGTCGAGCGCCTGGCCGACGGCACCGAGGTGCGGCTGGGGGTGTCGGCGTACTCGTGAAGATGCGCACCGGGGTACGGACGAAGGTGCTCAGGCCCTGGTGATTCAACGGAAGGCGTCGGCGTTCTCCGAAGCCCACTGCCGGAACGAGCGAGCCGGCGTTCCGGTGACCTGAGAAACCGTGTCGCGCACCATCAGTAGCTCGGGGTTCACGTCTCCACCAGTGACGTCGAGCACCGCGTCCGCGGCCTCGGTCCCGAAGACCGCGACCATCTGCGCGTGGGCCTGCCGACGGCTGATCTCGGCGAAGGGCACCTCCCGGCCCAGTACTGCCGCGATGGCCTCGACCTGCTGTCGGACGGTTATCGGCTCTGGCCCGGTCAAAGCATGGGTGCGTTTGTGGTGGCCGGGCTCGGTCAGAGCCACCCGTGCCACCGATGCGATGTCCGCGGGGTGGATGGTCGGTAGCGCGGTCGCGGCGTACGGCGCGCGGACGGTCTCGCGGCCGCGGATGGACGCAGCCCACATCAGGGTGTTCGACGCGAACTGCGTCGGCCGCAGGATCGTCCAGGCCATGCCGGTTTCCTTGAGTAGACGCTCCACCGCCAGGTTCTCGTCGGCGGGGCCGAGGTGCGGGTGGGTCTGGACGGTGATGGACGACACCAGCACGACGTGCTCCACTCCCGCCTGCCGGGCCGCTTCGAGGATGTCGGCGTCCGAGCCCAGACGCGACACTAGAAACAGCGAGCGCACCCCCTTCAGCGCGGGCTCCAGCGACGCCGGATCTGCGAAGTCGCCCTCCACAGCCTCAACTCCCTGAGGTAAGACGGCCCGTGCGGCGTCACGAGTGAGCCCTCTCAGCGGCCCGACACCCCGTACGTGCAGCTCCCTCAGCAGGGCACTGCCTATGTTCCCGGTGGCTCCGGTCACGAGGATCACGAGCGTGTCTCCCGTCGCTAGATAATCGAGTGGGCGACACGCTAGAACCTCAATCATGCTTCAGGTCAAGGAGACGCCTGGCCACGCCCGAGGCTGGGCACGTTCATCCGTACTCGGCTGTGCACGTTCACATGTACGCCGACAGGCACCGCCGCCCTGGCCCAGTACCGCGCCCGCACCGGAACGATCACCGTCCCCCGGCAGCACGTCGAACGGCTGGCCGACGGCACGGAGGTGCGGCTGGGGGTGTGGCTGACCAACACCAAGACCCGCCTCGCAAAGCTGAGCGCCGAACGGCTCGCTGTCCTGGTCGCCCTCGGGCTCGGATGGGCCGCCGGCTGACCGTCGGCGTCGGTTAGTCGAACGGCAGGGTTCCGCCTTGAGCCTGGGTGTCTTCTGCGGGCGGCGGAGCTGGGGTTTGAGCATCAGCAGGTCCATGAGCCGCTTGGCTCGGTGCGGCGTCCGCCTCGATCCGGTCGGCCGTGTAGGCCTGGGGGCAGCCGCCGGCGAGGCCACCTCGGTCTGAATCCCGACCCAGCCGCCTTGGCGACGTAACGGGTTCGGCGCAGGCACCGCCGCTGCACGTTATGGCGCGAGCATTGTGGGCACTGCGGAACGCCGGGGCAGCCGACGGAAGGAGGCCGTCATGGGTGGGTCGTCGCAAAGCGTTACGGTCGTGGCTCTGCTGGCGGATCCGGACACACCGACAGAGGTCGCGCAGCGCATGGCGCGCGACCTTCCCGCTCGGCTCGCGGGCAGGTTCGGTCGGCGCGGCCGGTTCGACGTCGAGGTGGTGAGTGAGCCCTTCACCGCAGGAACCGAGGACCTGTCGACGTTGACACGCCGGATCCTGGACCGCGGACGCGAGGAGCGCTGGGACATCGTCGTGGCGCTCACCGACCTGCCGCTGCATGCGCAGGGGCACAAGATCGTCGTGGAGCTGAGCCATGAACATGGCCTTGCGCTTCTATCCCTCCCCTCCCTGGGAGGCGTGCGCTTCCAGAAGAAGGCTGGGCGGGCAGTTGAAGAGGCCGTGCTCAGCCTGGCGGGGGCGCAGCCATCTCAAGCCGAGGAGCCTGGCCACCGTCGGACGCTGGAAGGCTTCACCAGCAGCCTCGCATCTGTTCGCCGGGCCCCGGTGGGTGATGAAGAGGCCGCGGATCTCATGTATGTCGTCGGCGGGCCGCGCGGGTACCTGAGAATACTCGGCGGTATGGTTCGGGCCAACCGGCCGTGGCGGCTGGTCCCGGGGCTCTCCAAGGCCCTGGCGGCCGCACTCGCCACAGGGGCGATCGCCACCGTGAACTCCACACTCTGGACCCTGGCCGCCTCCCTCAGCACTCCGCGACTCGTGATCGCCACGGTCGGCTCCGTCGCGCTCATGATCAGCTGGCTCATTGTCGACGCCCACCTGTGGCATCGAGCGACCGACAGTTCACCCGAGGCGAGGAAGCGGGCAGCCCTCTACAACGCGTCGACGGTCGTGACCGTTGGCATCGGGGTGCTCGTCTGCTACGTGGGGTTGCTGGTGGTCAACTGGTTGTGGGCGCTCTTCATCCTCAATGACCAAGCGTTCTTCTCCCTGACTCGGACCCCGCTGCACGCTACCGAGTACTGGACACTGGCGTGGTTCGTGGCTTCGGTCGCCACGGTAGGCGGTGCGCTGGGATCGAGTCTGGAGAACGAGGAGGCGGTCCGGGCGGCCGCTTATTCCAAGCGTGAACAGGAACGCCGCCGCATGCTCGACGACCAGGACTAGAGCGTGTCTCTTTGATGGATTAAATCAGTTGATCGGATGTGTCTATCCGATTGGTGATCACCGATCCGATGTGGGACCGGATCGAGCCGTTGATGCCTGCCGATGCGGTCCGCAGGCGGCGATGGGCCGACCACCACTCGCAGACGGCCGTCTTGCCAACAAGGCTGGACCCTCGCCAACTACGACGAACAGTCACAGGATGCTGTCCGACGAAGAACGACATGAAAATGACCATTCGATCGCCCGAACGAACCTGTCATACGGCGGAGGCACTAGCTTTTTCAGGAGGCGGGCCCTAGCTCGTCTTCCGAGTCGGCGGCTGGTGCAGCAAGCACCGCATATGCCTGTTTCGTGCCGGACATCATGGGGACCCGCACGGCAGGTCGCCGTAGTGCCGAAGCGGCACTTGCCGGGTCGCTGGCGGCTCGGCTGTGCACCTGACCCGGTGAACCGCCCTATGAGGCGATCCCGGGGTCAAGATCCTGTCACCACCAACTTTCGGAATTCGGGCCGTGTGTGCCGCTTCTACCGCGGTGCGCGTCGGCATCCAGGGGAGTCATCATGAAGGCAGCGGTATACGAAGGACCGCGAACGGTCACGTTCAAGGATGTACCGGACGCGAAGATCGAGCACCCCTGCGACATCATCGTCAAGATCACGGCCACCAACATCTGTGGCTCGGACCTGCACATGTACGAGGGCCGCACCTCGTTCGAGTCCGGCCGCACGCTGGGGCACGAGAACATGGGCCAGGTCGTGGAGGTCGGCTCGGCCGTGAGCAAGGTATAGGTCGGCGAGTACGTGGTGCTCCCCTTCAACATCGCCTGCGGCTTCTGCAAGCAGTGCGAACGGGGACTGACCAACTACTGCTTGACCATGCAGCCGGAACCCGCCCTCGCCGGAGCCGCCTACGGTTTCGCCGATATGGGCCCCTACCAAGGAGGCCAAGCAGAGCTGCTGCGCGTGCCCTACGGCGACTTCAACGCGCTGCGCCTGGGCGAGGATGCCGCCGAGCGGCAGACCGACTACGTCATGCTCGCCGACATCTTCCCCACCGGCTATCACGCCACCGAGATGGCCAACGTCAAACCGGGCGACCAGACGATCGTCTTCGGCGCCGGCCCCGTCGGGCTGATGGCGGCCTACTCCGCCGTACTCAGAGGAGCCGGCCGTGTCTGGGTCGCCGACCACCAGCCCGACCGGCTGCGCAAGGCGGAAGAGATCGGGGCCATCCCGATCAATACCGCCGAGCACGATCCGGCAGAGGTCGTCAAGGAAGCCACCCTCGGTCTGGGGGCGGACAACGGATGCGAGTGCGTCGGCTACCAGGCACACGACCCCCAGGGGCACGAGGACGCCAGCCTCACGCTCAACGGCCTGATCGACTCGGTCAGGTTCACCGGCGACATCGGCGTGGTGGGCGTGTTCCTGCCCCAGGACCCCGGCGGCGAAGAGGCCCAGGGCGAGTTGGAGGCGCAGGGCAAGGTGCCGATCGACTTCGGGATGATGTGGTTCAAGGGCCAGCGCATGGGGACCGGGCAGGCGCCGGTGAAGCGGTACAACCGAGCGCTGCGCGACCTGATCGCCGGCGAGAAGGCCAAGCCGAGCTTCATCGTCTCCCACGAGCTCAGCCTGGATGAAGCCCCCACAGCCTATGAGCACTTCGACGCCCGTGACCAAGGCTGGACGAAGGTGGTCCTGCATCCCAACGGCCACAGCAACGGCCACAAGCGGTAGGAACCCGGGGCTGCCGCCCGCTGGTGTTGGCCGGGTCGGCGGGTCCGCCGGGACCGGATGGGCGGTCGTCGCCCGCTCCCGGCCCGGCGGCCTCACGCGCCCGGAGAGACAGCCGGAACCCGCTCTTGCAGTACCGCGATACCAGACTGCGGCGCCGGCCCCTCACCGAAGGAATGAACACCATGGCACACGAACTGCGCGGTCAGAAGGTCGCGATCCTGGCTGCCGACGGCGTCGAGCGCGTCGAACTCGAGCAGCCGCGTGGCGCCCTGCACGGTGCCGGGGCGAATACCGAGGTCCTCTCCATCCATACCGGCGAAATCCAGGCCCGCCAGGCGGACCTGAATCCCGCAGGGACCTTCCCCGTCGATCGGCTCGTCTCGGACGCCTCCCCCGACGATTACGACGCCCTGCTGCTCCCCGGCGGCACCATGAACCCCGACCAGCTAAGGGTGGACAAGGACGCCATCGGCTTCATCAAGGACTTCGTGAACGCGGGCAAGCCCGTAGCCACGATCTGCCATGGCCCCTGGACCCTGGCGGAGGCCGATGTGGTACGCGGACGCCGGCTCACCTCGTGGCCGAGCATCCGCACGGACCTGCGTAACGCAGGAGCCGAGGTCGTAGACGAGGAAGTCGTCACCTACGGCCAATTCACCTCGAGCCGGTCGCCGGCAGACCTGCCGGCCTTCTGCGCCGCCATCGTCGAGCAGTTCGCCCAAGCCGGCAGCCCGTCCTCCGGTGTCTAGCCTGGCAGCGAAACTGCGCCACCCGGCACCCAGCTAGCGCGCTCCGGGGCACCGACTACAGCCCGGACACCCGCGGGAGGCGATGCCGTCAACGCGCGACGGTTGACGTAGATCGAACGGTTCGACGACGGCGATCCAGCCTCGTCACCGGAGAGGAGCACGCGATGAACGGCAAAGCGCTGGCCTTGAGCGGCCTGGCGGTGGGCGGCGGAGCAGCGGTGCTGATCCGCCGGTGGAAGGAGGACGCGAGCGAGACCGGCGGAGTGAATGATCGCTGGCACACGGTGACGATCAACCGTCCGCTGGACGAGGTCTCTGTGAACGGACGGCTCCCCGAACCGCTCGCGATGCTCGGCGACAAGATCGAGGTCCAGGTTCGGCTGGCACCCGGCGACCGCGGCACCGAGGTCGCCGCCCGCCTGCGCGATCCCGTGCCCTCGGGACCAGCAGGCGCCGGGGCCCGACTCAGGGGTCAGGACCCACGCGGGCCGGTGCGCCGGGCTCTGCGCGACTGCCGCGCGCTGCTGGAGACCGGAGAGGTACTCAGTCCCGACAGGCCGCCGACGACCCACCCCGGTCCGGGCGGAAAGCTGATCTCGGTCGCCACCGGGCGCGCACGCGAGGAGGGAAGGCTGTGAAAGCGCTCACCTGGAACGGAGTCAACGACCTGAGCGTCGAGCGGGTCCCCGACCCGCAGATCAACAACCGCCAGGACGCCATCGTCGAGGTGCGTCTTAGTTCGGTTTGCGGCTCGGACCTGCACCTGCTCGGCGGCTACATGCCCGCCATGGAACGAGGTGACGTGCTCGGGCACGAGTTCCTCGGCGACATCGTCGAGGTCGGCGCCGACGTCCGCAAGCGATCGGTCGGAGAACGAGTGGTCGTGTGCTCGTTCTTCGGCTGCGGTCAATGCTGGTACTGCCAGAACGACCTCTGGTCGCTGTGCGACAACGCCAACACGAACCCGGGTCTCACCGAGCTCACCTACGGCCAACCGCTCGGCGCCTGCTTCGGCTACTCACACGCCCTCGGCGGCAACGCAGGCAGCCACGCCGAGTACATCCGCGTCCCCTACGCCGATCACGGCGCTTTTCCCGTGCCCGAGGGCGTATCGGACCGGGCCGCGGTGTTCGCCTCGGACGCGGCACCCACCGGCTGGATGGGCGCCGACCTCGGCGGCGTCAAGTCCGGCGATGTCGTTGCGGTCTGGGGCTGCGGCGGCGTCGGCCAGATGGCGGCCCGGGCGGCCATGCTGCTCGGGGCCGAGCGAGTGATCGCCATCGACCGCTTCCCCGAGCGCCTGGCCATGACCGCCGAGCACGTCGGCTGCGAGACGATCGACTACACCCAGACCGACGTCGGTGGAGAACTGCTCGAACGCAGCGGCGGGCGCGGACCCGACGTCTGTATCGAGGCCGTCGGCATGGAAGCGCACACCGACGGACCGGTCAACCTCTACGACAAGGCAAAGCAACAGCTCCGCCTCGAGTCCGACCGCCCCAGCGCCCTGCGCGAAGCGATCTACCACTGCCGCAAGGGCGGGACGGTCTTCTGCCTCGGCGTGTTCGGCGGACTGATCGACAAATTCCCCATGGGCGCGCTCCTGAACAAGGGCCTGACCCTCCGCGGCGCCCAGCAGATGGGCCAGAACTACATCCCCATGCTGCTCGACCGCATCGCCGCCGGCGACCTCAAGACCGATCACCTCATGACCCACCCCATGTCCCTCGACGAGGGACCCAAGGGCTACGACATGTTCAAGAACAAGAAAGACGGCTGCGTGCGCGCGGTCCTGAAGCCGTAGGCCACGCCTCCCGCATTCGTGCCGGTCGCGGCCACGACATCCCGGCGGCAACACGCGAAGTGAGGCGATCAAATGGACCGGGTTCCCGAGGTGGCAGTGGTAGGAGCCGGCATCGTCGGCCTCTGCACCGCCTACGCACTGACTGAACGCGGAACGGCGGTGCGGGTGTACGAAAGCGGCGTCCCAGGCCACGGACAATCCGGTGGTCAGTCCCGCATTTTCCGCCACGCGCACGACGACGCTCGCCTGGCTGACTTCACCCGGCAGGGCCGCGCCGTCTGGGACGAGTGGGCCGATCGTTTGGGCGCCGAACTGATCTCCCAGGACGGCGTGGTCGCACTGGGCCGTTCCGTTCCTGGAAGACTGCGCATTCTGCAGGATGTCGGCGGCATACCGGCCCGCACCGTGGACAGCGCCGAGCTTCACACCCGCATGCCGCTGCTCGCCGACTACCGCGGTCCCGCGATGCTCGATGAGGCCGGTGGTGCCATCCGTACCCGTGCCGCGGTCGAGAGCCTCGCCAACGCGCTGGGTGACGCCATGGTCCCCGACGAAGTCATCTCGCTGCATCCAACAGGCCACGGCACGGTGGAGGTGCTCAGTGCCGTCGGCCGCGAAGAGTACGCAACGGCCGTGGTGTGCGCGGGCCTGGGCACCGCGCGGCTGGCACGCAACGTGGGGCTTTCCCTACCGGTACAGCCGGCAGCCCACGTCCGCCTCACCTTCCAGGTCAGGGGATCGCCCCCGCAGCAGGTCGCCTGCCTGCAGGACAGCAGCGGCGACTTCGGCGAGGTTGGCGTCTACGCAGCCCCCTACCCGGGCAACAGCCGATATGCGGTGGGCCTGAGCCAAACGGTCGAGGTACGGGAGGACGGCAGCTTCGCGGACCCCAACGCACTGGTGGCGCTCAACGACCGCGCCCGCGCCTACGTCTCTCACGCCTTGCCCGGCCTCGACCCCGAGCCCGTGGAGTACCTGCACTGCTGGGTGACAAGCCTGCCGTGGAGCGAAGACGGCATGGCAGTCTGGGAAGCCGACAGAATCCTCTTCGCTGCCGGCCACAACCTGTTCAAACAAGCCCCTCGGCTGGGACGGGCATTGGCCGGCGCGGCCATGGACGAAGAACTCGAAGAGATCCTGCGGCCGGCGGCAACACTCGGCCAGCCCCGCTGAACGCCCAACAGTCGCCGTCCTGACGACGTGCAAGGGGCGAGGAAGCCGGTTGGCCCGACCGCCAGGAAGCAGCTACGTTATGTCCCCCGTTGTCAGAGGAGCATTCCCATTCGGGCCTAAGAACACGGGCAAGAACAGCAAGGGCACCAGCCAGGACCAGGCCCGCGGTGCTCTCGCGGACGGTACTAAAGCTGCCCGCACTGCCGGCCGGACACCGCACCCCATGCTCGATTACGCGACGTGGTGGCGGAACAGGAAGGTGAAGTGCACCGGGAACCCTTCACGGTCAGCCAGGGCCGTATGGTTCACGGGCTCCCAGCCCTGTGCCCCCCATGCGGCCAGCATGTCGTTGACCTGCATATCCCAGTCACCCGCATCGACGACGAGCGAAGCGAACCGGTACTCCCACTGACCCTGACCGCTCATGCACCTACGTTGCCCCGCCTCAGCGGGCCCCACGCGCCGGGGAGCAGCCAGGAAGCGGGAGAGGTGGCCGGACGCTTGAAGCGACCGGCCCCCGTCGGCCTGGGACCTGTCCGGCGGATCACGGTCGGAGCCATAGGCGGATCGCCGCAACCGTGACGGTGCCGTGGAATACGTAGGCCCTTTTGTCGTAGCGGGTGGCGACGGCGCGGGAGTTCTTGAGCCGGTTGATCGTGCGCTCGACCTCGTTGCGACGCTTGTAGATCTCACTGTCGAAGCCGGTGGGCCGGCCGCCCTTGCTGCCGCGCCGTTTGCGGTTGGCCCGCTGGTCCTTCGGTTCCGGGATGGTGTGCTTGATCTGGCGTCTTCGCAGGTAACGGCGGTTGCGGCGTGAGCTGTATGCCTTGTCGCCACCGACGCGATCCGGCCGGGTGCGCGGATGACCGCCCTGCGGGCGGGGCACCCGGATGCGTTCAAGGACCTCGATCATCTGCGGAGCGTCGCCCCACTGGCCGGGCGTGAGGAGGAAGGCCATCGGCCTGCATCCGCCTCCACCCGCGAGATGGATCTTGCAGGTCAGGCCGCCCCGGGACCGTCCGAGTCCTTCGTCGGGGCGGTGGTGCCGGGGCGTTGTCCTTTTTTCGGGACGCGTGGCTTCTTCTTGCGGGCCCCTGCCGCGTGCTGATGGGCCCGGCAGGACGTCGAGTCGACACTGACCATGCTCCAGTCGAACCGCCCCGCGAGGTCGGCGTCGGCCTGGACCGCACGCAGGATCCGGTCCCACGTGCCGTCCGCCGACCAGCGCCGGTGCCGTTCATAGACGGTCTTCCAGCTGCCGAAACGCTCGGGAAGATCCCGCCACGGTATGCCCGTTCGGACCCGGAACAAGATCCCGTTGATCACCCTGCGGTGATCGCTCCACCGACCGCCACGTCGCCCCGACGCCGGCAAGTGCGGCTCCAGCCGAACCCACTCGGCATTCGTCAGATCACCCCGCCCCATGCCGGGAACAACGAGACAGCAATCCGACAGTCACATGATCCGCCGGACAGTTCCTAGGCCGGCACCCTTACCACCCGCCCCGGCGGATGGGTGCCGGCCACTTTCGCTCCTACCGGACAGTGACGCAGGACTTCAGACCGGCCCCCCGGAACTGCACGCACACCTTCGTGCCCGCGGGGACCTTCGGGCCGGTGCGGCCGTCCTTGCCCCAGGAGACTTCCGCGAACGACAGCTGGCCGGCGATGAACACCGCCTTCTTCCAGCCGCCGCCCACCCGCGCCGACTCGCCCGGCGCCTGGTAGATCCAGCGGCCGACCTACCGGCCGCCACGACGGGCCGGCTGCCGACCCCCGTACACCCACCCCCAGACCACGCACCTTCAAACCACGGCGATGCCAGGACTTCACCACGATGCCCATCAGGTCGGAACACCCCCGCGTCGGCGAGGAAGACTGGACTGCCGTCCGTGCGCGACCTGGCAGAGCGCGGAGCATCCCCGCGTCCGGGGGGGGTGTGCCGCCACCGGGCGCAGCATCACCTACGCCCGGGACGCCCTCCCCGCCGACGCGGGGGACTGCGGCATCCATACCGGCTCCTCCGTAGCGAGATGCCGCCGGGGTGCATCGAGCGACCAGCCGACTCGTGCAGGGGGACGGCCGGGGGCAGCACGGGTCGGCCGGCGGATCGTCGCGGCGTGGTCAGCGGCGAGGGGAAGACCGGGATGGTGGCCAGCTCTTCGCGGGCGAGCGCCGGCAGCGGCGTGGGGGCCTGGTGCGGCACGACGATCCCCGCCGCCGGGACGGGCCTGGGCGATGGGGCGCTCAGGGTGGTGCATGCGGTGAGTACCGCGGTCGCCATTGTGAGGGGGGTCAGGAGCAGGCGGTGGTGGAGGTCCTCTACTGCACCGGGTGGTTGGGCGTCGTCGGACGCGGTGCGCGGGGCGTCAGGCCTGTGTAGCGGGGTGACTGAGGGTGTGGTCGGCTCCGTCTGGCGTTGGTCATGTGCATGTTGCGCGAGGGACATGTTCTGGTGCCTGCCGGGCTGCGATTCTGCTTTTCGCTTCCATGTCGGCGCTGCCCCTTTGCGGGTGGCTCAGGGGAGGGATTCCTTGGTGCCCCACCACGTCATCCGCACCAGACGCACCGTCATCGCCCTGGCCAGTGCCGCGGCCTTCGTGCTGACCGCGGACCCTGCCCCCGCGGTGCAGCCGAGCACAGCCGCGGACGCGGGCTCCTACTACGCGGCGGCCGAGGGGAAGACCGGTCCCGCCCTCAAGACTGCGCTGCACACCATCATCCGCTCTCAGTCCAAGGTCACCTACGACCAGGTCTGGGACGCGTTGAAGACCACCGATGAGGACCCGGCCAATCCCGCCAACGTCATCGAGCTCTAGACCGGCCGCTCCTCGGTGTTCCATCAGGTCACCCAGTCCAGCACGTTTCTGACGAAGTCCGGGTAGGACAGCAGATCCTGAACCGGCTCGGGCCGTGAGGCCTCGCGGGGCGGGCATGGCGTGTGCAGCCCGTCGGCGAGACCAGCAACATCTACTCCACCGCTCCGTTCAGAGCCCCTACCGTGCCCTTGTGGCAGGGCGTGTAGGCCGGCAGGGCGTGTAGGTCGGCAGGGCGTGTAGGTCGGCAGGGCGGGACGGCCGCGCCCGAGGGGGCGGCCGGCGGACCGGAGCGACGCTGCCGGGGCCGGCGCGCCGGGAGCGACGCCGCGCTCGCCGGTCCACCGGCTCCGCCCAGCACCGCCCCGGGCGGAGCCGGCCGCGGGAGGGTTCAGCCGCCGACCGCCTCACCCAGCGCCGTACGCCAGTTTTCGCCCGGCAGCGGGGCCAGGGCACGGGCCAGGCGGTCCGCCCGGTAGTGCCACACGTGGTCCAGGTCGCGGTGAACGTCGTCCGACTCCACGACCCGCCCGCCACCGCCGGTCAGCCGCAGCAGCTCCGCGGCCAGTTCCCGCCAGGGCACGTGCCCCGACACGGTGGCGGCGACCCCGTCCACCGGCGTGTCCAGCGCGGCCGCCACGGCCCGGGCCAGCGCGGCCGCGTGCACCCACGGCGCCCCGTACCAGGCGGCCCCGGCCGCACCCGGACGCGGCACCACCAGGTCCCGGCCCCCGGCCGCGGCCTGGTACAGCAGTCCGGTGGCGCCCCAGCGGACCTGGTCGCGGAAGCGGTCGTGCCGCCCCCACACCAGCGGGGCGCGCAGCGCGCTCGCCCCGCCCCGGCCGCCGCGCCCGGCCACCGCCAGCAGCAGAGCCTCGGCGTCCCGCTTCGCCCGCCCGTACGGGCTGACCGGTTCCACCGTCCCGGCGTCCTCCTCGACCGTCCCGGCCGGCGGCCGCCCGTACGCGTCCACGCTGCTGACGAAGACGAACGGCCCCCGCCGCCACGCCCCGGCCAGCGCCTCCATCGCCGCAAGGTCCACCTCGTGGCGGGTGAAGGTGCATGCCGCGTGGACGACCGCGTCGGCCTCCCGCACCGCCGTCCGCAGCCCGTCCAGGTCGGCGAGGTCGCCCTCCACCACCTGCACGCCCTCGACCGGGGGCAGCAGGTGGGCCGACTCCGGGCGGACCAGCGCCCGTACCGGACGCCCCCGCGCGGCCAGTGCCCGCACCACGAAGGCGCCCACCCCGCCGCTCGCCCCGGTGACCAGGACGGTGCCCTCCCGCGATCCGCGGGGCCGACCGGACACCGGGGCGCCGGTGCGGGCCGCCTGCTCGGCCGCCCGTCCTTCCAGGAGCGCGGTGAGCGCCCGCGGGGTGCGGGCCTGGAGGACGTCCAGCCCGGTCAGCGGCAGCCTCAGCACCGTGCGCAGCCTCTCGGCGAGCTGGACGGCGACCAGCGAGTGCCCGCCCAGGGCGAAGAAGTCGTCGTCCGGATCGGGGGACCGACCCAGGAGCGTCCGGAACCCCTCGGTCACCGCATCGGCCCGCGGACCGGCCGGCGCCGCGCCCAGGCCCGGCAGCGCGGCCGCCGCCAGCGCCCCGTCGGCGGTACGCGGCAGGGCGTCCAGCAGCATCACGGCGGCCGGCACCTGCCCGGCGGGCAACCGGGTCCGCAGATGGGCCCGCAGCTCGGCGGGCGGCGGTCCGCCCACCCCGCGCGGCACGGCGTACGCCCACACCGCACCGTCCGGCGCGGCGGCCACGGCAGCGGCGGCGATCCGCGGATGCGCCCGCAGGACCGTTACGGCCGGGTGGCCGGCCGGCCCGTCCGCCTGCGGGCGCGCCACGGCGGGCAGCGCGGACAGCGGCAGTCCGGGGTCGGCGGCCACCGCGGCCAGCACCGCCCCGTGCGCCTCGGCCAGTGCGACCCCTGTCTCCTCGTCGAGCGCCGATCCGGCGTACTGCACCAGCGCCGCCGGGCGTGCGCCGTCCAGCAGGCCGAAGGACAGGTCGAACTTGGCCGTGGACGCCGGCACGTCCACGTACACGGCCGTCGTCCCCGGCAGCCGGAGCACGGCCGGCTCACCCGGTACGTCGGCTGTCACCCGCACCAGCGCCGTACCGTCCGCGCCGCGCGCCGCCGCCCCGAGCCGCCCGAGCACCAGGTCGAACGGCACGTCGCCGTGGAGCTGGGCGGTGAGCAGCGCGTCCCGGACCCGTTCCAGCAGGTGCGCGAACGACGGGTTGCCGCCGGTGTCCACGCGTACCGGCAGGGTGTTGACGCACAGCCCGACCAGCTCGCGCATGGCACGGCCCCTCCGGTGCGTGCCGGCCACGCCGATCACCAGGTCGTCCGCGCCGGTCAGCTTGCGCAGGGTGGCGAACGCGGCCGCCAGCGCCACGGTGAACAAGGTGGCCCGGTGCCGGGTCCCCAGCTCCCGCAACCGCCCGGGCAGCGCGGCCGGCAGCGAACGGGTGACAGCCACCCCGCAGCCCGGCGCCGCGTCCGGGCGCGGCAGGCGGACCGGGGCCGCTCCGGCCAATGTCTGCGCCCAGTGCCGCAGTCCTTCCTCGTGACCGCCGGCGGCGGCCCGCTCCCGACGAGCGTGGTCGGTGTACTGGGGCGGGTCGCCCGGCAGCACCGCGGCGCCCCCGTCGACCACCGCCCCGTACAGCGCGGCCAGTTCTGCCGCCACGATCTCCAGCGCACCGCCGTCCACGGTGATGTGGTGGAAGACCACCAGCACCGTGTGGTCCCGTTCCCCGTGCCGCAGCACCAGCGCCCTGGGCAGCGCTCCGGCCGCCAGGTCGAACGGCCGCTGCGCCTCCCGTGCCAGACGCGCCGCGGCCTCGGCCGGGCCGCACGGCACGACCGGCACGGCGATGTCCGCGGGCGCGGGCAGCACCTCCTGGTACGGCTCGCCGTCCTCGTCCCACCCGAAGCGCAGGCGCAGCGCGGTGTGCCGCCTCACCAGGGCGGTCAGGGCGGCCCCGAGCGCCGCCGGATCCAGGGGCCCGTGGATGCGAGTGGCGAACGGCACGGCGTAGGAGTCGCCCGCACCGCCCAGGTGCTCCAGCACCCACATCCGACGCTGGGCGTGCGACAGCGGCACGCGCTCGCCGGCGCGGTCCTGACCGGGGCGGTGTGCCTCGGCCGGGTGCTCCCCGGCCGCCGGAGCACCGGGACCCCCGCGGGCCCGGGCGCGGGCCCGGCGCAACAACTCCTCCTGGAAGGCGGCCGAGGAGGTGGACTGCGCCGCCGGGGCGGACGGGGCCTGCTCGGCCGACGGAACCGACCCGCTCGGGGCGGCCGACGGGCGCGACGAGGCGGACAGGGGCGACGCATCCGACCCGCCGGAACCGGTCGAAGGGGTCGACGCGGCGAACGCGCTCGTCCCGCCCGACGGGACCGACGGCTGCGACGCGTTCGAGAGGGCGGACGGGACCGAGGCGCCCGGCCCGCCCGACGGGACCGGAGCCGATGGGACGGACGCTGCCGACGCGGCTGATACAAGGGGCGCAACCGACGCAGCCGACGCGTTCGGCGCGGGCAGTGGTTCAGCGGTCATGGCGGGCCTCCGGGTCGTCGGCGCGGAGTTCGTCGTGGGCGGTCAGCAGGGCATGCTGGACCAGGGCGGCGTGGGCCGCCACGGTCGGAGCGGCGAGCAGGTCGGCGAGGGCCAGTTCCACGCCGAGCTCCTCGCGCAGGTCGTCGGCGACCACGAGGGCCAGCAGCGAGTGCCCGCCCAGCGCCAGGAAGTCGGCGTCGGCACGGCTCACTTCGCGGCCCAGCGCCCGCTCCCACACCTCGGCGACCGCCCGTTGCACCGGATCGAGCGGCGCCGGCGGCGGGGCCCCGTCCGCCGACCGCGCGGCGGGCGCCGCGGCCAGCAGGCGGCGGTCCACCTTGCCCGACGCGGTCAGCGGCAGCCGGTCCACGACGCGCAGCTCCGCGGGTACCAGCGGCTCCGGCAGCAGGGCCGCCAGCCGCTCGCGCAGGACGCCCGGCCGCGGGACGGGCCCGGCGGAGGGCACCACATGCGCCACCAGCCGCGCCTCGCCGTCCGCCGTCCGGTCCACGGTGACCGCGGCGTCGTCCACCCGCTCCAGTGTGCGCAGGGCGTGTTCGATCTCGCCCGGCTCGACCCGGTGGCCCCGTATTTTGACCTGGTCGTCGGTGCGGCCGTGGAAGGAGAGCACTCCCCCGGGGCCGGCTGACACCACGTCCCCGGTGCGGTACAGCCGCCCCAGTCCGGGCCGCTCGGTGAACAGCTCGGCGGTCAGCTCGGGCCGGCCGGCGTAGCCGTGCGCCAGCCGGCCGCCGCCTATCCACAGCTCGCCGTGCTCCCCGTCCGGAACCGGTCGGCCCTCTGCGTCCAGGACGTGCGCGGTCGCCCCGCCGACCGGCCGGCCGATGGGCACCGGCCCGTCGCAGTCGGCGTCGAGCACCCGGTGCGCGGTGGCGAACACGGTGGTCTCGGTCGGCCCGTAGCCGTTGACCAGCTCCAGCCAGGGGAAGGCCCGCAGCACCTCCCGGGCCGGCCGCCCGGCCAGCGCCTCCCCGCCCACCACGACCGAGCGCAGCACCGAGAACACGCGCGAGCGCCGCGCGGCCAGCTGGTGGAACAGCGCCGTGGTCAAGAACGCCACGGTCACGCCGTATCGCTCCACCTGCCGGGCCAGGTCCTCGAACGACGGGCGCTGCACGGTGCACACCACCACTGCCGCCCCGTTGGCCAGCGCGCTCCACACCTCGAAGGTGGAGGCGTCGAACGTCGCCGGCGAGTGGAACAGCACCCGGTCCCGTTCCGTCACCGTCACGAACCGCGGCGAGGCCAGCAGTCCGGCCACCGCGCGGTGCGGCACCGCTACCCCCTTGGGGCGGCCGGTCGACCCGGAGGTGAACATGATGAACGCGCCGGCCTCACCGTCCGGCGCGGCCAGCGGGTCCGGCACGGCCTCGCCGGACGCCGCCGCCGGGCCGCTCCGCCCATCGGCCGCCGACTCCCCTACCGGCAGCGCCAGCGTCGGTCCGGACAGGCCGGCCGACTCCAGCAGCTTGGCCTCGCCCACGGTCAGACTGATCCCGGCGTCCGCGGCCATCGCCTCGGTCCGCGGCCGCGGATGGGCCGCGTCCAGCGGCACGCACACCGCGCCCGCCCACCACAGTCCCAGGGTGGCGACGACCGTCGTCGCTGACCGGGGCACCAGCAGTCCCACCCGGTCCCCGGGACGCACCCCGTGCCGGCGCAGCCTCCCCGCCAGCGCGCCCGCGGCGGCGACCAGCTCGCCGTAGGTCAGCACGGTGTCCCCGTCCATCACGGCCAGCGCCCCCGGCGCCCGCCGCGCGTGCCCGGCCACCAGCTCCGGCAGCGTCGACCCCGCCGGCCCGCCACCGCCGCCGTCCACCCGCTCCGCGTACCGCTCGTTCCCCACCGTCAACGCCCTCGCCTTCCTGTCGTCCGTGTCCCGCATGTCGGGCCGCCCCCCCCTGTCCGGCTCGTCGTCATTTCGCCCCGGCCGGGGTGGCGGCGGCCCGCCGGCCGTCGACCAGCGCGGCCACGGCCCGCAGGTCGGGCTGGCGCAGCAGCACCGAGGCGCGCAGCCGCACCCCCGACTCCCGCTCGATGACCACCAGCAGCCGGGCCGCCGCCAGCGAGGTGCCGCCGGCCGCGGTGAACCCCTCTTCCAGCGCGGCGTCCGGCCGCCCCAGCAGCTCGCGCACGGCCCCCAGCACCAGCCGCTCCCCGAAGGTCGCGCCCGGTGCCGGCTCCGCCGCGGTGACGCCGTCCGCGTGCTGGGCCAGTGCGGCCCGGTCCACCTTGCCGTTGGCGTCCAGCGGGAAGGCGTCCACCAGGTGCACCGTCGCCGGCACGGCCTGCTCGGGCAGCCACTCGCGTACGCCGTCCAGCAGCGCCGCCGCGGTCGGCTCGGCGCCGGCGGCCGGCCGTACGTGGGCGGCCAGCCGCACCAGCCCGCCGGGGCCGCGCACGGCCGTGACCACCGCGCCGAGCACCGCGGGGTCGTGTTCGAACGCGGCCTCCACCTCGGCCGGTTCGATCCGCACCCCGCCGACCTTCACCTGGTCGTCCAGCCGGCCGAGGAACTCCAGCAGCCCGTCCGCCCGCACCCGTACCCGGTCGCCGGTGCGGTACCAGCGCCCGCCGCTCTCCCGGCGGGTGAAGCGCGCCGCGGTCAGCTCCGGGTCGAGGTAGCCGAGCGCCAGGCACGTCCCGCCGATACGCAGCTCCCCTTCCGCGCCGTCGGCCACCGGCCGGCCGTCCGCGTCGGTCACGATCACCTCCGCGCCCGGCACCGGGCGGCCGATCGGCGGCGCGTCCGGCGCCTCGGTGGTCGGCCCGCCGGGCGGCATGCTGTGCACGGTGGTGACGACGGTGGCCTCGGCCGGGCCGTAGGCGTTGTGCACGGTCGCGGTGACCTCGGGCCCCGGGTGGCGCCGCATGCGGTCCCCGCCGGCCACCAGGTGGCGCAGCGCCAGCCCCCGCGGCCAGGGGCGCTCCAACAGCGGCTCCACCATCGGGGTCGCGGCGACCGACACCGTCACGGCGGCCTCCCGCCACCAGTCGGCCAGTACGGCCGGGTCCCAGCGCACCTCGTCCGGTGCCGGCGCCAGTGCCGCGCCCGAGGTCAGTCCGGCCCACAGCTCCAGCAGGTGCGGGTCGAAGGCCACCCCGATCAGCAGCGACTGCCGCTCACCGGGCCCGAGTCCGGTGGTCGTCCGATACCAGTCGAGCAGTCCCGCCAGCGACGGCTCCGCGACGGCCACCGCCTTGGGCCGGCCGGTGGAACCGGAGGTCAGCACCGCGTAGAAGGCGCCCTCGGGGGCCCGCCGGCCACCGCCCTTCCGTCCGGTGTCGTGCGGGGCCCGCCGGGCGTCCCCCGTCCGGACGGCGTCCTCCGCGGCCCGCCCGGCGTCCTCCTCCGGTCCGGCGAAGGCGGCCACCACCGTACCGGCGGCGTTCGCTCCCTGCGCCGGCAGCGACGTCAGCTCGGTGAGCTCCCCGCCCCGGTAGCGCTCGGGCAGCACCTCGGGGTCGCCGATCAGGCACACCACGTCCAGGTCCTCGGCCACCGCCTCGGTGCGGCGCCGGCCGGGTCGCGGGCCCAGCGGCAGATACACCGCGCCCAGCCTGGCCATCGCCACTGCGGTGACCACCAGGGCGGCGGACCGGTCCAGGCAGACGCCCACCAGGTCACCGGGGGCGACCCGGTCGCGCAGGGCGCCCGCCATCCGGTCGGCCGCCTCGGACACCTCCATGTAGGACCAGCCGTGCGGCCCGTCCACCACCGCCGGGGCGTGCGGGGCGGCCGCCACCCACTCCTCGAACCGGTCGAGCACCGCCCGCTGCCGGTCCCCGGCCGCGCCCGCCTCGGTGCTCGGTGTCTGTATGCGCGTCTGAGTCATCGGGACTCCGTCGAGGTCAGCGGGACAGCGGCCAGGGCGCCGGCCTGGTCGGCGAGCACCGGATTCTGGAACAGCAGCCGCAGCGGCGGTCGGTGCCCCAGGTGCGGCTCCAGCCAGGCCGCGAGCTGCGCGGCCAGCAGCGAGTGGCCGCCGGTGTGGAAGAAGTGCGAGGAGGCGTCGAACCGGTCGTGGCCCAGCACCGTGCGCCATCCGTCGGTCAGCAGCGCCGTCAGCTCGTCCGCGGGCGGCTGGTCCGTCGGGGTGGCGGGCTCCGGGACGTCGCCGACCCGTGCCGCCAGCCGGGTCAGCGCGGCCCGGTCGGGCTTGCCGCCGGCCAGCACCGGCAGCGCCGCGAGCGCCGCCCAGCGGGCCGGCACCAGCGCGGCGGGCAGCGCGCGGCCCAACTCCTCGTGCAGCGCCCGCTCGTCGAACGGCCGCTCGGGGCCGCCGTCCTCGGTGAAGCCGACCAGCCGGGGCGCGCCCGGCCCCTCCCGGTCCAGGACCACCGCGCAGGACCGCCCGCCGAGCACCGCGGAGGCGGCCGCCTCCACCTCCTCCAGCTCGATGCGGTACCCCCGCAGCTTCACCTGGTGGTCGCGGCGCCCCAGGAAGTACAGCAGCCCGTCCAGTCCCCGGTAGCCGAGGTCTCCGGTGCGGTAGGCCCGTTGCCCGCCGAGTGCCGCCGGCTGGGTGAACCGGTCCGCGGTGACGTCCGGCAGACCGGCGTACCCCTCGGCCAGCCCGGCGCCCGTGATGGCCAGTTCGCCCACCGCCCCGTCCGGCAGCAGCCGTCCGTGCGCGTCCAGCACGTACACCCGCTCCCCGGGCAGCTCGGTGCCCAGCGGTGCTTCCACCGCCCCGTGCGGCCTCTGCCCGGTGGGACCGGTGCGGTCGGTGAGGTCGTACGCGGTCGAGCTGATCGCCGCCTCGGTGACCCCGTAGACGTTGAGCACCCGCGCACCGGTCCGTTCCGCGAAGTCCCGCGCCGCCCGCGCCGGCAGCCGCTCGCCGCCCAGCACCAGCAGCCGCGGCGCGGCGTCGGTCGCGCCCGGGCCGGCCGTCAGTTCCTCGCGGACTGCCAGGAAGTAACTGGTCGGCAGGTTGGCCACGGTGACTCCCGCCGAGGCCAGCAGCCCGGCGAGCTCCGTCCCCGTGGGCACCTCCACGCCCGGCGCCACCAGGCAGGCCCCGGCGTGCAGCGCCGGCAGCACCTCCTCCAGGGCGACGTCGAACGATGGCTGCGCGAAGAGCAGCACCCGGTCCCGCGGGCTCAGGCCGAACAGTTCCGCCGCGCCGGTCAGATGGTTCTCCAGCGCCGCCCGGCCCACCGCCACCGGCTTCGGCAGCCCGGTGGAGCCGGAGGTGTGGATGACGTACGCCGCCCCCGGCAGGGGCGCCGCGTCCGCCGCGGCCGGCAAGAGCGCGGCGCCCACCTCGGCGTGCGGCAGCCCGCCCGGCACCCGTACCGGGGCGTCCGGGGAGGTCAGCACCAGCGCCGGGGAGAGCCGCTCCAGCAGACCCGTCAGCCGCGCCGGCGGATCGGACGGCGACAGCGGGCAGTAGACCGCCCCGCCGCGCAGGCACGCCAGCAGCGCCACCACCGAGTCCGCCCCGCGCGGCAGCACCGCCGCCACCGGTTGGCCTGCCCGCACGCCGGCCTCGGCCATCCGCCCGGCCAGCGAGGACACCATGGCGTCCAGCTCGCCGTAGCTCCACGAGCGTTCCCCGGCCACCAGTGCCGGCCGCGCCGGGTCGTGCTGCGTCAGCGGATCGAGCAGGTCCCGGCCGCGCGGCGCCACCGGCACCGCCACCGGTGCCGGAACCGGCTGCGGCGCCAGGTCGGCCAGCGCGGACTCCGGCGCGTCCAGATAGCCGCGCAGCAGATCGGCGAGCCGCCCGGCCAGCAGTTCGGCGACCTCCTCGCCGAACAGGTCCGCGTCGTAGTCCCACACCAGCGTCATCCCGGCCACGCCCTGCCGGGGGCTGACACCGCGCCGGTCGTCCGGCAGCAGCACCACGTCCAGGTCGAACCGGGTGGTGCCGGTGTTGAAACCCTCGAACAGCGTGACGTCCAGACCCGGGACGTCGATCTCCGGCAGCTCGGCGTCGTGGGCGCTGAACATCACCCCGAACAGCGGGTTGTCCGCTCCCGTGGTGTGCCGCCCGAGCGCCCGGGTCAGCTCCTGCACCGGTGTGTCCTGGTGGGGCAGTGCTCGGATCAGCACGTCGGTGACCTCTTCGGTCGCCTCAAGGGCCGGGGCCGCCGGATCGAGCCGCAGCGGCAGCGGGATGGTGTTGACGAACATCCCGACCGCGTCCTCGTATCCCCGCGGCCGGTTGCCGACCGCGGTGCCCACCACCATCTCCTCGCGCCCGCCGTGCCGCCGCAGGAGCTCGGCGAAGAGCGCCAGCAGCACCGAGAACGGCGTCAGCCCCTGCTCCCGGGCGTGCCCGCGCAGCCGTTGCGCCAGGTCGGCGCCGATGGTCTGCCGCAGCTGCCCGCCTCGGTGCCGACGTCGCGCACCCGGTCGGGCCAGCCCCGGCAGCGGCATGTCCCTCGGTACGTCGCCGAGCAGCCCGGTCCAGAAGTCCAGGCCGCTCCGGTCGTCCTGGCCGGCCGCCCGGCGCGCCGCCTGCGCGCGCACGTGGTCCGCGTAGGAGGACGCCGCCGGCAGCGTGACCGGCTCACCCAGAACATGGGCGCGGTAGACGGTGAACACGTCCCGCAGCAGGATCGCGAACGAGTGCCCGTCGTGGATGAGGTGGTGCTCCACGTGCACCAGTCGGTGCCGGTCCTCGGCCATCCGCACCAGCGTCCAACGCAGCAGCGGGGCCTGCTCGGTGTCCAGCGGGGTCTCCGCCTCGTCGCGCAGCAGCTTCTGGAACGCGGCGTCCGGGTCCGCCTCGCCGGTCAGGTCGACGGTACGCAGCCGGGGTGCGCACTCTTCGGCGACCCGCTGCCCGGGCAGGCCGCCCGGCACCGGCACCAGTTCCAGCCGGAGTCCGGGGTGGCGTGCCAGTGTGGCGGCCAGCCCGCGCCGCAGGGCCTCCGGGTCGAGATCGCCCCACAGGTCGAGTGCGGCGGTGAAGTTGTAGGCCCGGCTGCCGGTGTGCACCTGCTCGTGCAGCCAGACGATCTCCTGCGAGGAGGAGAGCGGAAACATGGGCGGTCCCTGGGTTGTCGGGTCGTACGGTCACCGCTCGGGCACGGTCGTGCGAGCGGTCGGCGGGCCCCCGCGGATCACGCGGGGCGCCCGGGAGAGGCATGTGGTCGAGAGAGGGGGCGGGGGCGCGGCGGCGGGCGGACCGGCTTGGGCGGTTCGGCCTCGGCGGGCGCTGCTCGCCGGGCGGACGGGCGCGGCACGGGGCCGTGCGACGGGCGTGGTCCCGAAGGCACGGCGGCGAGCGTGGCCTCGGCCGGGGGGCGGCGAGCAGCGCGCCGGGGGGAGGCGGCGAGTGCGCCGGGACGGCCGGACGTTCACCGGCCGGCAGACCGCGAGCGGGTCAGCCGGCCCCGCCCAGCGCACCGGTGAACGCGGCGAACGCGCGCTCGGCGTCCCGGTCGGCCAGCACGGCGCGGTCCCACACCATGCGTACGCGCAGCTCGGAGCCCTGGGTGACCGACACGGCGAACGGCCCGCGCACCGCCCGGCCGCCGACCTCGACCTCCCGGCCCGGCACGCCGTCGAGGGTCAGCGGCGGCCGGTCGCGTACGGCGTCCACGGTCAGCAGCCCGTCCAGTCCGCCGCCCCAGCGCGAGCCCGCGGCCCGCGCGGCGCGGACCACGGCGTCGAACGGCGTGTCCGCCCGGTCCAGGTCGTCCCACCACCCGTCCGCCGTGGCGCCCGGCGCGCCGCCGCGCGAACCGGCGGCGAACACCAGTGTGTTGAGGAAGCAGCCCACCACCGGCTCGGCCCCTGCCGGCCGCCCGCCCCACGGGTAGCCCACCGGCGCCAGAGCGTCCTCCGCCGCCCCGTACAACTCCCGCACCGCCGCCGTACAGGCGTCCAGGAGCGCCGGGAACGCCGTCCCGCCGTGACCGGCCGGCAGCAGGGCCGACGCAGCCCCGCTCACCGGGCCGTCCGCCAGCGGATCCTTCCGGGCCCGCATCGCCCCGGTCCGCTCCCGTACGCGGCGCAGCCGCTCGCCCCAGTAGGCGAGGTGGGGTGGTGAGGAGGCCCGCTCCTCCGTGTCGAGCTGCGCCAGCACCGCCGTCCGGTAGGCGTCCAACCGCCCCTCGGCCTCGGCTTCTTCGACGTCGTCGGCGGTCGCGTCCCGCACGTAGGCGATGCCGAGCTCCTCCACCACCCGCCCCAGCGACCAGCCGTCGCAGACCGCGTGGTCGAAGACCACGGCCAGCAGTTCCTGGTCCCCCTCGTCCGCCAGCAGCATCCGCATCGGCGGCCCGTCCGCGGCCCAGGCCGCCAGCGCCCGCCGCAACGCGTCCGCGGCGCCCTCCCCCTCCCGGCACCCCACTCGCGTCACCGGCACGTCCGGCGCGGCGAGCCGCAGTACCGGAACTCCCCGCACCACCGTGGGCCGGGACCGCAAGGCCGGGTGCAGCCCCGCCAGGTGCGTGGCCGCCGCGCTCAGCCGCGCCGCGTCCACCGTCCCCCGGGGGAAGGCGAAGAACATCGGCACCAGGTCCGGACGGCCGGACCGGTCCAGCGCGCGCACCAGCAGGAATCGCCGCTGCGCCCCCGTGACCGGCAGCAGCACCGCGTCCCCGGCGGCCCTCGGCCGTCCGAACTGCCCGAACCTCTCCAGGTACTGGCCGGTGATACTCGGCGCGTACGGTTCGGTCGTGCTCGGTACGTGCTGACCTGTGGTGCTCGGTATGTGCTGACCTGTTGTGCTCGGCACGTACTGCCCGGTGTCGCCCTGCACGCCGTCCCCCTCCGAAGTCGACCGGCCCCGTGCGAGCCGGCCCCCACCTGCCCCGCGGCCGCCGTTCACGAGGCGTCCGACGTGGCCGCCCCCGCGCGCTCCCGCGCCGGCGGCAGGTCCCGCATACGCCGCAGCGGGGACAGCAGCAGCGGCAGGGGGACGAACAGGAACCCGACGGCGCAGCAGGCCAGCGCCGTCCGGGGCCCGAAGCCCTCCGCCACTACGCCGCCCGCCAGCGCCCCGAGCGGCAGCGTGCCCCACATCAGGAACCGCAGGGTGGCGTTCATCCGCCCCAGCAGCCTCGGTGGGCACAGCGCCTGCCGGAAGCTGACCTGCGCGACGTTGTAGACCACCGAACCGAAGAACACCGCCCCGGATGCCGCCGCGAACAGCGCCCCGCCTGCACCACCCGTCGCCAGCGGCCACAGCACCGCGAACGGGTTGGTGGCCAGGACGGAGAGCCAGATCACCCGCGCCTGTCCGAACCGGCGGCCGATCGCCCCCGCGCAGAGCGCTCCGGCCAACCCGCCCACGGCCGCGGCCGACAGCACCAGCCCCACTGCGGTCGGGCCCAGCTCCAGCACCCGCACCAGGAAGACGGTCTGCACGGCCATCAGCACCGCGGCGAAGAAGTTGCCCAGCCCGGTCGCCAGCGCGATCACCCGAAGCAGGGGGTGGCGCGCCACGAAGCGGACGCCCTCGGCGACCTCTCCGGCCAGCGACGCCCCCGCCGCCGCGGGGGGCCGCTCCTCGGATCGCCGGATCCCCAGGAGGAGGACGGCGCTGAGCGCATAGCCGACCGCGTTGGCCGCGACCGCAAGGTGCGCGCCGGCGATCTGCACCAGCCCTCCGCCCAGACCGGGCCCGGCGACCTGTGCGGAGGAGCGGACGACCTCGAGTGCGCCGTTGCCCGCGACCAACTGCTCGCGCGGGAGCAGGCGCGGCAGGAAACTCTGGTGGGCCACGTCGAAGAACACCGTGGCGGCCCCGGTGACCAGCGCCACCGCGTACATCTGCGCCATGCCCAGCACTCCGGCCGCGGCCGCCGCCGGCACGCTCGCCATCGCCAGCGCCCGCACCACGTCGGCACGGATCATCAGGGGCAGCTTCCGCATCCGGTCCACCCAGGCGCCGGCGGGCAGCCCGATCAGCAGGAAGGCGGCCGTCTCGGCGGCGGTGAGGGCTCCTACCTCCAGTGCGGAGGCGTCCAGCAGCAGCACGGCCACCAGCGGCAGGGCCACCAGGGTGACCTGCGCGCCGGCCTGACCGGCGGCGGATCCGGCCAGCAGCAGCCTGAAATCGCGCAGCCCCAGCGGCCCGCCGAGTCGTGCGGGGCTCTCGGTAACGGACATGTGACCGACCATCACCGACCGAACGGTCAGTCGTCAAACGTGACTGCTCATTTTTGATCAATCTTTTTCGTTCAAAGAGCAACATCGCAATAAATTTTTCAGCTCATCGCAGCCTTCATCGCATGAACCGCGCCCTACCGCCCCTCGACCACCCTCGCCCCGCCCGGACCCGCCATCCGTCAGCCCGCGACCACCAACCCCGGCCGCTTTGGCCGAAACAGATCGCTTCCCGCCCGTCCGGCCGGAAGGGTGCATTCCGTCTGCTATAGCGCCCCGCTGGTCCGCGCATCCGATCGACGTCGCGGGGCGCGTCTCTCCTGCGCTGCCCACGCATCCCGGCCTCGCCCAGCCGGTCAGTCATGCCGAGCCCGGTCCACCACGGCGGCGGCCTGCGCCCGTCGGCCAGGCATTCCAGCAGGCCCCGCCGGCTCGGCAGCGAACGGCTCACCCGTGACCGGTGGCGCGGTCCGGTCATGGCGCGGCAGGCGTACGTGCGCGCCGGACACTGACCGGACACTGAAACGGGGGGCCGCCCACTGCGGAACAGTCGGCTGGCTCAGCCCACGTATGCCCGCGCGATACGCCTCTGCCGCTCATCCACCGCCGGGATCCACGTCGGCCCCGACCAGTGCGAGTTGACTCGCTGGAAGCCGCCCCGCTCAGAACCCAGCGGCGGGCCGACTTGTGCGCGCGGAGTCGAACGACCGGAAGCGGTGCGGGGTGGGCAGGCGGTGCGGGCCGGCGGCCGCCGGCGGGGCGCGGCGGCGGCCGGCCGGCGGACCGCCGGGCGCGGGGAGGCGGTGCGGCGCGGGGAGG
>NZ_PVLV01000156.1 GCF_002982015.1 Streptomyces solincola
GCTCCCGCCGCTGCTGCGCGGCTACCTGCGGCTCGGCGCCTGGGTGTGCGGCGCGCCCGCCCACGACCCCGCGTTCGACGTCGCCGACCTGTACGTACTGCTCCCGCTGCACCGTGTGCACCCCCGCTACCTGCGCCACTTCCTCTCCCTCGCACCCGCCTGAGGCCGGCCCACCGTGGACATCTGGCTGCCCCGCTCGCCCTGCACCCCGGCCGCCTGCGCCCACCGGCCGGACCGCCGCGCCTCCCCGGCCGGCACCCTCGCCCGCCTCACCGGCGGCCTGCTCGCCGTCCTCCTCGGCGTGCTGCTCGCCCCGCTCGCCGCCCCGCTGGGCCGTCCGGCCCGGGCCGCGCTGATGACGCTGTGGTGCCGGACCGTGCTCGCCGCCTTCGGGGTACGGGTACGGGTGCACGGCGCCGCGCCGCCCGGCGGCCCGCTCCTCATCGCCGCCAACCACGTCTCCTGGCTGGACATCCCGCTGATCGCCGGCGTCCTGCCGGGCCGGATGCTGGCCAAGAGCGACCTGCGGCGCTGGCCGGTGCTCGGCCCGCTCGCCGCCCTGGCCGGGACTCTCTTCGTCGAACGCGACCGGCTGCGCGCCCTGCCCGGCGCCGTCCGGGCCATGACCGCCGCCCTGGCCGGCGGCTCCCGCGTCACCGTCTTCCCCGAGGGCTCCACCTGGTGCGGCCGCGCCCAGGGCCGCTTCCGCCCGGCCCCCTTCCAGGCCGCCGTCGACGCGGGCGCGCCCGTCCAGCCGGTACGCCTGGCCTACCGGCCCACCGGGCCGGCCGCGTTCGTCGGCGAGGACACCCTGGCCGCCTCGCTGTGGCGGGTGGCCGCGGCCGGCGGGCTCACCGCCGACGTCACCCTGCTGCCGGTGATCCCCGCCGGCCACCCCGGCGCCGCCGACCGCCGCGCGCTGGCCCGGGCCGCCCAGGACGCGGTCCGCCCCCCGGCCGGCTGTCAGTGGGGTGTGCCAGAGTCGGACCATGTTGCGGATCACGGTGGAGACGGAGAACGGCGAGCGGCACGTGCGGCCGTCCGCGGCGGAACTGACCGCGCTGGTCCGGCGTATCGGCGGTGACGGCGACCGGTTCCTCGTGCTCCAGCGGATACCGGACCTGCCGGACGTCTTCGCCCAGGTCTGGCACGACAGCGGCGCCGCGTACACCGTGGAGCACCGCGAGGGGGCCGCGCACCTGCGGGCGCACCTGGACGACCCGCAGGCGGCGGCCGCCGCCCTGGCGGGCTGGGCCCGCCGGGAGCCGGGCTGGGACGCCGGCCCGTGCTGGTGGTCGCTGGACACGGCCCCCGCCCCCGAGGTCCCGCCGCTCGACCTGCTCGCCGCCGACCTGCACGCCCTGGAGCAGCGGGTACGGGAGGTGCTGGCCGGCGGCTACGCCACCCGCGCCGAGCTGGCCGAGCTGGCGGAGGACTACCTGGTCACCGCCGAGAGCCGGCCGGTCTCCCGGGCCCAGGCGGCGGCCCTGGCCGACCGGCTGTGGCGGGAGCGCGTCGCCGAGCAGGCCCACTGGCACGGCGAGACCGACCCCGAGCGGCTCACCCGCGCCTTCACCGCGCTGGAGGCGGCCGGGGTCACCGCCCGGGAGAACTTCACCTGCTGCCGCACCTGCGGCCACGCCGAGATAGGCGACGAGGCCGCACCGGGATCGCGCGGCTTCGTCTACTTCCACACCCAGTCGACCGACTCGGCCGCCGCCGGCCACGGACTCGCCCTGTACTACGGCGGCTTCGACGGTTCGGCGGCGACCACCGAGGCCGTCGGCCGCGAGGTCGCCGCCGCCCTGCGCGCGGCCGGCCTCACCACCGACTGGGACGGGGACCCGGGCCGCGCCATCGACGTCACCCCGCTGGACTGGCGCCGCCGCCTCGTCGGCTGACGACCGCACCAGGGCCGGCACGACGGGACCGCCGGCCCGGGGTGTCCCCGCGACCGGCGGCCCGCCCGCCTCAGGTCATGCGGCCGTCACACCGCCGTGGCCAGCGACAGCGCGAAGCGTCCCGCCTCGTCGGTCCACCAGTGCGCCAGCTCCAGGCCCGCCTCGGCCAGCTCCCCGGCCACCCTCTCCCGGCGGAACTTCGCCGACACCTCGGTGCGCATCTCCTCGCCGGCCTCGAACGCCACCGCCAGGTCCAGCTCGGGGAACTTCACGGTCAGCGCGTGCCGGGCCCGCAGCCGCATCTCCACCCACTCGCGCTCCGCGTCCCACACGGCCACATGCTCGAAGTCGTCCGGGTCCACGTCCGCGCCCAGCTCCCGCGCCAGCACCGACAGCACGTTCTTGTTGAACGCGGCCGTCACCCCCGCCGCGTCGTCGTAGGCGGCCACCAGCGTGGCCTCGTCCTTCACCAGGTCGGTGCCCATCAGCAGCGCGTCGCCCGGCGCCAGCAGGGTCCGCACCGAACGCAGGAACATCGCCCGCTCCTCGGGCAGCAGATTGCCGATCGTCCCGCCGAGGAACGCCACCAGACGCGGCCCCGGCGTCCCCGGCAGCGCCAGGCCACGGGTGAAGTCGGCGACCAGCGCGTGCACCCGCAGCCCCGGCACCTCCGCGTCCAGCGCCTTCGCCGCGCCGCGCAGCGCGCTCTCGCTGACGTCCACCGGGACGTAGTCCTCCAGACCGGGCAGCAGCGCCTCGATGAGGTGGCGGGTCTTCTCCGAGGAGCCCGACCCCAGCTCCACCAGGGTCCGCGCCCCGGTGGCCGCGGCGATCTCCCCGGCGCGGGCGAGCAGGATCTCCCGCTCGGCCCGCGTCGGGTAGTACTCCGGCAGCCGGGTGATCTCCTCGAACAGCTCGCTGCCCCGGGCGTCGTAGAACCACTTGGGCGGCAGCTCCTTCGGCGTACGGGTCAGCCCGTGCACCACGTCGGCGCGCAGGTCGGCGCCGGCGGTGTCCTCAGGAAGGGTGCGGGTCAGCAGGAACGGGCTCACGCGGGGGGCTCCTTGAGCGGTGTCAGTGAGATGTCGGTACGGCCGGCGGTCAGCACGGTGCGGTCGGGGACCTCGCGCCACGCCGGGTCGTCGTTATATGGCTCCGAGGCCACCACCGTGCGTCCCGCGGCGGCGTCCGCCAGATACCACAGCGAGTCGCCCCAGGCGGTGGCGGCGATCCTCTCGCCGTCGGTCATCAGCAGGTTCAGCCGCGATCCGGGCGCGGCCTCGGCCACCTCGTACACGGTCCCGGCCAGCGCGTCGGCCGGCGGGTCGCCGGCCAGGAGCCGGTGCCGCACCAGCGCCCACACCAGCGCCGAGTCGTTGCGCGCCTCCAGCGACAGCAGCGCCGTGTGCGGCAGCGTGCCGGCCAGCGGCGCCAGCGAGCCGGGCCAGCCGCCCACCGCCCCGTTGTGGCTGAACAGCCACCGCCCCGAGGCGTACGGCGCGGCCGCCGCCTCCGCGTCCGCGCCGGCCAGGGTGGCGTCGCGGACCGCGGCCAGCAGCGCCCCGGAGCGCACCACCCGGGCCAGGTCGGCGAAGGACAGGTCGGCCCAGATCGGCCCGGCCCGCCGGTAGCGGGCCGGACGGGGGTCGCCGTCCGCGTACCAGCCCACCCCGAAGCCGTCGGCGTTCACCGTGCCGCTGCGCTGCCGGCGCGGCTCCCAGGACTGCCGGTACAGCCCGTGCTCCGGCGCGGACAGCACCTCGCCGAGCGGCGCCGGCGGACCCAAGTAGGCGATGTGGCGGCACATCAGCGGCCGCCCGGGGCGCCGGGCGCGGCGGCGTCCGCGTCGCGCGCGGTGCGGAACCCGGAGAAGATCTGCCGGCGCACCGGCAGGTCCCAGTTGCGGAAGGTGCCCCGGCAGGCCACCGCGTCCACCGCGAACGAGCCGCCGCGCAGCACCTTGTGCCCGGGCCCGAAGAACACCTCCGAGTACTCCCGGTAGGGGAACGCCGCGAAGCCCGGGTAGGGCAGGAAGTCGCTGGAGGTCCACTCCCACACGTCGCCGATGAGCTGCCGCACGCCCAGCGGCGAGCGCCCGGCCGGATAGCTGCCGGCCGCGGCGGGCCGCAGGTGGCGCTGGCCCAGGTTGGCGTGGTCGGGGCCCGGGTCCGCGTCGCCCCACGGGTAGCGCAGCGAGCGGCCGGTGGCCGGATCGTGCCGGGCGGCCTTCTCCCACTCCTCCTCAGTGGGCAGCCGCCGCCCCGCCCAGCGGGCGTAGGCGTCCGCCTCGTACCAGCTCACATGCAGCACCGGCTCGTCGGCCGGCACCGGCTCCCCCACGCCGAACCGGCGCCGCAGCCACTGGCCGCCCTCCCGCCGCCAGAACAGCGGGGCGGCGATGGAGTGCTCCCGGATCTGCGCCCACCCCTCCGGCGCCCACCACCGCTGCTCGGTGTAGCCGCCGTCCTCGATGAACTCCAGATAGGCGCCGTTGGTCACCGGCACGGTGTCGATGAAGAACTCCGGCACCACCCGCACATGCGCCGGGCGCTCGTTGTCCAGCGCCCACGGCTCGGTGGAGGTGCCCATGGTGAACGGCCCGGCCGGCACCCGGACCTCGGCCGGCAGCCCCGCCGCGCCCGCGCCGCCCGACGGCGGTTCCGGCGCGGTCAGGGCCGGTGCGCCCCTGCGCAGCTGGTGGGTGATCAGCATCGTCTCGTCGTGCTGCTGCTCGTGCTGGGCGACCATCCCGAACGCGAACGCCGCGTCCAGCAGCGGCCGGCCCTCCAGCGGGGTGCGCTCCAGCACGTCCAGCACCCGGCCGCGTACGTCCAGCGCGTACGACCGGGCCTCGGCGGGCGCGAGCAGCGGCAGCGTGGGCCGGGCCGCCCGCGGATGCTCGAAGGCGTCGTAGATCGAGTCGATCTCCGGGCGGATGGCGGGCGCGCCCGCCACCGCCCGCACCAGCCACTGCTCCTCCTGGTTGGAGATGTGCGCCAGGTCCCACACCAGCGGCGACATCAGCGGCGAGTGCTGCGCGGTCAGGTCCCGCTCGTCCACGCACTCGGTCAGCAGCGAGGTCCGCGCCCGGGCGGTGGTGAGCGCCTCCAGCGCCCGCCGCCGCAGCGCCTCGGGATCGGCAGCAGCCGTCTGCCCGTTCATATGCCGAGATCCTTCCCGGTCCGGCCGGTGCCGGCCATGGAGGTCAGGGGAGCGTCGGCGGGACAGCGTCCCGGGCCGACGTGGCGCTCGTGGAACGCGTCCACCGCGTCCAGCACGGCCGGGGCCGCGCCCAGCCGGGGCAGCGCCTCGCGGGCCAGCGCGAAGCACTCCAGCGCGGCGGCGTGCAGCGCGGGCGCCGCGAGCCCGTGCCGGGCCGCCTCCCGCCACAGCGCGCTGCGCGGCGGGGCCGCCCCCTCGGGCGGGCCCAGGTGCCGTACCGCCTGGTAGGCGGCCTCCGCCGCGCCCGGGTCGTCGAACAGCGCGGTGACCACAGCCAGCGGCACGATCCAGCCGTCCTCGCCCGGCTGGGCGTCGATCATCCGCAGCTCCAGGTGGCCGCGCGGCCGCACCGGCGGGAACAGCGTCGTCAGGTGGTAGTCCAGGTCCGCCCGGGTGACGGGGCGGGGCCGCCCGGAGCGCAGCCAGTCCCGCAGGGTCAGCCCCTGCGGCACCGCCCAGGGGCCGTCACCCTCCCCGCGTACGCACATCACCGGCGTGTCCAGCGCGTGCGCCGTCCAGGCCGAGCGCGGGTCGCGGCGCAGGTCGGGGGCGAGCCCGCGCAGCGGATCCAGGTCGGTCCACAGGCCCTGCCGGGTGGAGCGGTGGCCGGTGGACCGCCCGTGCAGCACCGGCGAGTTGGCGAACGCCGCCACCAGCACCGGGCCCAGCAGATGCGCCAGCCTCCAGCGGCGCCGGTAGCCCTGCGGACCGGGCGCCTCGTACCCGGCGTCCAGGCAGACCTGCACCGAGGCCGAGTCCCGCATCATCGCCCGCCCGGCCGGCCCGGAGCGGTCGAGATACGCCTCCATGGCGTCGTAGCGCGGCTCGCGCAGCAGCCGGTCGCGCTGCGGGCGGTAGGGATCGGTGCCGGCCCCGGTCAGCACGAGCCCGGCCGAGCGGAGCACCCCGCGCACGGCCGCCAGATCGGCCGAGACGGTGGTCACGCACTCCATCAGGGAGGCAGCGGGCGGCGAGCTGAGCTCAAGCTGCCCGCCCGGTTCGAGGGTCAGCGGCGAGGCCAGCGGCAGGGTGCGCAAGCGCGCCACCGCCTCGCCCAGCCGGGACGCGGACACCGGACGGTAGGGGTCGGCGAGGTCGTGGACGAACCACTCGACCTCCACGCCGACGGTCCGCGGCGGCCCCGTCTTGAAGCAGATACATCGCAGGCGGTCCTCGGCCTCGCCCAGGGCGAGCGGTCCGCCGCTCTCAGGTGCCTCGCACACCGGCATTCCCGGTTCCCTCCGGTCGATGGGCGCCCCGGGGGGACCACGTCCGCGCCCCCCAGGACGTGTTCCGCCACAGGCGTGTCCACTCCACCTAAGCCACCCTCCGGTGATCCCACAAGACCGCCTCGGGCAGCGAAATCCGCTTGTCGGCCGCCGGGTTGATTATCGACGATGCCGGGTATGAGCGCACGTCTGCGGGAGATCGCCCGCCGCACCGAGAAGATCGTCCAGGCCGGTTCCTACCGGGCCCCGGACGGCCGTGACGTGGTCATCGCGCCCCAGGTCGAGGCGGCCCTGGCCGGTACCCGGCTGTACGGCCCGGACCCGGTCCCGGCACCCTCGCGGGCCCCCGGGGCGGGCCGGCCGCCAGCCGTCTCCATCACGGTCACCGTCACCGGCGAAGCGTCCGTCCAGGCCGCCCGCCGACTGGCCGCGGCCGCGCCGGACCCGGTCGCGGTGCTCAACTTCGCCTCCGCCCGCAATCCCGGCGGCGGCTACCTCAACGGCGCGCAGGCGCAGGAGGAGACGCTGTGCCGCGCCTCGGCCCTGCACGCCACGCTGCTGCGCGCGCCGGAGTTCTACGCCCACCACCGCGCACACCCCGACCCGTTCTACTCCGACCGGGTCATCCACTCGCCGGGCGTCCCGGTCTTCCGCGACCACCGCGACGAACTGCTCGCGCGGCCCTCCAGCGTGGGATTCCTCACCTCGCCCGCCCCCAACGCCGGCGTGATCCGCCGGCAGACCCCGGAGCGGGCCGCGCTGATCCCCGCCGCGCTCGCCGCCCGGGCGGCGCGGGTGCTCCGGACGGCGGCCGCCTGCGGCTACCGGCGCCTGGTGCTCGGCGCCTGGGGCTGCGGCGTCTTCCGCAACGACCCGGCCCAGGTGGCCGACGCCTTCCGTGCGCTGCTGACCGGATCCGGCCCCTTCGCCGGCCACTTCGACGAGACCGTCTTCGCCGTGCTGGACCGCACCCGCGACCGGAGCGCCCTCGCCGCCTTCCAGACCGCCTTCCCCGCCGCCGCGACCGCGCCGTCGGCTCAGGCAGCCGTCCAGCCGTAGCGCTGCGCCAACCGGCTCACGACCGCGTCGAACCGGTCCCGTCCGAGCGCGCACGCCTCGCGCCGCATGCCGTCCTCGTGCACCCGCAGCACCCGGTCCAGGTCCACCCAGGACTCCCGGGCCTCCCGGTCCCAGGGCCCGGACCCGATCGCCGCCCACTCCCGCTGCCCGTCGTGCGGGCGGCTGGAGAGCTGCACGGCCAGGAAGGTGCCTTCCGGCTCCCGGGCCACCACCAGCACCGGCCGGTCCTTGCCCCGGCCGTCGCGCTCCTCGTACGGCACCCAGGTCCAGACGATCTCGCCCGGGTCGGGCGCACCGTCGGTGTCGGGGGCGTACGCGATCCGGACCGGCCCCACGTCCTGGGGCCGCGCCTCGGTGGTCGCGGTCGGGCCGAAGCGGCCGGGCAGGTCGGAGGAGCCGTCGAGGTCGCCGTTGGCGTTGGAGAACGTCGTCATCCGTCCCACCGTACGACCTGGTGGCGGCCGGTGCGCCAGGCGGGGCCGGGCGGAGGCGCAGGGGTGCGCGGCGCGGGCCGGTTCTCTACCGTCGCCTCCATGAGCGCACACCCCGCACAGCCGCCGTCCTTCGAGGTCCTGATCGTTCCCGCTCCCGAGGAGGGCCGCGATCCCGGCCGCCTCGCCGAGGTCGCCGTCCGCACCGCCGTGGTGCGGGCGACCGGCGAGCTGGGCGCCTCCGGCTTCCCCCGCTACGCCGGCGGCGGCCTGGAGGCCGACATCGACCCGGCCACCCCGGCCGTGGAGGCGCTGCTGGTGGACGGCGAGGAACTGGACTACGGCCTGGTCGCCCGGGTGCGCTGACCGCCCGGCCGATCGTTCGGGCGGGCGTTGACAGGGCGCACCGCCGAGGCGGAGACTCGCCCGGACCACCGGCGGTCCACGACGGGTCGCGCCGGGCCGGGCGAGGAGCTGGGAGAGGCCCCGATGACCATCCGCGACGTCTACGTCGTCGACGCCGTCCGCACTCCGGTGGGCCGCTTCGGCGGCGCCCTGTCGACCGTCCGGCCGGACGACCTCGCCGCGCACGTCGTCCGGTCGCTGGTCGGACGCACCCCGGACCTCGACCCGGCCAGGATCGACGACGTCGTCTTCGGCGACGCCAACGGTGCCGGCGAGGACAACCGCGACGTGGCCCGGATGGCCGTCCTGCTGGCCGGGCTGCCCGTCTCGGTCCCCGGGGTCACCGTCAACCGGTTGTGCGGCTCGGGTCTGGAGGCCGTCATCCAGGCCGCCCGCGCGATCGCCCTCGGGGACGCCTCGGTCATGCTGGCCGGCGGCGTGGAGTCGATGTCCCGCGCGCCCTGGGTGCTCCAGAAGCCCGAGCGGGCCTTCCCGGCCGGCCACCAGCAGATGTACTCGACCACCCTCGGCTGGCGGATGACCAACCCGCAGATGCCGCCCGAGTGGACCGTCTCGCTCGGCGAGGGCGCCGAGCTGGTCGCCGACCGGCACGGCGTCACCCGGGAGCAGCAGGACGCCTTCGCCCTGGCCAGCCACCGGAAGGCGGCCGAGGCGTGGGCCAAGGGTTGCTACGACGACGAGGTCGCGCCCCTCCCCGGGGTGGCACTGACCCGTGACGAGTCCATCCGCGACGACACCTCGCTCGCCGCGCTGGCCCGGCTGAAGCCGTCCTTCCGCGCCGACGGCGGCACCGTCACCGCGGGCAACGCCTCACCGCTGAACGACGGCGCGGCGGCGCTGCTGCTCACCGACGAGGAGGGGCTGCGCGCCACCGGCCGCGAGCCGCTGGCCCGGATCCGCGCCTCCGCCGTCACCGGGATCGAGCCGCAGCTCTTCGGCCTCGGCCCGGCGGAGGCGGTGCGCCGGGCCCTGGCAAGGGCCGGTCGCGACCTGGGCGGGCTGACCGTCTTCGAACTGAACGAGGCGTTCGCCGCGCAGGCGCTGGGCTGCCTCGCCGAGTGGCCCGAGCTGGACCCGGCGGTGGTCAACCCGCGCGGCGGCGCGATCGCCATCGGACACCCGCTCGGGGCCTCCGGTGCCCGGCTGGCCGGCGCGGTCGCCCACCAGTTGGCCGCGGCCGGCTCCGGCACCGGGGTCGCCGCCCTGTGCATCGGCGTCGGCCAGGGCCTCGCCCTCGTCCTGGAGCGCTGACCCGCCCGCGAATGCGCCTTCCGGGCGGCGGCGGGCGCCCTCAGCCCTGCTGCGGCTCGCCGCCGGTCGCGTTCTCCGCGATCGACGCCCGGATCGCCTCCATGTCCAGTTGCCGCGCCTGCCCGATCACGTCCTCCAGCGCCGCCTCGGGCAGCGCGCCGGGCTGGGCGAACACCGCGACCTTGTCCCGCACCACCATCAGCGTGGGGATGGACTGGATCTGGAAGGCGGCGGCCAGCTCCGTCTGCGCCTCGGTGTCCACCTTGCCGAAGACCAGGTCGTCGTGGCGCTCGGACGCCGCCTCGTACACCGGGGCGAACTGGCGGCAGGGACCGCACCAGGAAGCCCAGAAGTCGATCAGGACGAAGCTGTTCTCGTTCATGACCTGATCGAAGTTGTCCTTGGTCAGCTCGACCGTGCTCATGCTGGCTCCCTCTTTCCGCTACCTGCTGCCTGCGTCCTGCTTCCTGGCCCCGCCGTGACACCGGTGCGCCCGACAGGGCCCCGAACCCTTTCCGGGCCCCCGGGCGACTGCCCGTGTGGCCACCAACCACACGTACCACCACACTGTTCCCCATGACACATTCGGTGGAATACGACGTCGTGGTGGTGGGCGCGGGCCCGGTCGGGGAGAACGTCGCCGACCGGGCCGCGGCGGCGGGACTGAGCGTCGCGGTGGTGGAGAGCGAACTCGTCGGCGGCGAATGCTCGTACTGGGCCTGCATGCCCAGCAAGGCGCTGCTGCGCCCCGGCCTCGCCCGCGCCGACGCGCGCAGGCTCCCCGGACTGCGGGACGCCGTCCAGAGGCCGCTGGACGCCGAAGCGGTCCTCGGCCGGCGCGACTCCTTCACCTCGCACTGGAAGGACGACGGCCAGGTCGGCTGGCTGGAATCGGTCGGCGTCACCCTGGTCCGCGGCCACGGCCGCCTCGACGGACCCCGGCGGGTCGCCGTCACCGGCGGCCCCGATGGCGACACCGTGCTCACCGCCCGCCACGCGGTCGCCCTGTGCACCGGCACCCGCGCCGTCCTGCCCGAGCTGCCCGGCATGGCCACCGCCGACCCCTGGACCAGCCGCGAGGCCACCAGCGCCAAGCAGGTCCCGGGCCGGCTCGCCGTGGTCGGCGGGGGAGTGGTCGGCGTCGAGATGGCCACCGCCTGGCAGGCGCTCGGCTCCCAGGTCACCCTGCTGGTCCGCGGCGACGGCCTGCTGCCCCGGATGGAGCCCTTCGCCGGCGAGCTGCTCACCGCGGCGCTCACCGACGCCGGGGCGAGCGTCCGCACCGGCGTCTCGGTCACCGCGCTCGACCGACCCGGTCCCGGCTCCCCGGTCACCCTCACCCTGGACGACGGCGGCTCGGTCGAGGCCGACGAGGTGCTCTTCGCCACCGGCCGCGCCCCGCGCACCGGCGACCTCGGCCTGGAGACGGTCGGCCTCCAGCCCGGCTCCTGGCTCACCGTCGACGACTCCTGCCTGGTCGAGGGCACCGACTGGCTGTACGCCGTCGGCGACGTCAACCACCGGGCGCTGCTGACCCACCAGGGCAAGTACCAGGCCCGCATCGCCGGCGCGGCCATCGGCGCCCGCGCGGACGGCGCCGCCCCGCTGGACACCGCCGCCTGGGGCCCGCACGCCGCCACCGCCGACCACGCCGCCGTCCCCCAGGTCGTCTTCACCGACCCCGAGATCGCCGCCGTCGGCCTCACCCTCGCCGAGGCCGAGGCGACCGGCCGCCGGGTGCGCGCCGTCGACTACGACCTCGCCTCCGTCTCCGGCGCGAGCCTCTACGGCGACGACTACAAGGGCCGCGCCCGGATGGTCGTCGACCTGGAGCGCGAGATCCTGCTCGGCGTCACCTTCGCCGGCCCCGGCGTCGGCGAACTCCTCCACTCCGCCACCGTCGCCGTCGCCGCCGAGGTCCCCATCGCCCGCCTCTGGCACGCCGTCCCCGCCTACCCCACCATCAGCGAGGTCTGGCTCCGGCTGCTGGAGACCTACCGCGGCTGACCCCGGCCGGGGGCGCCCCACCCTTCCGGGAGCGGGGCGGCCCCGGTTCCTGCCACGGCCGCCGACCGGGGCGTGCGCCGGCTGGGGCGGTCCTGCCCCGGGTGCGGCGCTCGGCCGGCCGGCCCCCGGCAGGCGTCGCGGCGTCCGTCGAGCCGGACGCCCGCCGAACGCCCGTACTCACCCCGTACCTGAGTACCCGTACGCTGTCCGGCCCCCGGCCGCCCCGCGGAGGGTGGCCCCATGACCACCCCGACCGTGCGCGCCCTCGCCGAGCGCACCCCCGACACCCGCGACCGCTACGTCGACCTGCTGCGGGTCGCCTCGCTGGCGACCGTCGTCGCCGGCCACTGGCTCATGGCGGCCGTCACCGCCACCGGCGGCCGGGACGTCGGCGTCACCAACCTGCTCGCGGTCGTTCCCGCGCTCCAGGTGCTGACCTGGCTCCTCCAGGTCATGCCGGTGTTCTTCTTCGTCGGCGGCTTCTCCCACGCGCTGTCCTACCGCTCCGCCGCCCGCCGCCACCCCCGGCGGGCCGTCTACGCCGCGTTCCTGCGCGGACGCCTCCAGCGCCTGCTCCGCCCCACCCTGGTCTTCGTCCTCGTCTGGGGCGCCCTCGCGTTCGCCGTCCAGGTGCTCGGCGGCGGCGGGGGAGTGACCGGCGTCGCACTGCGGCTGGTCGCCCAGCCGCTCTGGTTCATCGGCGTCTACCTGGCCATGGCCGCCTTCACCCCGCCGCTGCTGAAGCTGCACGAACGCCACGGCTGGGCCGCGTTCGCCGGGCTCGTCACGGCCGCCGCCGCCACCGACGTGCTGCGCTTCGCCCTCGCCGTCCCCTTCGTCGAGTTCCTCAACTTCGCCTTCGTCTGGCTCGCCGTCCACCAGCTCGGCTTCCTGCGCGCCGACGGCATGATCCGCCGGCCCGCCGTGCTCGCCGCCACCGGACTCGCCGGCGCGGCCCTCCTCGTCGCCCTCGGCCCGTATCCGCTGTCCATGGTCGGCATGCCCGGCGAACGGGTCTCCAACATGGCCCCGCCCACTCTGGCGCTGCTCTGCCACGGCCTGTGGCTGGTCGGCGCGGTGGAGCTGCTGCGCGGCCCCGGCACCCGGCTCACCGCCCGGGCCCGGGTGTGGCGGACGGTGGTGGCCGCCAACGGGATCGCCATGACCGCGTTCCTCTGGCACCTCACCGCCCTGCTCGCCGTGTACGGGGCCGCCCTCGCCGCCGGCCTGGCCCTGCCCGCGCCCGCCTCCGCCGCCTGGTGGGCCGGCGTCCCGGTCCGGCTCGCCGCGGCCGCCGTCCTCACCGCGCTGCTCGTCGCCGCCTTCCGCCGCTTCGAACGGCCCGTCCCGGCCGGACCCGTGCCGCCGCCCGGGACGGGACCGGTGGCCGCGGCCGGCGTCACGCTCTGCCTCCTGGGCGTCCTCGCCCTGTCCATGACCGGCTTCGGCGGCCTGCTGGAGGGCCGCACCGCCCTGCTGCTCGGCGTCCCGGTCACCGCCCCGGCCGCCGTCGCCATGACCCTGGCCGGCTGGCTGCTCGTCGAGGCGGCCGGCCGCGGCGGCGCCACCCGCCGCTGACGCTCAGGCCCCGCCCTTGGAGCGGGCCCGCTCCCCGGCCCGCTCCCGCAGCCACTGCGACAGCGAGGTGGCAGCCGCCGTCAGGAAGACGAAGTTGTAGACGATCTGCAGGATCGTCACCAGCCGGGCCGCCTGCCCCTGCGCCGTGATGTCCCCGAACCCGACCGTCGCCAGCGTCACCATGGTGAAGTACAGCGCGTCCAACCGGGTGTACAGGCCCGCGAACTCCCCCGGATGCTTGGCCAGCGCGAAGTAGCCCGCCGAGAACACCAGCACCGACAGGCACACCAGCAGCGGGATCGTCACCCCCGGCCGGATGTCGCGCCGCTCCGCCAGCACCCCCCTGATCTGCCCCAGCAGCATCACGGCCACCGCCGTCAGGGCCGCGATGAACACCGTCCAGCTCACACTCGGGCGGTGCGGACCGAACAGGTCCAGCGGCAGCAGGAAGTACGCCGCCACCATCACCACCACCGCCCCCACCGGCCACGCACCCCGAAGCCGCCCCGGCGGCCCGGACCGCCGCCGCGTCCTCAGCACTTCACCGCCGCCTGCGAGGCCGCGATCGCCTGGTCCAGCGCGGCGAGCTGCGGCCGGATCCGGCGCACCGCGTCCGGTGCGGCGACGTTCCCCGGCAGCGCGTCCACCGCCCGCCGCACCTCGTCGTACGCGTCCGCCACCGCGCCCGCGCCCGCCCGCGGCACCCCCTCGGCGCTGCGCCGCACCAGCTCCAGGTCGTGCGCCGCGTCGGCCCGCAGATCACGCACGTCGGCCGCGCCCCGCCAGCGCGGATCCAGATCCGCGAGCTTCCCCGCGTCCATCCGCAGCGCCCCCAGGTCGGCGCAGAAGGCGTCCACCCTGGCCGTCTGGCGCTGCCGGGCGGTCATCCCGTCCCCCGAGCAGCCGGCGGTCAAGGCCAGCAGGGCGGCGCAGCAGGGGACGGCGAGGAAGGCGCGGTTCAGACCCATGCCCCCATGCAAGACCGCCCGCCCCGCCGCTGCCCCCGGATCCGCGCCGAACGGGTGA
>NZ_PVLV01000157.1 GCF_002982015.1 Streptomyces solincola
CCGCCACAAGGGCATGGTCGCCTTCGGCTACGGCCTGTTCGCGGGCTTCTGGGGCATGCACTACGCCCTGGAGCGCATGGGCTGCACCGTCCTGCCGGCCGGCGGCCTGGACTCCAAGGCGTTCGTCGGACTGCTCGTGGAGCACCAGGTCGAGGTGGTCGGCCTCACCCCCAGCTACGCCATGCGGCTCATCGAGACGGCCGGCGAGATGGGCGTGGACCTGGCCCGCGACGCCAACGTCCACATCATCCTGGCCGGCGCCGAACCCCGCTCCGACTTCACCACCCGCACCATCGAGTCCGCCTTCGGCGCCCGGGTGTTCAACGCCGCCGGCACCACCGAGTGCGGCTCGGTCTTCATGTTCGAGTGCCCCGCCCGGCGCGGCGCCTGCCACATCAACGAACCGCTGGTCATCCAGGAGGTGCTGCACCCCGAGACCGCCGAACCGGTCGGCTACGGCGAGGAGGGCGTGCGGGTCACCACCGGCCTGTACCGCGAGGGCGTCCAGTTGTTCCGGCACTGGACCGAGGACATCGTCGTCAAGCGCCATCACACCGAATGCGGCTGCGGCCGCACCTGGGACTTCCTGGACGGCGGCATCCTGCGCCGGGTCGACGACATGCGCAAGGTCCGCGGCGTCTCCGTGACCCCGGTGATGATCGAGGACGTGCTGCGCGGCTTCCCCGAGGTCGCCGAGTTCCGCTCCTCCCTGCGCACCGACCGCGGCCTGGACACCATCCACGTCCAGGCCGAGGCCGGCGACCTCACCGGCCCGGCCGCCGAGGCGCTGCGCGCGCGCATCGCCGAGGAGTTCAAGCGCGAGATAGGCATCCGGCCCACGGTGGAGCTCGCCCCCGCGGGCAGCCTGCCCCGAACCAAGTGGAAGGCGGCACGTCTCCATGACGAACGGCACCTCACTCACGCCTGACCAGCGCGGGACCCTCCTGGAGGGCTACCGCTCGCTCACCGCCCTGGCCGAGACCTGCCAGGTCCCCGCCGTCCGCGCCGCCCTGCGCGGCGCCCTCGCCGAGCTGCGGGTCGCCCTCGACGGCCAGGCCGTCGACCTCGACGACTACTACACCGCCCTGGCCGTCCGGGTCCCCGTCCCCGCCTGAGCGCCGGACGGCGCCGGCTCAGCGGGCCGGGCCCGGCCGCGCCGCGGTGGCCCGCAGCAGGTCCCGCAGCAGGTCGAAGTCGACGCTCTCGGGCTTGCGGAAGCGCAGGCAGCCCTTGCCCATGTCCTGGCCGGCCAGCCGCTGCGCGAACGCCTCCCGGACATCGGGCCGCATCAGATAGAAGGAGAGGTACTGCTTCTGGGCGGCGAACGCGATCTCGCAGACGCCGTCCCGCTCGTACGCGGGCATCCCGTACGCCATGACCTCGTCGAACCCGTCCAGCTCCGCCCGGCACAGCCGCCGCAACCGCTCCAGCACCGCCCGGCGCTCCTGGGGAAAGCCGCTCAGGTAGCCGTCCACGTCACTCGCCTCACCGCGCACCATGCCGCGAGGCTACGCCGCCGGAATCCAGGTGCGCCGCGCCGCCCGCACACGACAGCATGCGGCATGCATCCCAACGGCTGGCATCTCACCCACGGCGTCGACGACTTCCTCGCGCGCGCCGGGACCTTCCTGCGCACCCGCCCCGCCCTGCACAGCGTGCACCTGACGGTGACCGAGACGCTGCGCGCCCAGGGGGCGGACGCCTTCGGCCCGGAGCGGTCGCTCTTCGGGTTCCTGGAGCGGGCGGGCGGGGTCGCGGCCGCGTTCTTCCGCACTCCGCCGCGCCCGCTGTGCCCGACCCGGCTCACCGCCGGGGACGCCGACGCCCTCGCCGCCCGGCTGGCCGGGCAGCCGCTGCCCGGGGTGAGCGCCGAGGAGGAGACCGCGGACGTGTTCGCGGCGGCCTGGCAGCGGCACACCGGCGGCACGGCGGCGCCGCGGGAGCGGCTGCGCCTGTACCGGCTGGGGGAGCTGACGCCGCCGACGCCCCGGCCGGCGGGCCGCGCACGGGTGGCCGGGCCGGGGGACCGGGACCTGGTCACCCGGTGGAGGGACGAGTTCGCCGCCGCCGTCGGGGAGCCGCCCGCCGGGGACGGGCACGCCTGGGCCGACGTGCGGATCGCCGGGGGGCGGATCACGCTGTGGGAGGCTCCGGACGGCACGCCCGCCGCCATGGCGGGGGTGAGCCCGCTGGTCGCCGGGCAGGTGCGGGTGGCGCCCGTCTACACGCCGGAGCCCTTGCGCGGGCGCGGTTACGGGGCCGCGGTGTCGGCCGCGGCCAGCCGGCGCGCGGTGGACGCCGGCGCGGGCGAGGTCGTGCTCTTCGCGGACCTCGCCAACCCGGTGAGCAACGGCGTCTACCAGCGCATCGGCTACCTCCCGGTGGCCGACTTCGCGGTGCACGACTTCGCACCGCCGACGGCCGGCCCTGAGCGGCGCCGCCTACTCCCTCGACGCACCGCCCTTGACCGCGTTCTCCAGCTGCGCGCCGGTGTACGCCTCGGTGTCCCGGAAGTACTCCACCCGCAGGCTCTGCGGGTCCCGCACCCCGCGGGCGGTGCGGTCCGCCTCGTACGCGTCCAGCAGCGCCTGCGCCTCGGCGGTGGCCTCGGCGAACCGCTCGGCCGGCTCCGCGCCGCGCGTCAGCACGTCGTCCATGGCGCGGGTCATCACGTCCTGCGCCCCGGCGAAGTCGCCGAACTGCGCGCCCCGGCACGGCGGCACGCCCTCGCCGCCCTGACCCTCGGCGTACGAGCCGAGCTGCGCGCTGGCCAGACGGTGGAAGGGGTGGTCCGCAAACCAGCCCTCCTCCTCCAGCAGCCGGTACGAGGAGCGGGTGACCGGCACGAAGCTGGAGGCGATGTGCCGGTCGGCCGCGTTGCGCGGGTTGTTGAGGAACTGCATGAACGCCAGTGCCCCGTCCTGGACGTCCTCCGCCAGCCCGTCGGCCAGCCACAGCGAGGTGCCGGCGATGATGTTGCCGCCGTACGGCTCGCCGTCCCGGCCCGGGAAGCGGCCCACGGTCATCTCGAAGCCGCTGTTCTCGGCCGCCATGGCCATGTAGTTGAGGTCGTTGGACGAGGTGACGCGCAGCGCCACGTCCTGGTCGGCGAACGCCTTGAGGTTGGCCTCCCAGCCGGGGATCTGCCCGGTGTGCAGGTAGTGCCCCTTGCGGTGCAGCTCCCGCCACCAGCCCACCCAGGTGAGCATCTCCGGCGACGCCAGGTCCAGCCTTTCCGCCCGGCCGGCGCGGCCGTTGGCGTGGTCGGCCAGCTCGCCGCCCTGCACCGCAAGCGCCTGCTGGAAGAACAGCCCGTGGTTGGACCAGGTGACGCCGTGCGACGGGCCGCCCTCCAGCGCGGCCACCGCCTCGCACGCCGCCTCGACCCCGCCCCAGGTGGTGGGCAGCGAGGAGACGCCGGCCCGGTCCAGCACCGTCTTGTTGCCGTAGATCAGCATCGCGGTGACCACCGCCGGCATCGACGCCAGGTCGCCGTCCAGCGAGTAGTGCTCGCGCACCGCCGGCAGCAGGTCGTCCACCACCACCGGCTCGCCGAGGATCTCGGTGCGGCCCGCGATGGCCTTCTGCACGGAGGTGAACAGCGGCCTGCCGTCGCGGGTGCGCGAGTCGCGGGCCGCCTGGGTCACCGCGAAGTAGTACTCCGCGACGGCCGGCGGCCGGCCCGCGTCCGCGGCCTCGGCGATCTCCCGCGACAGGTTGCGGAAGTCGCGCCCCTCGATGTTGACCCGGTACTCGGGGTGCGCCTCCTCGAACTGCGCCCCCAGCGCGTGCAGGCGGTCCATGTAGCCGGGGAACGTCAGGTCGGCCACCCAGACGTCGATCACGGTCCTGGCGGTCATGCGGTGCCTCATCTCTGCTCGTGTCGATCGGTACGGAGGGCGGGAAGGCGCGGACGGGAAGGGACGGACGGGAAGGGACGGACGGGAAGGCGCGGGCGCCCGGCGGCGTCAGGAGGACGGCACGGCCGCCGGGCGCAGCGCGCGCACGAAGGCGCGGACGTCGGCGGTGAGCGCGGCCGGCTGCTCCAGCGCGGCGAAGTGCCCGCCCCGCTCGAACTCCGTCCAGTGCGTGATGGTCGGGATGTCCCGGTCGGCCAGGCTGCGGATCGGCACGAAGATGTCGTCCGGGAAGACGGCGACGCCCACCGGCACGGTCAGCGCCGGCGGCACCGCCCCGGCCGCCGCGGCCCGCACCCCGGCCGCGCCCTCGTAGTAGAACTGCGCGGACGAGCCGGCGGTCGCCGTCAGCCAGTAGATCGTCACGTTGGTCAGCAGCCGGTCCCGGTCCACCGCCTCCTCCGGCAGGCTGCTCGCGCCCGTCCAGTCGAGGAACTTCTCCACGATCCAGGCCAGTTGGCCGACCGGAGAGTCGGTGAGCCCGTACGCCAGGGTCTGCGGACGGGTCTGCTGGAGCTTCATGTAGCCCGACAGCTCCGCGTCGAAGCGGGCCAGCTTGCCCAGCCGCGCCTGGTCCCGCTCGTCCAGCGCCGCCAGCTCCGCCGGGTCCCCGGACGGGAACGTCATCAGCATGTTCACATGCACCCCGAGGACGTGCTCGGCGTCGATGCGGCCCAGCTCCAGGGAGATCACCGCACCCGCGTCGCCGCCCTGCGCCACGTACTTCCGGTAGCCCAGGCGCGCCATCAGCTCCGCCCAGGCGCGGGCGATCCGCGGGGTGTCCCAGCCGGTCTCGGGCAGCGTGGAGAAGCCGTAGCCGGGGATCGACGGCACCACCAGGTGGAAGGCGTCCGCCGGGTCGCCGCCGTGCGCCCGCGGGTCGGTCAGCGGGCCTATCACGTCCAGGAACTCGGCGACCGAACCCGGCCAGCCGTGCGTCAGCAGCAGCGGGACGGCGTCCGGCTCGGGCGAGGTGACGTGCAGGAAGTGCACACGCGCGCCGTCGATCTCCTCGGTGAACTGCGGGAAGGCGTTGAGCTGCGCCTCCGCCGCCCGCCAGTCGTAGGAGGAGCGCCAGTACGCGGTCAGCTCCTTCAGGTACTCCAGCGGCACCCCCCGGTCCCAGTTGACGCCGGGCAGCTCGTCGGGCCAGCGCGTCGCGTCGAGGCGCCGGTGCAGGTCGTCGAGCTGGTCCTGCGGGATGTCGATGCGGAAGGGGTGCATGCAGCGCTCCGGGGAAAGGCCGGCCCGTCGTCGAGGCGCCGGGTCGTCGGGTCGTCGGGGAACGGCGGACGCGCACGAAGGGGACGGCGACCGCCCCCGTACCGCCGGCAGGGCAGGAGATCGACCCCCGCCGCCCGGTGCGCCCAGCCGTATCGTCCGCCGCCCCGAGCCCGCCCCGCATCTCGCGGATTGCTGCAACCGCGGGCCGGCCCCACCTCCCGCGGCCGCCCCCCAGGAAGGCAGCCAGGAAGATGCGGCGCCGCTCCGGCC
>NZ_PVLV01000158.1 GCF_002982015.1 Streptomyces solincola
CGCTGACCGCCGCCCCGCCCCGTCCCCGCCGCCCCCTCCATACGATCCCCGACTCCAGCCCCGACTCCCGCCTCGGATGATGACGACCTTCCTGATATGACTCGCCGTCGCCGGCCGGCGCCCCGCGCGCCGGCCGGTGGCCCTCCCGCATGAGCAGCACACCGACTGCATTGAGGGGAAGCCATGACCGCGAAGACCGAGGGAAGCACCGGGGTGCCGGCCGTCACCGGCGCGGGCGACGCGCCCGAGACCGGCGCCGCCGAGGAGGTACGGCAGGCCGCGGCGCGGGCCGCCGAGCGCTCCGTCGCCCATCTGCTGGGCCGGCAGGACGCCGAGGGGTGGTGGAAGGGCGACCTGGAGACCAACGTCACCATGGACGCCGAGGACCTGCTGCTGCGGCAGTTCCTTGGCATCCTCGACGAGGGCACCCTGCGCGCCGCCGCCCTGCACATCCGCGGCGAGCAGCGCGAGGACGGCACCTGGGCCACCTTCTACGGCGGCCCGGGCGAGCTGTCCGCCACCGTCGAGGCGTACGTCGCGCTGCGGCTGGCCGGCGACCTCCCCGACGAGCCGCACATGGAGCGCGCCGCCGACTGGGTGCGTCGGCACGGCGGGATCGCCGCCGCCCGGGTGTTCACCCGGATCTGGCTGGCGCTGTTCGGCTGGTGGCGGTGGGAGGACCTGCCGGAGCTGCCGCCGGAGATCATCTTCCTGCCGTCGTGGTTCCCGCTGAACATCTACGACTTCGGGTGCTGGGCCCGGCAGACCATCGTGCCGATGAGCGTGGTGCTCGCCAAGCGGCCGGTCCGCCCGGCCCCGTTCGCCCTGGACGAGCTGCACACCGACCCCCGGTGCCCCAACCCGCCCCGCGAGCCGGCCTCCTGGCGGAGCTGGGACGGCGCGTTCCAGCGCATCGACAAGGCCGTCCGCGCCTACCGCAGGATCGCCCCGCGCGCGCTGCGCCGGGCCGCGATGAACGCCGCCGCCCGCTGGATCGTCGAACGGCAGGAGAACGACGGCTGCTGGGGCGGCATCCAGCCGCCGGCCGTCTACTCGCTGATCGCCCTGCATCTGCTCGGCTACGACCTGGGCCACCCGGTGATGCGGGCCGGCCTGGAGTCGCTGGACCGCTTCACGGTGACCCGCGAGGACGGCGCCCGGATGGTCGAGGCGTGCCAGTCCCCGGTCTGGGACACCTGCCTGGCCGTCATCGCGCTCGCCGACGCCGGCCTGCCCGCCGACCACCCGGCGCTGGTCAAGGCGGCCGACTGGATGCTCGGCGAGGAGATCGTCCGCCCCGGCGACTGGGCCGTGCGCCGCCCCGGACTCACCCCCGGCGGCTGGGCGTTCGAGTTCCACAACGACAACTACCCGGACATCGACGACACCGCCGAGGTGCTGCTCGCGCTGCGCCGGGTGCGCCACCCCGACCCGGCGCAGATCGAGGCCGCCGTGCGGCGCGGCGCGCGCTGGACCGCCGGGATGCAGTGCCGGGACGGCGGCTGGGGCGCCTTCGACGCCGACAACACGAGCCCCTTCCCCAACCGGCTGCCGTTCTGCGACTTCGGCGAGGTCATCGACCCGCCGTCGGCCGACGTCACCGCCCATGTGGTGGAGATGCTCGCCTGGGAGGGCCTGGCCGGCCACCCGCGCACCCGGCGCGGCGTCGCCTGGCTGCTGGACCACCAGGAGGACAGCGGCGCCTGGTTCGGCCGCTGGGGCGTCAACCACGTCTACGGCACCGGCGCGGTCGTCCCCGCGCTCGTCGCCGCCGGCCTGCCCGCCGCCCACCCGGCGATCCGCCGGGCCGTCGACTGGCTGCTCTCGGTCCAGAACGAGGACGGCGGCTGGGGCGAGGACCTGCGCTCCTACCGCGACCCCAAGTGGGCCGGCCGCGGCGCCTCCACCGCCTCGCAGACCAGCTGGGCGCTGCTGGCCCTGCTGTCCGCCGGCGAGCGGGACTCGACGGCCGCCGAGCGCGGGGTGCGCTGGCTGGCGCGCACCCAGCGGGAGGACGGCTCCTGGGACGAGCCGTACTTCACCGGCACCGGCTTCCCCTGGGACTTCTCCATCAACTACCACCTGTACCGGCAGGTGTTCCCGCTCACCGCGCTCGGGCGGTACGTGCACGGGGAGCCGGGCCCCGTCCCGGCCGGCCCGCCCGCGGCCGCCGCCGACACCCGGGCCGACGAGGCCCGCCGGTGACGGCTGCCCCGCCGCCCGGCGGGCCCGCGCCCCTGCTGGTCGCCTGCGCCCTGGGCATCGAGCAGCTCGCCCTGCGCAGCGCCCGCCGGCCCGGCGGCGGCGCCCCGGTCCCGTACACCGTGCTGCGCACCGGCATGGGTCCGGACAACGCCCGGCGCGCGGTCTCCGGCGCGCTGGCCGGCCCGGAGCTGGCCGGCGCGGCGGTGCTGGCCTCCGGCTTCTGCGCGGGCCTGCTCCCCGGGATGCACCCCGGGGACCTGGTGGTCGCCGCGGAGACCCGAGGCCCGGACGGCACGACGCCGTGCGTGGGCGTCGAAGCGCTGGTCGCCGCGCTGGAGCAGGCCGCCCCCGGACGCCGGGTGCACACCGGGCCGCTCATCGGCTCCGACCACGTGGTGCGCGGCCAGGAACGGGCGCTGCTGCGGGCCCGCGGCGCGATCGCCGTCGACATGGAGTCCGCCGCCACCCTGCGGGCCGCGCTGGCCGCCGGACCCCGGCCGGTTGCCGCCGTCCGGGTGGTCGTGGACGCCCCCGAGCACGAGCTGGTGCGGATCGGCACGGTCACCGGGGGAATATCAGCCTTCCGCGTGCTCCGCTCGGTCATGCCCGCGTTTCTTCGATGGCACCGTTTCTTGCCGCTCCCCAGGAGGTGAGCCAGATGGCCATGCCGCTCCGCCAGACCATCAGGGTCGGGACGTATCTCTTCGAACAGAAGCTGCGCAAGCGGGAGAAGTTCCCGCTCATCGTGGAGTTGGAGCCGCTGTACGCGTGCAACCTGAAGTGCGAGGGCTGCGGGAAGATCCAGCACCCGGCCGGGGTGCTCAAGCAGCGGATGCCGGTCGCCCAGGCGGTCGGCGCGGTGCTGGAGTCCGGCGCGCCGATGGTGTCCATCGCCGGCGGCGAACCGCTGATGCACCCGCAGATCCACGAGATCGCCCGGCAGCTCGTGCAGAAGAAGAAGTACGTCTTCCTGTGCACCAACGCCCTGCTGCTGCGCAAGAAGATCGAGAACTTCACCCCCTCCCCGTACTTCGCCTTCGCCGTGCACATCGACGGGCTGCGCGAGCGCCACGACGAGTCGGTCGCCAAGGAGGGCGTGTTCGACGAGGCGGTGGAGGCCATCAAGGAGGCCAAGCGGCGCGGCTTCCGGGTGACCACCAACTCCACCTTCTTCAACACCGACACCCCGCAGACCGTCATCGAGGTGCTCAACTACCTCAACGACGACCTCAAGGTCGACGAGATGATGATCTCGCCCGCCTACGCCTACGAGAAGGCCCCCGACCAGGAGCACTTCCTCGGCGTCGAGCAGACCCGCGAGCTGTTCCGCAAGGCGTTCTCCGGCGGCAACCGCCGCCGCTGGCGGCTCAACCACTCGCCGCTCTTCCTGGACTTCCTGGAGGGCAAGGCCGACTTCCCCTGCACCGCCTGGGCCATCCCCAACTACTCGCTGTTCGGCTGGCAGCGGCCCTGCTACCTGATGGCGGACGGCTATGTGCCCACCTACCGCCAGCTCATCGAGGACACCGACTGGGAGAAGTACGGCCGCGGCAAGGACCCGCGCTGCGCCAACTGCATGGCGCACTGCGGCTACGAGCCCACCGCCGTCCTCGCCACCATGGGCTCGCTGAAGGAGTCCCTGCGCGCCGCCCGCGAGTCCGCCACCGGCAAGTGAGCTCCACCATGCGGAAGTTCGACCTGCCGGCGCTGCTCGCCGACCGGGCGGCCGAGCGCTACGAACTGCACGGCCGCCACCTCAACCCGCAGCTCCCCCGGATGCTGCGCACCATCGGCTTCGACAAGGTCTACGAGCGGGCCGAGGGCGCCTACTTCTGGGACGCCGACGGCGACGACTACCTGGACATGCTCTCCGGCTTCGGCGTCATGGGCCTGGGCCGGCACCACCCGGTGGTCCGCCAGGCGCTGCACGACGTGCTCGACCTGTCCCTGGCCGACCTCACCCGCTTCGACTGCCCGCCGCTGCCGGGCCTGCTCGCCGAGAAGCTGCTCGCCCACTCGCCGCACCTGGCGCGGGTCTTCTTCTCCAACAGCGGCACCGAGGCGGTGGAGACCGCGCTGAAGTTCGCCCGCTGCGCCACCGGGCGGCCGCGCGTGCTGTACTGCGCGCACGCCTTCCACGGGCTGACCACCGGCTCGCTGTCGGTCAACGGCGAGAGCTGCTTCCGGGACGGCTTCGCCCCGCTGCTCCCCGACACCGCCGTCCCGCTCGGCGACCTCGACGCCCTGGAGCGCGAGCTGCGCAGGGGCGACGTGGCCGCGCTGATCGTGGAACCGATCCAGGGCAAGGGCGTGCACGAGGCCCCGCGCGGCTATCTGCGCGCCGCCCAGGAGCTGCTGCATCGCCACAAGGCGCTGCTCATCGCCGACGAGGTGCAGACCGGTCTCGGCCGCACCGGCGACTTCTACGCCTACCAGCACGACGACGGGGCCGAGCCGGACCTGGTCTGCGTGGCCAAGTCGCTCTCCGGCGGCTACGTCCCGGTCGGCGCGACCCTCGGCAAGGAGTGGATCTTCAAGAAGGTCTTCTCCTCCATGGACCGGGTCGTCGTGCACTCCGCCAGCTTCGGCTCCAACGCCCAGGCCATGGCCGCCGGGCTCGCCGTCCTCGCCGTGCTGGAGGACGAGCAGGTCGTCGCCAACGCCCGCCGCACCGGCCAGGAGCTGAAGGACCGGCTGACCGCGCTCACCGGCCGCTACGAGATGCTGCACGCGGTGCGCGGACGCGGCCTGATGATCGGCATCGAGTTCGGCCGCCCCTCCTCGCTGGGCCTGCGCGGCCGCTGGAGCATGCTCCAGGCCGCCCGCAGGGGGCTGTTCGCCCAGATGGTGGTCGTCCCGCTGCTCCGGCGCCACCGCATCCTCACCCAGGTCTCCGGCGACCGGCTGGAGGTCATCAAGCTCATCCCGCCGCTGATCATCGGCGAGCGGGAGGTGGAGCGGTTCGTCACCGCGTTCATTGCCGTGATGGACGAGGCGCACAGCGGCGGCGGCCTGATGTGGGACTTCGGCCGCACCCTGGTCAAGCAGGCGGTCGCCCAGCGCTGAGCCTCTTGCCTCTGAGGCAATCTTCTTGCCCTCGGGGCAAAGAGGTGGCGCAATGGTGCCATGAGCACCGAGGCCGATCCGGCCGAACCGACGGCAGCCGCACTGCCCGACGTGGCGCCCCGACTGCGGGCGCTGCGCCGGAGCAGGGGGGTGACCCTGGAGACCGCCGCCCGGCGCGCCGGGCTGTCGCCGGCCCATCTGTCCCGGCTGGAGACCGGCCGCCGCCAGCCCTCGCTGCCGATGCTGCTGGGGCTGGCCCGGGTCTACGGTACGACCGTCTCCGAGCTGCTGGGGGAGAGCGCCCCGGAGCGCGACCCGGTGGTGCGGGCCGGCCGGGCCGGGCCCGCCGAGGCGGACGGCTGGGCCTACCGGCCGGCCGGCGCCCCGGGGCGGGCCATGCAGGCGCTGCGCGTCGAGGTGCC